>JBIJBP010000085.1:0-21802 GCA_044345155.1 Prosthecobacter sp. | reverse complement strand
GCAGGCTATCGAACAGGCCACTTCGGCAAATGGCATCTCGGCTCCGTGCAGGCCGCCAGCCCGGTCAACCCGGGCGCCTGTGGCTTCGACGAATGGGTCTCCGCACCCAACTTCTTCGACCTGGATCCCATCCTAAGCGTCAAGGGCAGGGCCACTGAATTCAAAGGCGACAGCTCCGATGTCACCGCCGAGGTTGCCATCCAGTTCATTCGTGAATGCGCCAGGGATGAAAAACCCTTCCTGGCAGTTGTTTGGTTTGGCTCACCCCACAGCCCGCACCGGGCCCTGGAGCAGGACGCCGCCCTTTATGAAGGGCTGACCCAGGCGGAGAAAAACTTTTATGGTGAGATCACCGCCATGGACCGCGCCTTCGGCCGCCTGCGTAACGAACTTCGCTCCCTGGACATCGAGCAGGACACCGTGCTCTGGTACTGCAGCGACAACGGCGCCCTGCCAAAAATAGGCTCCAGCGGCGGACGTCGCGGGAACAAGGGCAAGGTCTACGAAGGCGGCCTGCTCGTGCCCGCACTGCTCGAATGGCCGGCGCAGTTTCATGAGGCGAAGGTCATCTCCATCCCCTGCGTCACCTCCGACATCCTGCCCACCGTGCTCGATATTGCCGATGTGAAGCTGGACAAGACTCCACCGCTGGATGGCGTCAGCCTCCTGCCCCTGCTCAACGGTGAAAAACGCAGTCGCAGCCTGCCGATCGGCTTCTGGGACAGCGGCACCAAAGGCATCGGCACTCCCTCGGATGTCTGGATGCGCGACCTCCTGGTTGCTCAGAAAAAAGGTGAGGAACCCAGTGACCCGCTGCGCCTCGCCGCCGACGCCGGCAAGATTGGCGACCCGGTGCCGCTCAACAAGTTCCCTGGTCACTCCGCCTGGCTCGACTGGCCCTGGAAGCTGCATCGCATCGAGGACAAAAAGACCGGTGACGTGGAGTGGGAGCTCTACGACCTCAGCGCCGACCCGGACGAAAGCAGAGTGCTCTTTGCCGAGCAGCCTGATCGTGTCCCGCAGATGCAGGAAGCGCTGGAAAACTGGCTGGAAAGCGTCGCCCGCAGCCTGAACGGCGAGGATTACCGCTGAACAAAGGCGCCACGCTTAATCGATAAACAGCAGCTCATTCGAGGCCAGCAGCACCTGGGCGTATTGTGACCAGACAGCGGGATCAGATTCACGCCCGGCCATGAACCGACGTGCTGCAGCAGCCTCCGGCGACGTTGGCGGCCGCATGAACAACCTGCCATAGGCCCCCTCCAGCCAGCCGCCGCCCTGAGTTTGAATCCATTTCCCAAGGACATCAGCCCGCGACTGCATGAAGGGGGAGTTCAGGGCGAACAAGCCCTGTAGCGGCGTGGTCGTCTCCGTGCGCCAGGGACTGTGTGCGCCAGGATCGGGCACGTCATGGATGCGCAGCATCGGGTCCATGTCCTGACGGTCCGAGGCGCCATAAAGTGAACGCCGCAGGTTCTTCACGTCGCCAACGGACGCCGCAGGCCCTCCCAGGCGGAGGTCGATCTCCCCGGTGGCGGTGAGGATCCCGTCACGCCAGGACTCCCAGTCGAGCCGACGCCGGGTCATGCGGGCGAAAAGCTTGTTTTCCGGATCCAGCCTTTCATTTTCAGGAGCGATGCTGGCCTGCTGCCAGGCGGCGGAGTTGAGGATCTCCCGGTGCAGCCATTTCAGGGACCAGCCGTTTTCGATGAGCCTGCCCGCCAGGTCATCCAGAAGCTCCGGATGCGACGGCGGCTCGCCCAGGTTGCCAAACTCGCTGGGGGTGTCCACCAGGCCGCGGCCGAAGTGATGCTTCCAGACACGGTTGACGATCACCCGGGCCGTGAGCGGCGCGGCGTCCTCAACGATGGCCTGGGCCAGCTCCAGCCGGCCGCTGCCCGTGCTGAACTGGCGGGGACGGCCGCTTTTGGAGGGAAAGGCCGACAGAAACCGACGCGGCACCAGCTCGCCCAGGTCATTCGGATTGCCGCGCCGCTGCAGCTCCAGGCTGCGCGACATGCCCATTTTGTAGTCGAGCTTCGTGCCCTTCTTGTTGTCGGCCTCGACGACATACAGCGCCGCGTCGACCACGGCATTCGCCATCTCCATCTGATAATGCGGCGTGCCGGCCTTGATGGCGTCGATCTTCGCCTGAATCGCACGGGTCTGCTCCGCCAGGTCCTTGGGCTTTTTCTTTTTCAGCTCAACAACCTGCTTCTCCAGGGTGGCGACCTCGGCGCGGGCCTTTTCCACCGGCTTCCAGAAGCGGTCATCCATCGTCGGCAGCTCCGTCTGCTTCACGGAGGCAAAGACACCCGCCAGGGCGTAGTAGTCCTGTGCGGTCACGGGGTCGGACTTGTGGTCATGACAACGGGCGCAGGCCAGGGTCAGCCCCAGAAACGTGCGGCCGACGGCGTCGACATGCTCCTCCCACTCGTCAGCCACCGTCGTCCGGATGATCTCGGGCGGCAGCTGCAGTTCCTTGAAATAGGTTGGGCTGAGGCCGATGAACCCCAGGGCCACCCGGTCCTTCGGGCCGGTTCCAGGCAGGTGGTCCGCGGCAAGCTGCCGGATCACGAACTGGTCGTAAGGCATGTCCATGTTCAGCGCCTGCACCACCCAGTCACGATACAGGAAGGCGTACTTCGTCGAGTCCAGCCAGTCGGGCACCTGGTCGGTGTAGCGGGCAAGGTCCAGCCAGTGCCGCGCCCAGCGCTCCCCATGATGCGGCGAGGCCAGGTAATGTTCGACCCGCGCCTGCTGGGAGTCCGGGCCAGCCTTCACCCCCCGGTCCGGAGGCAGGCCGGTCAGGACAAGGGCCAGCCGTCTTTCCAAAGTGTGTTCGTCCGCCCTGGGGGAGGGCTTCAGGCCTGCGGCTTCCATCCGGGCCAGCAGGTAGCGGTCGATCCGAGTTTTCGGCCAGGCGGCATCCTTGACGGAAGGTGGCTCCACCCGGCGCAGTGGGGCGAAGGACCAGGGCACGGGCCGTGGACCGTCGTCCTTGGCCAGGATGACAGGGATTGGACACAAGGCCGCTGCGCCCAGAAGGAACACGAGACGAAGGGAAGGCATGTCCACTCTACAGCCCGGACCAGCCCATGCTTTCAAATGAACGCACCAGGGGTCGTCCGGGATCAAAACACCTGTTGTCCACCGTCCCGGTTGTGGTAGCCTTTCCCTCCCACCCCCATGTTCGAATCTCTCCGGCGTGCCCGCTTGCAACGAGAAGGCCTGTCCTGCGGAAAAGTCCGCCGGAAGCATCAGGATGGCGACCTTGTGGATGAGTTGCGGACCCACCCTGCTGCCACGGCCCTCGTCTACCTGCTCTTCTTTACGGGCATCGGCCTGCTCATGAAGGTGGCCGCCGCCGCCGTGCCTGGCACCATCCAGCCCCAGCTCACCGCCTACCTCTGCGCCGCAGCCGTCGGTGGAGCCATGGTCATCCACCTGCTGGTGGCCCTGCGCGAGGATGTGGCTGACAACACGGAGCTGGCGCTCGTCCTCGGCACCCTGCTCCTGCAGTTCCTCGCCAGCGTGGGCATGATCGACTTTGCCTACCAAAAAGGATGGACTGGAGCCCTGCCCATCCTGGCCCTGCCCCACGCCCTCGGGCCGATGGTGCTCTCCGTCGCCCTGGGCAGGAAGATCGGCCTCTTTGGGGCCATCTATTCCAGCCTGCTCGGCGCCATCATCTTCATGTCGGTGAACGTGGTCACCTACCTGGCCTGCTCGGCCCTGATCGGCTTCCTGGTCGTGCTGTTCACCAACCGTGTCCGCCGCCGCAACCGCCTGCTCGTGGCCGGCCTCTACATCGGCGCCGTCGCCGCAGCCTTCTCCCTCATCATGCACCACGCCGCCGGCGCCGTCGAGCCCGCCGCCCTCGGCCGCGTGATGGGCATCCCGCTCCTGGTCGGCATCCTCACCGGCCTCGCCGTCGGAGGCGCCATGCCCATGATCGAAAGCTTGTTCGGCGTCACCACCGAGGTCACCTGGCTGGAGCAGGCCGACCTCAACCACCCCCTCATGCGCCGCCTCAGCATCGAGGCCCCCGGCACCTACCACCACAGCCTCATCGTCGCCAACATCGCCGAGGCCGCCGCCGAAGCCGTCGGTGCCAACGCCGCCATGACCCGCGTCTGCGCCTACTTCCACGACATCGGCAAGCTCACCAAGCCGGAGTACTTCATCGAGAACATGGACCCGGCGAACAACCCCCATGAGGACCTGACGGCCCGCATGAGCGCCCTCATCCTCATCGCCCACGTCAAGGATGGCGTGGATCTGGCCATCAAGCACAAGCTCAACTGCAGCATCATCGACGTCATCGAGCAGCACCACGGCACCACCCTGGCCTGGTACTTCTACAAGCGCGCCCTCGACCAGAAGGCCGAGATGATCCGCCTCGTCGAGCAGGGCAAGTCCAAGGAGGACGATGTGCCGCAGGTCACCGAGGACGTCTTCCGCTACCCCGGTCCGAAGCCGCAGTTCAAGGAGGCCGCCATCATCTCCCTCGCGGACGCCATCGAAAGCGCCTCCCGGTCCCTGGAGAAACCCAACCCCGCCCGTGTTGAGGCCCTCGTGGATGAAATCGTCCAAAGCCGCATGGCCGACGGCCAGCTCGATGAATGTGACCTCACCATCGCCGAACTCGCCCGCGTGAAGGCCAGCTTCACCAAGACCCTCCTGAGCATGATGCACAGCCGGGTGAAGTATCAGAAGGCCAGCGAGCCACAGGCCGCCACCAGCATCATCGGCCCCAGGGACATGGCCGCCTCCGCCCAGCCCCATGTTCATGACGGCCGCACCGTCGCCATGGAGTCCCCCTACATCACCAGCAGCGAGACGCCGCCCTCCGAAAGGAAGAAGCGCACCCCGCGCAAGCCGCCCGCCTCCGCCGCCTGAGATGTCCGCCGGACCACCCCGACCCAGGCTGCACCTGCACAATCACCACCCGAAGCGCAGGCTGCCGCTACGCTGGCTGAAGCACGTCGCCCAGGCCGCCATCCCCCGCTGCCAGAAGGCCGCACGCTCCGCAGACGCCCCGCTTTTCCACCTTGATGAAGTCGAGGTTTCACTGGTCGGCGACGCCGAAATCGCCCGCGTTCATGGCGAGTTCCTCGACGACCCGACGCCCACGGACGTCATCACCTTCCATCACGGTGAAATCCTCGTCAGCACCGACACCGCCGCCCGGCAGGGGGAGGAACACGGCCAGGACATCGCCCGCGAAACCGCGCTCTACATCGTCCACGGCCTCATGCACCTCGGCGGCTGGGACGATCATGAGCCCGGGGAGGCGGCGCAGATGGCCCGCCTTCAGGAGCAGATTTTAAAGGAATGCCTTTCCTGAGCGTTCCGTCATCCGGACCCCCGCCCATGCGCTACGCCTTCTTCGACCTCGACCACACCCTGCTGCCGTTCGACACCCAGGCGTTGTTCTGCAACTTCGTGCTCCGTCGGCATCCCTGGCGCATTCTTCTGCATCTTTGGTTCGCCCCCTTCGCCCTCGGCCGTGCCCTGGGGCTTGTTAGCACCGCCACGGCCAAGCGCGCCTTCCTCTCCTACCTCGCCGGCATGAAGCGCGCCCATCTCCGCCGCCTCGCCCGCGACTTCGCCCACGACTGCGTGGACACCTGGATCTATCCCGAGCTGCGCGCGGAAATCCTCCGCCACAAGCACCAGCACCGGAAGCTCGTGCTCAACACCGCCAGCCCCGACTTCTACGCCCACGACATCGCCGAGGTGCTCGGCTTCGACCACTGCATCGCCACCCAGTTCAAGCTGACGGAAAACCTCGTCCCCATGCGTCCGCCGATCCTCGGCTCGAACAACAAGCGCGAGGCCAAGATCACGGCCATGAAAGACCGCCTGCCCGGCGTCGCCGCCCTCAGCGACGAGGAACGCTTCCACTGCTGGGCCTACAGCGACAGCGCTGCGGACATCCCCCTGCTCGAGTTCGTCGGCAACCGCGTGCTTGTTCATCCCAGCCGCCGCCTGCGCTCCCATTTCCCCCAGGCGGACGTCACCGTGCTGACGCCCCGCAGGCCCTACTGGGGCAGGCTTGGTGATCTGTTTGCAGTGCTGCGCCAGATGACCGGCCTGCACCGGGAACGCGGCCCGCATTCCTGACACCCGGTTCGGAAGTCTTGCATGACACGGCCCGTTTCATTAGAAGCACCGCCTCATCATGACCACCGACCGCCGCTCCTTCCTCACCACCCTTGCCACAGCCACGGCAGCCAGCGCCTTCGGACGCGACTGGAGCGGCCGGAATCCCGAGCGTTATCCCGACCCGGACGTCATCGCCATCGACCCGGCCTTTGAGAAGCTCATCCAGGGCAACTCGCCCATCCGCCGCCTGCACACCGGCATGCTCTGGGCGGAGGGCCCCGCCTGGAACGGCAGCGGCAACTACCTGGTCTGGAGCGACATCCCCAACAACGCCCAGATGCGCTACCTCCCCGAGGACGGCCACGTCTCCGTGCTGCGCAACAATTCCGGCAACAGCAACGGCAACACCTTCGACTGGCAGGGCCGCCAGATCTCCTGCGAACACGCCAACCGCCGGGTCGTGCGCTATGAACTGGACGGCAAGGTCACCGTGCTCGCCTCGGAATTTGAGGGCAAACCCCTCAACGCCCCGAACGACGCCGTGGTGCATCCCGACGGCGGCGTCTGGTTCACCGACCCCGGCTACGGCAGCATGATGGACTACGAGGGCAACAAGGGCGAGCTGCTCATCAAGGAGGCCGTCTACCGCATCGACCCCTCGGGCAAAGTTGCCAAGGTCACCGAGGACCTCGCCAAGCCTAACGGCCTTTGCTTCAGCCCGGACTACCGCAGGCTCTACATCGTCGACACCGGCGCACCGAAAAACATCCGCGTCTATGACGTCGAGGACGGCGTCAGGCTCGGCAAGGGCAGGGAGTTCACGCCGAACAAGGGTCTGCTCGCCGACAAGGCCGGCAAGGGCAACTCCGACGGCGTGCGCTGCGACGTCGAGGGCAATGTCTGGGCCAGCGCCGGCTGGATCGGCGAAGGCTATGACGGTGTGCATGTCTTCAACCCCGAAGGCCGCCTGATCGGCTTCATCCGCCTGCCGGAAACCGTCAGCAACCTGTGCTTCGGCGGCCCAAAGAGGAACCGTCTCTTCATGACCGCCAGCCAGAGCCTGTTCTCGCTTTATGTGAACACGCGCGGCGCTCACTTCTGCTGAGCACCGTGCGATGTCGCTCAGCCCGCCGCCAGGGCGCGCTCGATGTCGGCCCACAGGTCCTCGACATGCTCGATGCCGACCGAGAAGCGGATCAGCCCGTCGGTGATGCCTGCGGCCTCCCGCACCTCGCGGGGCACGGAGGCGTGCGTCATCGTCGCAGGGTGACAGACGAGGCTTTCGATGCCGCCCAGGCTTTCGGCCTGGGTGAACAGGTGCAGCCTGCGGATGAAGGCCAGCGCCCCGTCCTGGCTGTGGCCGAAATCCGCCAGCATCATGCCGCTGCCGCCAGTCATCTGCCGCTTCGCCAGCTCATGCTGGGGATGGCTGGGTAGGAAGGGGTAGCGCACCGACTTTACCCGCGGATGGGCCTCCAGCCGCGTCGCCAGCTCCAGGGCGTTGGCGTTGTGGCGCTCCATGCGCAGGGCCTCGGTCTTCACGCCGCGCGAGGTCAGCCAGGTGTCAAACGGGCTCGGCTGCAGGCCCAGCGCCTTCTGGGCGAAGATCATCTTCTCCTGCCATTCGTCCGCGTTGCTGCAAACCGCGCCGCCGAGCGCGTCGGAGTGGCCGTTGGTGTACTTCGTGGTGCTGAGCAGCGACAGGTCGGCCCCGAGGTCGAGCGGCTGCTGCAGCAGGCTGGAGGCGAAGGTGTTGTCCACCACCACCGAGGCGCCCACACCGTGCGCCACATCGGAAAGCGCCCGGATGTCGAGGACCTTCAGCAGCGGGTTCGTGGGGGATTCCAGCCAGAGCAGCGCAGGCTTCAGACGCGCCACTTCGTCATAATGGGCCGGGTCGGCAAGGTTCACATAGTGGATGTTCACCCCGAACTTGCGCAGCACTCTTTCAAACAGGCGGTAGGTGCAGCCGTAGATGTTCTGCTCGGACACGATCGTGTCCCCGGCCTTCAGGCCGAAGGCGATGGCGGTGATGGCGGACACGCCGCTCGCAAACACCGTGCAGTACCGGGCGTTCTCCAGGCTTGCCAGCGTGGTCTGCAGATTCCTGAAGTTCGGGCTGCCGCTGCGGGTGTAGTCAAAGCTGCCCGGGTTGCCCGTCTCAAAGGTCGAGGTCATGTAGATCGGCGGGATCACCGCGCCGGTCTCGCTCCGGTAATCCTGGCCGACGTGGATGGCGCGCGTTTCAAAACGGGCGTCGCTGGGCACGGTGGGGTCGTCTCTCATGATGGGCGCGCATTCAACCATGCCATGGCGGACATGCAAGGCGGGCGAGCCCCGCCGCCCCTGGTTAGGCCACCGCCTCGCCTGCCCCTTGCATTCCCGGGGGCATCGTCCATCCTCCGCGCCCATGTCCGCCCCCCCCGACACGCGCGAGGTCATCCTGGAAGCACGCGAGCTCACCCGTGAGTTCGACGGCGTGAAGGCCCTGGACCGCTTCTCCTTCAAGCTCCATCGCGGCGAGGTGCTGGGCCTGCTCGGGGCCAACGGCGCCGGCAAGACCACCGCCATGAACTGCCTGCTGGGCCTCACCCTGCCCACCAGCGGCGACCTTTTCGCCTTCGGCCTGCCCCTGCACCAGCACCGCATCGAAATCCTCCGGCGCGCCAACTTCTCCTCCGCCTACACCGCCCTGCCCGGCAACCTCCTGGTCGGCCAGAACCTGCTCGTCTTCGCCAAGATCTACGGCGTGAAGGATCCGCGGACAAAAATCGCCGAGCTCATGGAGCTGCTGGAGATCTCCCACCTGGCCAAGCGCGTCACCGGCCAGCTCTCCGCCGGCGAGTCCACCCGCGTGAACCTCGTGAAGGCCTTCCTGAACGATCCCGAGCTGCTCATGCTCGACGAACCCACCGCCAGCCTCGACCCCGACATCGCCGACAAGGTCCGCAAGGTGGTCCGCAGGGTGCAGCGCGAGCGCAGCATCGGCATCCTCTACACCTCGCATAACATGCGCGACATCGAGGAGGTCTGCGACCGGGTCATCTTCCTTCACAAAGGCCGCATCGTCTGTGAAGGCACGCCCTCCGAGATCCTCTCCCGTTCCAGCAGCGCCTCCCTGGAGGACGTATTCATCAAGATCGCCCGCGACGGCGAGATCGTCGACGAACCATGAACTTCAGCACCATCAGCGCCCTCGTCCTGCGCTACCTCTTCCTCTACACCCGCACCCCGATGCGCATGGTGGAGCTCGTCTTCTGGCCCGTGGTCGACCTCGTGGTCTGGGGCAACGTCACCGTCTTCATCCAGAAGAACACCAATCCCGAGTTCGGCAGCTTCGTGCTCTTCTTCCTCGGCGGCATGATCCTCTGGGACATCATGTTCCGCGCCCAGCAGGGCGTCGCCATCTCCTTCCTGGAGGACGTCTGGACCCGCAACCTGCTGAACATCTTCGTCGCCCCGGTCCGCACTGCGGAATACGTCAGCGCCACCTTCATCGTCGGCCTGCTGCGCATCATCGTCACCGCCATCGTCCTCAGCCTCATCTCCTGGTTCGGCTACACCTTCAACGTCTTCTCCCTGAGCTGGTGGCTCATCCCCTTCTTCGCCAACCTCATGCTCTTCGGCTGGTCCCTGGGCATGATCTCCACCGCACTCATCCTGCGCTGGGGCCAGGCCGCCGAGTCGCTCGCCTGGGCCATCCCCTTTTTCTTCCAGCCCGCCGTGGCCGTCTTCTACCGGGTCGAGGACATGCCCGCCTGGTCGCAGCCCATCGCCTGGTGCTTCCCGCCGACCTACATCTTTGAAGGCATGCGCGATGTCATGAAGACCGGCTCCATGAACTGGAGCTACCTCTGGGTCTCCGCAGGCCTGAACCTTCTCTACCTGGCTCTCGCAGGCTGGCTCTTCCTCTGGATCCTCAACCTGACCCGCAAACGTGGCCTGCTGACCAAATTCGCCACCCAGTAGAGGCAGGCTCCCAGGTCTGAATGCCCTGAAGTCTGCTTCTTGACTCCGCGTCGCCGCGTGGCTTCTTCCGCCTCTCCTCCCCGTAAGTACGGCCCCGGTATCCCAGCACCTGTTCTCATGGCAAACTACGGCCAGTACAAGCAGGACAACTCCGCATCAGGCGGAGGCGGGCAGGCTGTCGTCGAACTCTGCGCACTGTCCGGCGGCGGTGTCGTCTTCTGGTCCCGAAGGCGTTTTCAAATCGGCACCGAGCTCATGCTCAGACTGAAAAGGGACTCCCTCCCGCCATGCCTTGCCCCTCCGGGTCAGCCCGAGGATCCCTGGGCCAATGTCCGGGGATTTGTGGTTCAATGCACCCGTGAACGCCGTCCCGACGGCTCCCAGGCCTTCAAGGTCGTGCTGCTCCTGGAAAGCCCCCTTTCCATGGATGTCCCCGCCGCCCCCACCCTGCCCTGCATGAAAATGAACCTGCCAGGCATCAAGGCACCCGGCCTCAACTGAATCCTCCGGACATGCCTGACCCAGGGTGAATCAAAGCCCAGGAGGCTGTTCGGAAACCTTGCGACCTCCCTTTTTCTTCGCGGTTCCCTCGGGCTTGGAGGGGTCGAAATAAACTCCCCCGCTGATGATGATCTCCCCCTTCGGCGTCTGCGCCATCATCGGCCGGCCGCCATCGTCCTTGTAATACGACATCTTCTCCAGCCTGCCCTCCGGGTTGAGCACCGCATGCGCAAAGACATGCGGCTGCGCCATGAACAGGACCTGCAGCCGGTTCCCCGCATCCAGGGTGATCTGCGGATCATGCACCATGCTCAGGGGTCCCAGCCGCAGGGTGTTGAGCCGCTCACCGGTCTTGTCGTCCAGCATGCGAAAGTACAACGACGTGCTGTCAAAGTCCCTGAAGATGTGCAGCGCATAACGCCGGGGCTTGCCGGCATCCTTCATGCCCTCCGGCACGCCAAAGCTGCGCTCCCACATCGGCTTGCTGTCCACAATGCTGAACCTCGCCCGGTTGCTTTCAAAGTAATCCCCCGACTGGGAGTGCAGCACCCGGGCCTTCAGGGCGTAGTTTCCAATGTCCGCAGGCGCGTATCCGTTGGTCACCGTGACCTTCTGCTGAATGGCGGCCCCGGGCTGCATCTGCACGATGTCCGATCCGTCCACCTCCATCTGGGCCAGCGGCAGGCCGTCCGTGGAGGTGATTTCAAAGGATAGCCAGTCGGCCCGGCCCGGCCCTCCCAGCACGGCGGTGGCACCGGTGCGGTTGACGATGGTCACCGTGGCCGTGATGGCCTCCAGCGCCATGAAGTTGGCGCGTGGCAGCTTGATGGACACGTCAAATTGCGCCCAGGAGGAGGTGGTGCAAAGGCAGGCAAGAATCAGAAAAAGCAGTCGCATGGCGGGGGGAGTGCATACAAACCAGAAAAAAGCGCCCTTGGGAACAGTAAAATGAGACCACGCTCAGTCTCCAAGACCCAACGCCGTGCCCACAACCTCCCCGTCCGACTCCTCAAACAGGATGCGCATCGGCCGACAGCAGACCTCACAGTCGTAATCGACGTCACAGGGCACTTCCGTGAAATGAGGTGCAGGCACCTCGAATTCCTGGAAGCAGGCCGGACAGGTCACTGGGGTCGTCTCCGTCATGCGCCCGTCTTGGCAAGCCTCCTCTGCCTGCGTTCCAGCACCTGTTTCACCACCCGCACCAGGTCCTCGCTGTCGTAGGGTTTGGGCAGGACGTCCGCAAACCCATGCGCGCTGGGCTGCAGCATCGCCGAATCCGACCGGTTGCCGCTGGAAACAATCGCGTCCACCTCGGGATCCACCTGCCGCAGCAGCTGCATGGCACGCGCCCCGCCCATGCCCAGCGGGATCGTCAGGTCGATCAGCACGAGGTCAAAAGGCCGCCGCGCCATCATCGCCTCGCTGTAGACCTTCACCGTGTCACTTCCATCCGCCGTCTCTCTGACCTCATAACCTTCCTTCTTCAGGGTCCGCACCATCAGGTTGCGCAGCAGAACATCGTCCTCCAGCACCAGCACAAGCCCGGCATAGGGCTTGGCGGAAGTCGCAGGCCCTGTGGGCGCCTTGATGGCAGGCCCGCTCATCGCGGCGGCCGATCCCGGAGCCGTACCCGCCCCGAAAACCGCCGCCGAGGCGGACGCTGGACCCTGCGGCGGGGAGGCAAGCACGTCCAGCAGCTCACCCTTCAGCTCTTCGGCCGACTTCTGCCGCTGGTTCCGGTCCGGCTTCAGGGCACGGGTGATGATCGCGTCCAGCCGGGCGTCACAGGAAACCAGCGATGACGGCGGATGCCAGGCCCCCCTCGGGATCTGCCCGGTCAGCATCTGGTAAAACATCACCCCCAGCGCATAGATGTCCGCCCGGTGGTCGATCTCCGACTTGGCATCGTACTGCTCCGGTGCCGCATAGTCCGGCGTTCCCATCGCCATGTTGGTCTGGGTCAGCATCGTCGCCTGTGGATCCACCCGCTTCGCCAGCCCAAAGTCCGCCACCTTGATGCGCCCATCATTCGAAAGCAGGATGTTCGCCGGCTTGATGTCCCGGTGCACGATGCCCTTGGAATGCGCATAGGCCAGGGCGTCACAGACCTTCACCAGGATCTCGATGGCACGCATCGGCGACAACGGCCCCGCGCACAGCGACTGATGCAGGTCGATCCCCTCGATGTACTCCATCACATAAAACAGGTAGTCCCCGACGATCCCAAAGTCGTACACGCTGACGATGTTCGGATGGTTCATCTGGGCCAGCGACTGCGCCTCACGCCGGAAACGCTGACCGTAGGCATAGTCAGTGCCATGCTGACGGTGCAGGATCTTGATCGCCACGGCACGCTCCAGATTCAGCTGCCTGCCCCGGTAGACCGCCCCCATCCCACCCTGGCCGATCATCAGGTCAAATTGGTAAATCCCGCCCGGCATCATCTGCGTCAGCTCCTGCGGCGTGGGGTACGGCGTCGGAGTCGTCCAGCCAGCAGCCCCTTCGGACACCGACGGCACACGCGCTGGCGGCGTGCCTTTTTTGCCGAAGGAGAAGAGTCGTCTCATGGGTTGATGCTGAAGGTCTTGAATGTCCTGGAGTCCAGCAATGACGCAAGCATCAATCCGACCGATCCGTCCCCGGCCTCACATGACCGCCCTGGCCTCGCCCGTCATCGTCACGGGCTCCGTCAACAGGCCGGGCTTCGGCCTGGCCCGGCTGAACAAGGTCCGCAGCTCGGCCATGATCCACAGCCTCACCCCCCAGCGAAGGAACATGAAGGCGCTGAGGTTTGGCGAATAACTCTGGCCCAGCGTGAGGTCCATGCCCGTGTTCCAGGCCCCGTAGGTGCCCTTCGCCAGACGCTTCTTCGCCATCGCCACCAGGCGCCGGTTGTAAAAGGTCATGAACTTCGCAAACAGGTTGCCGGCAGGACCGTCATAGGGCAGCCGGGTCCATTCATAATCCGGGCTGTCATAAACCAGTCGCACCGGCCCGACGAAATAGGTGCCCAGGTCCATGATGAACGAAATGCGCACCAGTTCGGCATCCCCCAGATAGTGGTACTTGCCCTTGTAAAGGCTCTCAAACCAGAGCCGGTAGCTGCGCTTGTACGCACCTTTCAGATAGGCCAGCTCACCCGACACATCCTTGCCCATCGCCGCCTTCTTGATCAGGTCGGTCACGGCATAGACCGTGTGCCCGCAGTAATCCAGCCCCTGGCTGTAAAGCGGGTCGATGAACCCGGCCGCATCCCCCACCATCGCCCAGCGATTGCCCGCCATCTGCTCGGAGTAATAAGGCAGCCCCTTGTAATAAAAGGTGTCACCCTCCACCGGCTCCGCCCCTTCAAACATCAGCCGCCCCACCGGATGCGTCATCAGATGCGCGCGCAGCCGTTCCGTCAGGTTCGGTCCGTCAGGCAGGGCGAAGACGCTGCGGTCCCACACGATCCCCACGCTGTAGTCGCCGTTGGCCAGCGGAATCAGCCACACCCACCAGCCGCGGCCCATGAGATGATTCGTCGCACTGCTACGGGAGACCCGGACGTTCCGGGTCAGGCAGGGATGCATCTTCCGGCTCTTGTAGCTGTCGAGCGGATTGACATTCCTGAACCGGCACCAGATGGAGGAGGTCGGGTGCTCCTCACCCAGGGGGCGGTGAATCCCCAGCTTCTTCGCCAGAAACGCCGCCCTGCCCGAGGCGTCGATCACCCATCGCGCCGTGAACGCCCGGGCCTCGCCCTCCTGAGTCGTCAGGCTCACCTGGTGATTCTCATCCCCCTCCGCCAGCACAACCTCACGGATCGTCGCCGGACGCAGCAGCTCCGCCCCGGCATCAACAGCCAGATCCAGCACATGCTGGTCCAGCAGGGCGCGGTCGAGCTGAAAGGTCGGCAGCCGGCTTTGAAACTTCGGCCCCAGCTCCGTGCAGTCTTCCACGCGGTCCTCAGGCCTGCTGCAAAACCACATCCGCAGCCCATGCTTCTGATAATGATGGGCGCTCAGGTAGGGATTGAGATGCAGCACCCTCGTCAGGAAGCAGCCTCCCACCTCGGACGTGCTCTCCCCCACCTTGCGGTCAAACTCCCGCGTCCTCTCCACCACCAGCACCTTCAGCTCCGGCAGGTCGCGCTTCAACAGAAGCGCCGAAGCCGCTCCGCTGAACGCCCCGCCAAGAATGATCACATCATAGTCAGCTTTGGAGGTGTTCTGGCTGGCGGGGGCGTGCATGTTTTGACTCGACTTGAACTTGGACTGACAATACGGGCAGAGGGTCCGCCGATGACGCCTGAAATAACCGCCAAAGACTCCATCCCGCAAGTTCCGCCACGGCGGAACACCGGGCTGCATGGCGCCTTCTGGACACGCTGCCTGCTGCAGTTCATGCGTTTTGTGCCGACAACATTGGCCCTCCTCCTCGTCCGTCCCGTCACCCTCGTCATCTACCTCCTCGCCACAACCCAGCGCCACGCCATCCTGGCCAACCTACGCTCCCTTCGTCCCGACTTCGGCCCGGTCGAACGCTGGTGGGCAGGCTTCCGCGTTTTCCTCAACTTCGCCCTCACCTACCTCGACCGCCTCTGGTCCATGCACTTTGGTCATGAGGTGACCTGGGATGTCCCCAACACCGACCGCTTCGCCTCCCTGCGGAATCACCCTGGTGGCGTGCTCATCTTCACCATCCACAGCGGCAACTACGACATCGGCGCCAGCCTCTTCGCCCGTGAGTTCGGCCGCCGTCTTCACACCGTCCGCGCCCCCGAGCAAACCGAGGAACTCCAGCGCCTCCGCGAAAAGGAGCTCCGCCAGACCGAAAAGGAAAACCCCAGGCTGCGCGTCCATTACAACTTCGGCGACAACCACCTCGGCCTCGAACTCTGCCGCGTCCTCCTGGAAGGCGATGCCGTCGCCGTCCAGGGCGACCGCGTGCTCTCCGCCGTGTCACCGGTCGAGATGACATTCAACGGCCGCGTCTACCAGCTCCCCCGCGGCCCCCTCGTGCTGGCGGAAATCTCGCGCGTGCCCTGCTACCCCATCTTCCTCGAACGCACCGGCCGCCTCCGCTACCGCATCCATGTCGGCGAATGCTTCCACGACGGCACCTCCCGCCTGCGCAGCGACGACATCGGCAGGCTCTGGCTGCCCGTGCTGCATCAGCATCTTCAGGAGCACTGGGACCAGTGGTTCGTCTTTGAACCCCTCGTCAGCCTTCAGGAACCCGGCCCCTCAGCGTGACGCGGCCCCCGCCTTGCTCTTCGCCACCTTTTTGGCCCCGCCCTTCGAAACCTCCTCCCCCAGCTCCGGCCCGTTGTCCGGCGGCATCGACTGATGCCAGGCCAGCAGCGCCCGAGTCATGCGCTCGACAACGCCGGCATTCTCCAAAGCCACGTTGCTCGTCTCAGCACGATCCTTGCTCAGATCATAGAGCTGCGGCTTCGTGCCATCATAATCACAGAGCAGCTTCCAGGAACCTTCGCGCATCGCCAGATCAGGAAGCCTCTCCGGCAGCGAGGGTGATGCCGTCTTGCGGTCCGGCGGACGCCTCCAAAAAATCGGCGCACCGCGCGATACCTCGGACCTTCCCAGCAGCACCGGCGCGACATTTTCACCATCAAAGGCTGCTGCACCCGCCTCCACCCCCGCCACAGCCAGCAGCGAGGGCGCCAGGTCAAACGCAGCAAAGAGCGAGCTCTTGTTGACCGCGCCCGCCTTCGCCGGATCGATCAAACCCGGCCCCCAGACGATCAGCGGCGATCGTGTGCCGCCTTCATAGAGCGTCGTCTTGGAGCCCCGGAACGGCCCCGCGCTGCCCGCCCCGGGCTCCGGGCCATTGTCCGAGCAGATCAGCAGAAGCGTGTTGTCGCGCAGTTCCGGCGTGGAGCGCAGATGATCGAAAAGCCTTCCAAACTGACGGTCCATCGCCTCCAGCACGGCCAGATATTTCCCACGCTTGTCCTCCGCCCACTTTTCCACCGTCGGCCACCACGGACCGTGGACGTCATCCGGCCAGAGGTTGACGTAAAACGGCCTCCCGGCCGCCTCCGCGCGCTTCATGAAAGGAATTGCCGCATTCACAAAACCACCCGTGATCTCGCTGCGCTGCATCCACACCACCGGGCCGCCCAGGCGCTCGGCATCCTCCCAGATGCGACCAGGCTCCGTGTCGCCCGGCTTCCTTGTCATCGGCAGCAGCTTGGGACCCATGCCTTCAAAGTTGGTCAGGCTCTCGTCAAAGCCGTAGGCGCTGATGGGTGGCGCGTCATCGACATCACGCTGCCCGCCCAGGTGCCACTTGCCAAAGTGCCCCGTGGCATAACCAGCCTGCTTCAGCATCCGGGCCAGCGTCGGAGCCTTCGGATCCAGCCACTGAGCCACACCCCGCCTCTCGTTCTGCGCCCGGTTGTCCAGGTAGGAGCTGATCCGCCAGCGCTGCGGATACTGCCCCGTCGTCAGGGCGCAGCGTGAGGGCGAGCAGATGGGCGAGTTCACGTGAAAGTCTTCAAACCGGATCCCCTCCGCCGCGATGCGGTCAATGTTCGGCGTCTTTGCGTCCCTGTTGCCAAAGCACGAAAAGTCGCCCCAGCCCATGTCGTCGATGAAGACCATCACGATGTTGGGATGCATCTGCTTCTCCTTCGCCAGACAAGCTGGCACAACAAGGGCCGACGCCAACCCAAGGACCAGCAGGCACGACAGTTTTTTCATCAAGGGTTGGGTCATGATCATGGGGCGGCCTTTGCTTTCTTTTGGCCCAGAAGATGGAATTCGTCCGTCAACAACAGCGGCTTGCCAGACACAAGCCGCGCGTCATTCGTGCTCTTCATCCAGGCGTCCAATCCCTGCCGGAGTTCGGCAAGTGGACCGGCATGGGCGGGGTCGGCGGCAAGGTTGTTCAGCTCGAAAGGATCGACATCCAGGTCGTACAGCTCCTCCGCCGGCCGCTCCCGGTAGCGCTTGATGAGGAAGGCCGCACGCGGGTCCGTGTTGGCGGCCTTCTCCCACGAGACGATGTAGGCGAGGCTGTCCTCATTGGCGGCACGGTCGATGTGTGAGGTGAAGCGAAACTCAGGATGCAGATTGCGGATGTACTTCCAGTGCTGCGTTCGCATCGAACGGCTGGGATACACGTTCATGTCGTTGTCGCCGGTGTGCGTCGTGAAGATCGCCTCACGATGCGCATTCGTCCTGCCCTGGAGCACCGGCAGGAAGGAACGCCCGTCAAGGTCCGCCGGAGCACCGCCGCCTCCGGCCTCGATCAGCGTGGGCAGGATGTCGATCCACTGCACCAGGGCGCTCGTGCGAACTCCCTCGGCCACCCGGCCCTGCCACTGCACGATCAGCGGCACGCGCGTGCCTTCATCATAGAGGTTCCATTTGCCGAAAGGCAGCTGCGCCCCGTGGTCGCTGGTCTGCAGGAAGAAGGTGTTCCGCGTGCCCAGGCTCTGCTTCGCCGCCTCATAAACCGCGCCGATCTCCTCATCCATCTTCATCACCGCGTTGATGTAGCGGGCGCGGTAATGCCGAAACTCGGGCGTGTCGATGTGCATCGGCTGCACCCGCACTCCGGCGGGGTCCACCCCCTCCGGCGACGGCAGCGGCACATGCGGCCAGTTCGTGCCAAACAACAGCGCGAGCGGCTTCACGCTCTTCCGCTGCTTCAAAAAATCAACGCAGGCCTGCACGCCGCCGTGGTCATGGTAGCCATAGTTCTCCGCACGATCAAAACCCTGATCGGTGACATGGGCGTAATGGCTCGTCTTGCCAAAGCTCACCGTTTCATAACCCAGCCCCTTCAGATACGCCGGCAGCCGCTTCAGCCCGGCATGAGGCTTCGCATGATTCGGCTCCGCGCCGTTCCTGGCCGGATACAGGCCGGTGAACAGGGCGGCCCGGCTCGGCGCACAGCTTGGCGAGTTCACAAACGCACGCTCAAACACCATGCCCGCCGCCGCCATGCGGTCCAGGTTCGGCGTCGGGATGTCCCTGGCGCCATAGACGCTCATGTCCGCCGCGCTGTGATCATCCGCCAGCAGCACGACAAGATGAGGCGGCGCGGCGGCAAGCGGCGCGGCCAGGAGGGTCAGGATCAACCAGGAATGCTTCATGGATGCAGCCGGTATTCCCGCATCCACCAGGCAAGCCGCTCCTCATCGGTCGGCCCGGGCTTTTGCAGGCGTTTCTGCCAGACTTTTTGATAGGTCTTCCGCTTGTCCCCCTGGATCTGCGCCAGCGGCGGCTCGCTGGCGGGATCACCGGCCACCCCCTGGTCGTGCGTGGCCTGGATCCAGGCCTCCAATCTGCCGCGCAACGCTTCCACACGCGGCTTCTGCGCCGGATCCCGGGCGATGTTGTGCAGCCCGGCAGGATCCGTGGCGATGTCGAAGAACTCCACCTCCGGCCGTGTCGGCGCCAGCCAGGAGGCCTGAAAGCTGTCGAGCTCATCACGGGCCTGCAGCACCCTCATCAGGGGCATGCCGGGATACTGCTCCTCCTTGTAGCTGGACCAGTTCAACCGAGACAGCTGCGGGTTGAAATGCCGCACCAGCCAGGCGTCCTCCGTGATGACGGCGCGGATGCGGTCCATCGCGTCACCACATCGGTCACGCGCCGCGAACAAACCATCACGCACGGGAAACTCGCCCGTCAGCACGTCGCGCCCCTCCATCCAGCCGGGCACGGGCTGGCCCGCGACGGCCAGCATGGATGGCGCGAGATCAATCAGGCTCACCAGACGCCGCTCCACACCGCCCCTGGCCACACCCGGCCCGCGCATCAGCAGCGGAACCTGCAGGCCCTCGACACTCAGCCACTGCTTCCCCCATGGCATCGCGCGGCCGTGATCGGCGAAAAAGACAACCAGTGTCTCCTCCAGCACCCCCTCCGCCTCCAGCTGCGCCAGGATCGTTCCCACGCGGCCGTCCACCACCTCGACGCTGCGCTGATAGGCGTACCAGTCGCGCCTCATCAGCGGATGGTCGGGGTAGTTCGGTGGCAGCTCAATGGACTTGAGCGCATCTTCGTCAAAGGACTCCGGCACCGGAAAGGGCCGGTGGGGTTCGCTGATCTGAAACTGCGCAAAGAAGGGCTGGCCGGGCTTCCGCCGCCGCCAGTCGTCACCATCGAACAGCGTCCTCGCATCGTGGGCGAAATTGTAGTGCGTCTTGCCCTTCGTGATCCTTTTGCCGGAGCGGATGCTGTCCGGCGCCGGGGCGTTGGTGACGAAGTAACCGGCCTGTCTGAGCAGGGTCGGCAGAGGCACATACGGCGCGGACAGGGGCTGCGGGTTCTCCGTGTCATGCGGATGCAGCCCGGTCGTGGTCTGGTAGCAGCCGAGAATGAAGGCCGATCTCGACGAACTGCACACCGGGGCCGTGGCATAGGCCCGGGTGAAGCGCCTGCCCTCGGCCGCCAGGCGGTCCAGGTTCGGCGTCCGCACGCCCTTCGCCCCGAGCGCCGCGATGTCCGGCGACATGTCATCCGCGATGATCCAGACCATGTTAGGCATCGCCGCCGACAGAAGCATCGGGCAGAGGGCGGAAAACAGGACGGACAGACAGCGCATCCCGGATTGAACGTGCAGGCCATGCCGGCATTTCAAGCCGAAGGCACCTCGGCCTATCCCGGATGCACGGGCCGACGGGACTCGGTCGCCTGCCCGCCCAGGACTGGCCTGCTCTCTGCTGCAACAAACGCACCGCCTTACTCGTTAACCAACTGTTAATCCCCCCATGAACCGTCGTCACTTTCTCCTCAGCTCCCTCGGCACCACCCTCGCCCTGCCGGGCATGTCCTCCCTCATGGCCAAGTCCGTGGGCGGCTCCGTCCAGGCCGGCAAGGGAGCAGGCATCGGCGCACGCCGCTTTGTCGCCATCGGCAACCTTCTTGGCTACCAGACCAAGAGCCTGTTCCCGACCACCCAGGGTCGCAGCTACGAGAAGACCTCGCTGCTCGAACCGGTGTGGGATATCCGTGACAAAATGACGGTGTTCCGGGGCCTCGACCACGGTGTGAAGGGCGGCCACTTCGCGGTGCATTCCTTCCTCTCCGGCGTCCTTCACTCCGAGGCGCAAAACCGCCCTGAGGGCAATGTCACCATCGACCAGTTCCTCGCCGACGAGGTGGGTTTCGAGACACGCTTCCCCTCCCTCACCGTCGGTTCCGAAGGCGGCATCCACGGCGGCTGCCAGATCGCCTGGACCAAGTCCGGCGTCCGCGTCCCCCCCGTCACCAACCCGGCGGAATTGTTTGAAAAATTGTTCGTCACCGACTCCCCGGAGCGCCGCGCCCGCCGCGTCCAGGACAACAAGGTCCAGGCCTCCATCCTCGACTCCGTCCTCGAGGAGGCCGGCCGCCTGTCCAAAAAGGTAAACAAGGAGGACAAGGACAAGCTCGACGAATACCTGACCTCCGTCCGCGATGTCGAAAAGCGCCTCGAACTCCGCCAGCGCTGGACCGACCAGCCCAAGCCCAAGGCCCCCTTCGACAAGCCCGCCAACCGCAACGCCGTTGAGGACCTGCCCCTGCTCTACGAACTGATCGCCCTCGCCCTCCAGACCGACTCCACCCGCATCGCCACGCTTGAAATCGGCGGAGACTTCATGCCCCAGCACCTCGGCATCAAGAAGGACTGGCACGGCCTCTCCCACCACGGCAACGACCCCGAGGCCATCGCCAGCCTCATCACCCTGGAGAAGTATCAGATCGAGCATTTCGGCAAGTTCGTCGCCCGCCTTTCCAGGATCAACGACGGCGAGCGCAGCCTGCTCGACTCCACCACCGTCCTGTTCGGCAGCGGCATGGGCGACGGCAACTCCCACAAGAATTCCGATCTGCCCATCCTCCTGGCAGGCGGCGGCTACAAGCATGGCGAGTTCCGCGAGGTGCCCCGCGAAGGCATCAACAAGGTGCCGCTCTGCAACCTGTTCGTCGACATCGCCCAGAAGATGGGTGTGGAAACGGATTCGTTCGGCAGCAGCACCGGACGGTTTGCCTGATGGCGCACGTCTTCGAAGGCATGGCGGCAACGCAGCCCGCTTGTCCCGCAAGATGCGCACAGCGCACTTGCCAACACCTCACGTCCCCCCGTTCGATGACGAAATCCCCCCTCACTGCCCCACGCTCCTCCTGCGGAGCGGGAGGTCTGCTCTACCTCGCCCTTGCGGCCTCGTTCACTCACGCCGCCGACGCCCCGCCGAAGCTCGTCCAGCAGTTCCTGG
>JBIJBP010000206.1:0-6718 GCA_044345155.1 Prosthecobacter sp. | reverse complement strand
GACGGTCTGTGCAAAGCGTCCGGCCTGCCCCTGCATCGCCTGCTGCAGTCTGACCTGCTCCAGATTGAACTGGGCGTGGTTCATGGCGAGCTTTCCGGGCTGACACCCCGCCAGGTGCTGGTGCCCGAGCCGTTGCAACAGGTGGCCCTGCGTCACACGATTGGTCTGGCGGACCCATTGCGTGACGAGGAATCGCCTGGCCTGGACGACGGCCTGCCCGACACGCTGGCGGCCTCCATCCGGGCCTATGGGCTGCGCTATTTCAAGATCAAGGTCTGTGGAGATGCTGCGGTGGACATCCCAAGGCTGAGGATCATCACGGAGGTGCTGACCGCCGGCTGTCCGGGCGGCTTCAAGGCCACGCTGGATGGCAATGAGCAGTTCACCGACCTGCAGGCCTTCCGGGAATTCTACGCCACCCTCCAGGCTGACCGCTCGCTGGCGCCGTTTTTCAACAGCCTGCTGCTGATTGAGCAGCCGCTTTACCGGGATCATGCGCTCAAGGATGACGTGGCCCCTGTGCTTGCCGGCTGGCAGGATGGCCCGGGCATGATCATCGATGAATCCGACGGTTCGCTCGCCGACCTGCCTCGTGCCCTGGACCTGGGCTACAGCGGCACCAGCTTCAAGGCCTGCAAGGGCATCATGAAGGGACTGGTGAACGCCGCGCTGCTGAAGGTGCGCGCCTCATCGATGAGCCGTCCACCGATCCAGAGCGGGGAGGACCTGGCCGGAGTCGGGCCGATCTGCGTGCTTCAGGACCTGGCCATGGTGGCGGCCCTGGGCATCACCCATGTGGAAAGGAATGGTCATCATTATTTCCGCGGGCTAAGCATGTATCCGCAGGATTTTCAGGAGGACGTCCTGCGCACGCATCCGGGCTATTATCATCATCATGAGCGGGGTTATCCCACCCTGGAGATCCACGACGGCCTGCTGAACCTGGATTCCATCAATGCCGCCCCGTTTGGCAGTGCCATTCCGGCGAATCCCGAGCAGTTCATGCCTCTCAAGGAATGGATCATGAGCGATGGCATGTCCCGGCTTTAACTCCTTTCTCGACAGCCTCCGGGCGGCTGCTTAACTGGCTTGGCTGATTTCTTATGCGCCAATACGACCTGATCGAATACCTCGCCATGGCCATGCAGGCCGGTGCCTCCGACCTGCACCTCTCGCCCGGGGCGCCGCCCACGATGCGCCTGCATGGGCGCATGACACCGGTAACCGATGAAACCCTGGATGCCGTCGATGTGCGCGAGCTTGTCCTTGGAGGCCTCAAGGACACCCAGCGCGCCAAGCTGGAGCAGGAGTGGGAGCTGGACTTTGCCATCGAGGTCGAAAACCTGGGCCGCTTCCGCGGCAACGCCTGCTTCTGCATGGGCAGGATTGAAGGGAATTTCCGCTACATTCCCGATTCGATTCCCGAATTGTCCCAGCTGGGTCACGGGCCGACCGTGGAAAGGCTCTGCGAGATGCGCGACGGCCTGATCCTGATCACCGGCGTCAGCAACAGCGGCAAGACCACCACCCTTTGCAGCATGACGCAGCAGATCGCCGCCGCACGTTCCTGCAACATCGTCACGATCGAGGATCCGATCGAGTTCGTCTTCAAGCACGGGCAGAGCCTCATCCGTCAGCGCCAGGTGGGCTTCGACACCCACGAGTTTGCCCGGGCGATGAAGAGCGCGTTGCGGCAGGACGTGAACGTCATCACCGTCAGCGAGCTGCGCGACCTGGAGACCATGCGCACGGCCCTGACCGCCGCAGAGACCGGTCACCTGGTCATCAGCACCCTGCACACCACCGACGTGCCGGCGACCATCACCCGCATTCTCGACAGCTATCCGCGGGACCAGCAGGACTATGTGGCCTCCCAGCTCAGCCACTGCCTGCGAGGCATCGTCTGCCAGCACCTGATCCGCCGCGCCGACGGCGAGGGCCGTGTGATGGCCTCCGAGGTCATGGTCATGAACAATGCCATCGCCGGCTGCATCCGTGACCAGCGCCTCCAGCAGATGCCCAGCCTCATCCAGATCGGCGGGCGCGATGGCATGCACACGATCGATGACAGCCTGCTGCACCTGCTGAGCTATCACTTCATCACCCTCGAAGACGCCAAGGCGCACTGTCGTGACTACAGCTTCATCCAGATGGGTTACGAAAAGCTTCTGCGCGAGCGTGACCCAGGCCGCAAACGTTGATGACCCCTTCACAGATGACTGAAAGCGACACCATTCACCTGAGAGGCCTGGACCTGCCTGTTCGGATCGGCGTGCCTGAGGATGAGCGTGCCGCCTGGCAGACGCTTCAGGCCGACGTCAGCCTGCGTCCCGGCGTTCGTTTTGAGGAGATGCATGATGACCTGGCGCTGACCGTGGACTATGCCGCCGTGGCCCTGCGCCTGCGCACCCTTGCGGCGGAGAAGCCCCGGCGTCTCATCGAAACCCTGGCCGCCGAGATGGCCGATTGTGTGCTGAAGGAATTCGGTGCGGTGGAGGTGGGGGTCGAGCTTCGCAAACGCATCCTGCCCGGCTGCGATCATGTGGCGGTGCGACTCAGCCGGAAGGGCTAGCAGGGGGCTCGGTCTCCGCCCATTTTCAGAAAATGATGAACTGAAATTGCATTTCGGCGCATTTCTTCCAGCCTGCGGACCTGTCATGCCTCTCGACCTGCCCTCCCACCTCTCCCTTGAGTCCCTCGGTGAGCCCGTTTACCGCGGCTCGGTGCAGAACCTGTATGCCGTGCCGAATCATCCCGGATACATCATCTGCGAAACCACGGAGGCGGGCTCGGTCTTTGACGTGGGCAGCATCTTCAAGATTGAGGGCAATGACCTGAATCGTGCGATCTTCCGTCATGCCATGTACGGTCGCCTGGCGAAGGCGGACACCTGGCGGCGGGTGGAGTCGGTGTTGAAGGACGACCACACCCTGGGCTCGATCTGGCGCACGCAGCTCATGGAGGGCACGCTGCCGAACATGCTGGAGAACGGTGCCCAGACCCATCACATCGGCATGCTGGACGCGAAGACGGGTGAGATTGTCACCCAGGGAATGCCGGAGAACCCGAGCTGCTTCAACGTGGTGCGCCGTTTCCCGGTGATGAAGCCGCCGCAGCGCAATGTGATGGGCAACTTTGTCTTCGACTACGCCCAGTTTCAGCAGAGCAGCACCTACGTCGTGCCCCTGGAATACATCGTTCGCTTTGGCGTGACGAGCGGCAGCTCGATCCTGCGTAAATATGAGGCGCTGGGGGCCAAGGAACGCCGTGCCTATGAGCAGGAGCTGGGCCTTGAGGGGCCGATGCGTGCCTGGCAGATGCTTGACCGTCCCATCTATGACCTGACCAGCAAGTATGAGCCGGAAGACCGTGCCGTGACCAAGCAGGAGGCGCTGCTGATGTCGGGCCTGAGCGTGGATCACTTCAC
This sequence comes from Prosthecobacter sp., assembly GCA_044345155.1. Lineage (GTDB taxonomy): Bacteria > Verrucomicrobiota > Verrucomicrobiia > Verrucomicrobiales > Verrucomicrobiaceae > Prosthecobacter. The sequence continues at coordinate 3,291 of JBIJBP010000206.1, read as the reverse complement.
CGGTACCATCCGCATGGCCCTGCTGGGCGCCTGGGCCGTTCGTGAACTGCTGGAGGAGATCGGCCTTCAGCTCTGGGATTTGAAATGGGAGTTCGCCGTGGACGGGGATGACCTGTTCTTCGTGGACACCATTGATGCCGACAGCTTCCGCGCGACGGGCCTTGTCGAGGTCGAAGGACGCCAGCTCATCATTCATTACAACAAGCAGGCCATGCGTGACTATTACCGCATCGTCTGCGCCGACTGGTATGCCGGGGTGAATGCCGCCAAGGTCGAGGCCGCCAAGACCGGCGTGCCCTTCAAGGAGATGCTGAAGACCGGCCAGGCCGCCGGGCGCTATCCGCAGACACCTGTGGTGGACGCGGCCTTCCTGGAGCTTCAGGCTCGCAAGACGGCGTTGATCAAGCAGCATGTCATGGCCGAAGCGGACTCCGCCACAGTTCGCGCCGGACTTGTCGAGGCCGGGCTGGCGGAAGCCGAGTTCTACCGGAGCAAGGGCCTGCTGGAGGAACTGCTGAAACTCAACGCCGCCTGAAGCCAGGGATGGTTTTTCGGTGGCAATGAGCGAAGGCGTAGGAAATGACCAAGGGCCAAAACGCAATGACCAGGGAATGACGCAAGGACCCAAGGTTCAAGGCTGAGGCGCGGTGGAGCCTGGAGCCTGGTTTTTGGGGTTTCATTGGTCCTTGGTATCCTGGGCCTTGGTCATTGGCCTACTGGCTCCTTCGAGCATTCACCAAGACAGTTCGCGCCTCCGTGCAGCGTTCCCTCAAGCCCCCATGAGATGTCTGTTTCTTGCCCTGACCGCCGCCTCCTCCTTTGCCGCCGACTGGCCGATGTGGCGCTATGACGCCGGGCGCACGGCTTCATCGCAGGAGCGCCTGCCGGACAGGCTGCAGCTCGAATGGGAGCGGGTCTATGCGCCACGTCAGCAGGTCTGGGATGATCCCCTCAATCATGATCTGATGCCGTACGACAAGGTGTTTGAACCGGTGGTGCATGAAGGCCGGGTTTTCATCGGCTTCAACGACTCCGACAAGGTGGTGGCCCTGGATTTAAAAACGGGTGGCGAGCTGTGGAGCTTTTACACCGATGCCCCGGTGCGCCTGCCTGCGGCCTGCTGGCAGGGAAGGGTTTACTTCACGAGCGACGACGGTCATCTTTACTGCGTGAAGGCCGGTGAAGGGACGAAGCTGTGGAGCTTCAACGGCGCCCCTTCGGCCCGCAAAGCCCTGGGCAACGGCAGGCTCACCTCCGCCTGGCCGGCCCGCGGCGGCGTGGTGGTTCGTGATGGCAAAGTTTGTTTTGCCGCCAGCATCTGGCCGTTCATGGGAACCTTCATCCATGCGCTGGATGCGGAGACCGGCGGCAGCCTGTGGGTCAACGACGGCACTGGCGCCGATTTCATCAAGCAGCCGCACAGCGCCCTGGCGTTCGCCGGTGTTGCTCCGCAGGGCGCGCTGGTGCTGTCCGGAAACACGCTGCTGGTTCCGGGCGGCCGGTCCGTGCCTGCAGGTTTTGACCTGGCCACCGGCGACCTGAAGTTCTTCCATCTCAATGATGGCGGCAAGGGCAACGGCGGTTCGTTTGTGGCGGCCGGAGAAAAGAACTTTTATGTCCACACCCGGGAACGCGGCGTGCGAACCTATAACTTAAAGTCGGGACTGATCGGACGCACCACGCACAATGAACCGGTGATCGACGGTGCGCGCCTCTTTGATTCCGATGCGAAATCGGTCCGCGAGCTGGGTTTGGGCGGCAAGGTGCTGTGGGAGGTTGTGGCGGATGGTTCCGGTGACCTCATCAAGGCTGGCGACTGTCTGTATGCGGCGGGCAAGGGCAGCCTCAGCGCCGTTTCGTTGACCGGCATTCCCAAGGTGGCCTGGACCCTGCCCGTTGATGGCGAGGTGTGTCGTCTGATCGCCGCCGATGGCAGGCTGATTGCGGTGACGCTGGACGGCAGGATTCAGGTTTATGGAGCAGGGGCGAAGCAGGGGCGGATCACTTCACGGAAGGCGGAGCGCATCGCAGCATCCGAAGAATCCGTGAAGCTTGCCCGGGTGCTGCTGGCAAAGATCCAGGATCCTGGAGGACATGCGCTTTTCTTTGGCGAAGGCATGCCGGGTTTGACCGATGCCCTGCTTCAGGAGTCAGGGATGCAGATCACCGTGGTGGATGCTGAAGCAGCCAGGGTTCAGGCAGCGCGGCGCGGCTACGATGCGCAAGGACTCTATGGATCGCGTATCAGCTTTCATCAGGGCGATGTGAAGTCGTTCCAGGCACCGCCGCACTTTGCCCATCTGGTCATTGCGCCGGCGGATCAGGCGGTGGCGGCCTTTGCCTCCGTGCGGCCTTATGGCGGCGTGCTGATGTGCCCGGCCGAAGGCGCGCCGGACGTGGCTGCCTTGGAGAAGGCGAAGGCCGAGGAGCTGGGAGGGTGGCGGCTTTTCATCCGCGAGGGCGCCCTGCCCGGTGCGGCGGACTGGACGCATCAGTATGGCGACATCGCCAACACGGTGAAGTCGGATGACCGACGTGTGCGCGCGCCTCTCGGCGTGCTGTGGTTTGGCGGCAGTTCCAACCTCGACGTGCTGCCCCGGCATGGTCACGGGCCGCCGGAGCAGGTGGTGGGCGGGCGGCTGTTCATCGAGGGCATGAACAGCATCAGCGCCAGGGACGTCTACACCGGGCGGGTGATCTGGCGGCATGACTTCAAGGACCTGGGCACCTTCGGCGTCTATTATAACGAGACCTACGCCGACACGCCGCTGAGCACGGCGTATAACCAAAAGCACATTCCAGGTGCCAACGGGCGGGGAACCAACTTTGCCGCCACGGCGGACGCCGTGCATGTGGCGGTGAAGGGGGAATGCCAGGTGCTCGATGCCCGCAGCGGCAGGCTTTTACGGAGCATCCGCCTGCGTGAGGACGCGGCTGATCCGGCGCAGTGGGCCTTCATCGGCGTGACGGACGGCCTGCTGATCGGCGGTGATGACTTCGCGCATTTCAGTCTGAAGACGGGCGCCTCGACCAGCCGTGCCTCGGCGCCGATCGAGGATTATTCCGCCAGCGCCGGGCTTGCGGTCTTTGACCGGCACAGCGGCCGGCTGCTCTGGCGCACGAAGGCCAGGCACAGCTTCCTGCACAACGCCATCGTGGCTGGCGGCGGACGCATCTACTGCATCGACAAGCTCACGCGTCATGCCGAGGGGCTGCTGACCAGGCGGGGACTGGAGCTTCCGAAGGATTATCGGGTGGTGGCCTTTGACGCTGCCACGGGCAGGCAGCTCT
>JBIJBP010000205.1:0-6752 GCA_044345155.1 Prosthecobacter sp. | reverse complement strand
GAACCCCCGAGCAACTAGGTGAAGCCATCAGCATTGCGTTCTCCAAAGTCACAGCCAAAGACGCCATGGGTTGGTTTGCCTCTTGTGGTTATAGTATTATTTAAATTGCTCTAGCAAGCGGGCAAGGTTAACGCGTGATTGCGTTGCTGATGAATCGTTTTCTGAACGTGCGGAGCAGGGTCCATACATTGAGTCCACGACGGAGGCGGAAGCTCACCCGCCAGAGCGATCAATCGGGTGGAGTTGGATCGAAATTGGCAAACCATGCAAACAACGCAAATGGGCCCATTTTGTGCAACTTTCTGTGTTACCTTGCTGCAAAGTCAGCCTTTTTGGCTTCGCAATCCTTTGAAAACCAACGCTTTATAAGCGATGGTGGCTCGGGACGGAATCGAACCGCCGACACGGGGATTTTCAATCCCCTGCTCTACCGACTGAGCTACCGAGCCTCGTTTGGGAGGGCCGCGAGTCTGGCAAGATGGGGTGAATAAGCAACGGCTTTTTTACATTTTCCCACATCTTCTTTTCAGGTGCGGCACAGCTTGGCTGGGATCACTTCAGCCAGTGCTCGAAAAAGCGGTAGATGACGTCGTTGGATTCGAGGTTTGGATCGTGTTTTTCACGGTTGGTCATGGCCACACGGTCGTCGTGGCCGAGGAGCTGGTTGACGGCGCGAAGGTGATTGAGGGCGGCCCAGCGTTTGGGGGGATCTTCGGCACCGCCGGACACCAGAAAGGGGCGTGGTGCCATGAGGGCCTGGAATTCGACGAGGTCATGGCCCTGGGCGATCAAGGTTTTGTAGGCGCCTGTGCGTGGGCTTTCAGCACTGATGAGACCCGGTTTGCGTGTCAGGGTCGGATCAAGACCGAGATACCAGGGTTCCTGGTAGTTGATGCTCTGGCGGGTTTCGTCAAAGACGATGCCGGGGTCTGACCACACGCCGCAGGCATACTTGTCCCATAGGCATGCGCCGAACATCGACCATTTACCGCCGTAGGAGTGACCGACGATGCCAATGCGTTTGGAATCGACCTGAGGCAGGCTGGAGAGCGCCTGCCAGGCATTTGCGGCGATGTAGGCCAGGTAGCTGAGGGGCTGGCATTTGGCCTGGGCGCTGAGGACGGGCTTGCGGGCGTCGCCGCCGGGCGAGCCGATGCTGAGGCTGACGAAACCGCGTTTGGTGAGCTGATAGGCGAAGTCGCGCAAGGGCTTGGCTCCGAGCCCGGCGCTGGTTTCAGGATCGTAGTAGGGGACGAAAACGGCGGGGAAGGGGCCTGTGCCGTCGGGGATCAGCAGCCAGCCGTCGCTTTTCTGATCGGGGGCGATCTGGAGTCGGACCTTCTGCTGGATGAAATTTTCGCGCGGCTTGGTTTCAAGGACCTCAAGTTGTGGCTTATCGAGAACGGGCGGCCACTCGCCCATGATGGAAGTCCAGTCGCGCAGGATTTCGGCGCGGCGTCGTGCCCAGTCGCCGGCGGACTGAACCTTGGAGCCGTCCTTGAAGAGCAGCGGGGAACGGTAGTCGCCGGTTTCCTGGGCGAGTTCCGGCGGTGGCTGGGTGAATGCGCGCAGCGAATCGGGCAGCGGACCGGCAGCGGTCACGGGGATCGCTGCGGACAGGACGATGGCGGTGAATGCGGCCGCGTGAAATCGAAGTGCGTGATGGGGCATGACCTCCCTTACGCCCCGGGTGAAGGTGAGCTTGCCAGACTGGCCTCGTCAGTACAAATACACGGCATAAACCCTGGCGGCACTGCCTGCCGGGTAGTTCACGCGCAGGGCGATCCTGGTGTTTTCAGGCAGTGGCTTCGGCCAGGTGACATCGACCTTCACCCCGCTGGTGGTCAGCCGTGTTTCATAGCCTTCGAGGGGGCGGTCGAGGGGATCGAGAAGCTGCAGGGTGAGTGGTGATTCGGACGAGGCTCCCTCGACGTTGAGCGCGATCTTTTTTGCCATGAACGGACTGGTGATGAAGTGGCCCTCCTCATCGGACACATGGCGCGAGAGATGGCCGAAGCCGTCGCGTCGCAGCGTGGCGAGACCGATGTCCATGTGCTCCAGGTTGCCGCCGGTGTCCCAGTGTGAGTACCAGATCATCGTGCGGTCGCCCTCGTTCACAAAAGCGTGGCCCTGGAGGATGGCGATGTCGTCCCACTCGCCTGTCTTGCCGCGTGGAATGACGGTGTGACCGGGGACGGGTTCGCGGAAATGGACGCCGTCGTTGCTGATGAGCAGGCCGAGGTCGATGCGCACGCCGAAGTTCCAGCTTTTGCCCTTCGGCGGAGTTTGTTCGGCGTCCTGCCACATGCCGTGGAGGCCGACAAGCACGTTGCCGCGGTTCCAGATGCCGGCGCCCATGTGCATTTGCTGGCCCTTCACGGGAGGGTTGGCATGCTGGCCTGGGCGGGCGAAGGAGAAGGCCTTGGCTTTCGACCAATGAATGAAGTCCGGTGAGCGATAGGCGAGCATGTCGCGTCCGACCGGGCTGCCGTCGGGCCGCCAGGACCAGGGGCTGAGGAGCTGGCCGGTGCCGTAGTAGAAGTCTCCGAAGCGGTAGAGGCCGCTGACTTCAAAGCGTTCGCCGCCAGCGTTGACGGGGCGGTCGCCGACGCATTTCCAGCGCAGGCCGTCGGGGCTGGTGGCGGTGATGAAGGCGCCCCAGCGGCGTTCGTCCGGCCCGATCCTGCTGCGGCCGCCCCTGACCTCGTCGAAGGGCATGTGGGCGATGTAGGCGCACTTGTAGCGGTGTGAGGGGTCGGGATCCTCAGGGTCGTGAAGAACGGACAGGAAGTCGTTCACCCGGGTCATGGAAAAGGGCTCGCCCTCGATGAGGCAGATGTTGTTATGCCTGTTTCCGTTGAACTCGACGAGGCCGAGGTCTGGCTTGGTCCAGGTGATGCCGTCCTTGCTTTCGGCGTAGCACATGGGCCGCCACCAGCCGGGCGCCTGGCCGGACTTGATCTCGGGCTCGTGCATGCCGAGGTACCACATGCGGAAGGTGTCGCCCTGCTTCAGGACGGTGCCGTAGAGGATGGCGTGGCCGTGGTCGGGCGAGCCGGGAGGACCGTTGCGCAGCACGGGGTTGCCGGGGTGCTTCACGGCGGTTTCGAGGGTCAGCTTCAGGTTGTGCTGCCAGGCGATGTTGTGGTCGTCGAAGGCAAACAGTACCTGTTCCTGGGCGTGGGCGGGGGAGTTCAGCGCGAGAAGCAGCAGGAGGATCGGGCCGGTGATTCGATGCATGTCCGCAGTGTGATTTTTTGTTTGGCCGTCGCCAGCCGGAGGTGCTGGTCCGGCGGGCATACCAGCCCGGCTGGAGGTGCGGGGCCGGCCAAGGGTGATCTGAAGGCTTGTCGGAGTGCAGGAGACTGCGCATAGATTTCCTGACGAACGATGAACAGCTTCACCACACGATTTGCCCCGAGCCCGACCGGCTGGCTGCATCTGGGGCATGCTTACGCGGCGCTGTTTGCGGCGGAGAGGGGCAGGGGTGGACGGTTTCTGATCAGGCTGGAGGATCTGGATTTGACGCGAGCCCGTCCAGAATATGAGGCGGGCATCTTTGAAGACCTGGCCTGGCTGGGATTGAGCTGGGAGGAGCCTGTGATCCGGCAGTCGGAGCATGGGGCGGTTTACCGGGCCGGGCTGGACAGGCTGGAGTCGCTGGGGCTGCTATATCCGTGTTTCTGCACGAGGAAGGAGATTCAGTTGGAGATTGCACAGGCGGGAAACGCCCCTCATGGGCCGGACGGGCCGCTGTATCCCGGGACCTGTCGCTCGCTGAGCCAGGAGGAGCGAGCGGAGAGGATGGCGTCCGGAATTTCCTACGCCCTGCGGCTGGATGTGGGCAGGGCGCTGACACGGGTGGAAGGGCCGTTAATGTGGACCGACCGTGCGCATGGCCGGCAGGTGGCGGATCCGACGATTTTTGGTGATGTGGTGCTGGCGAGAAAGGACACTCCGGCGAGCTATCATCTGGCGGTGGTCCTGGACGATGCTCGTCAGGGGGTGACCCTGGTGACCCGGGGTGAGGACCTTCTGCCGGCGACGCATCTGCACCGGCTGCTGATCGAGCTGCTGGGCCTGCCGTTGCCGGAGTGGGAGCATCATCGCCTGATCCTGGATGAAAACGGGAGGCGGCTGGCCAAACGGGATGATGCACGGTCATTGCGAATGCTGAAGCAGCAGGGCTGGACACCGGAGCGAGTGAGGCGGGAACTCGGGATTTGAGCAAAATTAGATCGCCAGCCCGGAAGGCCTGCCGCTAGCCTGCGTTGCCTAGTCCTCACCCATGTACCTGCTTTTCTCCCTGCTGAGCCTTCTCAGTGCCTTCCTGTTGTTTCAAGTTCAGCCGGTGATCAGCAAGTTCATCCTGCCTTGGTTTGGAGGCAGTCCCGGGGTGTGGACGACCTGCATGCTGTTCTTTCAGGTCGTCTTGTTCGGTGGATATGCCTATGCGCACGGCCTGTCGCGGCTTCGGCCCAGGGCGCAGTGGCTGGTGCATTCGTTGCTGATCCTGGTGGCGCTGGCCTTTCTGCCGATTGTACCGGGTGACTTCTGGAAGCCCACGGGCAATGAACCCCCGGCGGGACGCATCCTGCTTCTGCTGCTGGGAACGGTGGGGCTGCCCTACTTTGTGCTTTCCAGCACCAGCCCGCTGACCCAGGTGTGGTTCACCCGGGCGATGCCGGGCAGAAGCCCCTGGAGGCTGTATGCATTGTCCAACCTGGGGTCGCTTACTGCGCTGCTGAGCTATCCCTTCCTGATCGAACCTGTCTGGGATGTGACGACGCAGACCTGGATCTGGTCGGCCGGTTTCGTGGTGTTTGCCATGATGTCACTCTGGGTGGTGAAGCGGACGCGCCATCTGGCCGAGGCCCCGGCGACCGCGGAGCAGCCGTCAACGGCTGAGCCCGAGGCGGCTCCCTCCTGGGGCCGGCGTCTGCTGTGGGTGATCCTGCCCGCCGCCGCCAGTGCGCTGCTGCTGGCGACGACGAATCATGTGTCACAGGATGTGGCCGTGGTCCCGTTCATGTGGGTGGTGCCGCTGAGCCTTTATCTGCTGAGCTTCATCATCTGCTTTGAGCATGAGCGCTGGTATGCGAGCTGGGCCTGGGCGCTGCCGACGATGGCCGTGCTTTTTGTGACGGCGCTGGGCAGGAAGCTGGCGCTGACGGCCGAGCCGATGCCGAACTATTTGTTTGCGCTGGGCTGGAGCTTTGCGGCGGTCTTTCTCGCCTGCATGGTCTGCCATGGTGAGCTGGCGAGGCTGAAACCGAAGGCCGGGCATCTGACGGAATTTTATCTGCTGATGTCGCTGGGCGGGGCACTCGGCGGTCTGCTGGTCAGCCTGGTGGCGCCGCGTGTGTTTGTCACCTACCTGGAGTGGCCGCTGGGGTTGATCGTTTGTTATGTCATCGCCTGGCTTGCCTGGGCCGCCTGGGTCTGGCGGACAGGCGTGAAACGGCTGGGGATCACCCTGGCCGCGCTGTTTCTGGCTGGGCTGGGATTGTACTGGTTTGCCTTCGGGTATGTTGCGCCTGATGCGGACAAGGGGACCTGGCTTTCCAGTCTGGCTGAGATCCTGGCTGGGATCGTCAAGAATTTCAGCGACTGGGTCGCCTCCTCGCCGGAAACGATCCGAAGATCCCTGGAGGCCATGGGGAATGCCCGGGCATTGTCCGTCGGGGCAGCCACAGGGATCGTGGTTCTGCTGCTGGCCTATTTGATCTACCGTCGTCCGCAGCGTGTCGTTCATGCCCTGGTCATCCTGGTTTCATTGATCTTCGGCATCCTGGGCTTCCACCGGCTTCAGCGTCAGACGCTGGCGGTGGATGAGAGGCTGGAACGGGTGCGCAATTTTTATGGAGCGGTCAATGTGGACGAGGACTGGGATGACGGCCTGGAAAACACCTACCGGACGCTGACCCATGGCGGCATCATCCATGGCATGCAGAACATGGGAGCTGCCTACCGTGAGGAACCAGTCACTTATTACGGTCGCCAGACCGGCATCGGCAAGGCGCTGGAGAACATCAGGGGCAGGGCGGATGCACGGGTGGCCATCGTGGGGATGGGAGCAGGAACGGCGGCTTGCTATGCTCGGGCCGGCCAGCAATGGCGATTTTATGAGATCAATCCCGAGATTCCGCGTCTTGCCCGGAAGCACTTCACCTACCTGGCGGATGCCGAGAGGCGTGATGCGAAGGTGACCACGATCCTGGGGGATGCCAGGCTGATGCTGGAGCGTGAGCCGGATCAAGGCTTCGATGTGCTGCTGCTCGATGCATTCAGTGGTGATGCCATTCCTGTGCACCTGTTGACCCAGGAGGCCTTTGCCATCTATCGTCGACATATGAAACCCGAGGGAGTGATCGTGGTGCATGTCACGAACAGCTACCTGGCCTTGGCCCCCGTGGTGGAAGGTCTGGCCGCTGACATGGGCTGGAAGACCGCCCGCGTGATTACGGAGGAGGACGGGGATCACGATTCGACAGATTACCTGCTGCTTGCCAGGACTGATGATTTTTTAAAAACAATTTCTGTCGACCAGCCTGAAAACAAGGAACCTGAATCCATTCCTTTGTGGACTGACCGGCGTCACAATCTTTTTGAGATCCTCATGCTGGATTGAGCTTGGCTGGTTCAGGAGTTTTAAAAAGTTGAGGCAATGTTTGAAAAAAGCTTGCCAAGAAAGCCTCAGCATTGATAATACGGAATCATTAATTTCTCGCTTCTGAGAAAATCTTTTCACC
>JBIJBP010000084.1:0-21967 GCA_044345155.1 Prosthecobacter sp. | reverse complement strand
TCATCGGTTCCAAGATGCGCCTTGAGCCCGTCATCCTGCCCGAGCACAAGAACATCAAGGAGCTGCTTTCCTATTACATGGGCAAGAACACCCCTGAACGTCAGGCGGACATCATTCAAAACCTTCGCGTCGAGAAGGAGCTCGACTTCAAGGATGAGCCCGCCGAGCTGGCCGAGGCGGCGTGAGAAAGGGCGTTTTGATTGGGCTGAAGCTGCTTTCTTCCGGGGTTTCCTCTGCGGACCTTTTCCAAGGACGTGGGTTTGCTTTCTGCCCTGCGGTCACGGGTTGAAGCCCGGGACTTCTTTTGCGGCTTTGGCTGGAGACGCCTGACTTTTCCCTTTGCCTCCCCGGGCGGCCTTCTTTAAACAGGACGGCACATGGACTCCCAGAAACCTCCCTTCCGCATCGGCGTGGCCGGCGTCGGTGCCATTGGCAAGAACCACGCCCGCATCATGGCGGAGATCACCTCGAAGAGCGGGGGCGCCATCACCTTCGCCGCCGTCTATGACGCCGACCCCGCCCGCGCTGCCGAGTTCGCCGCCCAGTACGGCACCCAGGCCGCGTCAGACCTCGCCGACTTCGCCTCCCGCGTCGATGCCGCCACCATCGCCGTGCCGACGATCCACCACCGAGCCACCGCCGAACCATTGATGCAACAAGGCATCCACGTGCTGGTGGAGAAGCCGATCTCCGAAAGCTATGCCGAGGCCCAGGCCATGATCGCCCTGGCCCAGGAGAAGAACGTCATCCTCCAGGTCGGGCACATCGAGCGCTTCAACCCCGTCCTGCGCCAGCTTGAGGAGCGCATGAACCAGCCCCGCTTCATCGAGGCCCACAGGCTCTCGCCCTTCCCGAACCGAAGCATGGACATCGGTGTCGTGCTCGACGTGATGATCCATGACATCGAGATCGTCCTGCACCTGGTGAAGAGCCCGCTTGTGCAGATCGACGCCGTCGGCATCAACGTACTCACCAACCGCGAGGACATCGCCAACGCCCGGCTCAAGTTCGCCAACGGCTGCATCGCCAACATCACCGCCAGCCGCATCAGCCCCGAGAAGATGCGCAAGATCCGCGTCTTCCAGCAGGACAGCTATCTCAGCCTCGACTACCAGGAGCAGAGCGGCTGGATCTACCGCAAGGACGGCATGCAGATCGTCCGTGAGGCCGTCGAGATCGAGAAGGACGAGCCGCTGAAGCTGGAGATTGCCGCCTTTGTCGAGTGCGCCCGCCTGGGCAAGCGCCCCGTCGTCACCGGCCAGGAGGGCGCCGAGGCTGTGCGCATCGCCCTGGAGATCACCGACCAGATCGAGAAGAACGCCAAACTTGCCAGCTGATCCCGCTTCTCTCGACCCGCCTCCAGCCGCAGCCAACGTCCTCATGCATCTTCACATCATCGCCGGCGAGATCAGCGGGGACACCCATGCCGCCGGGCTGATCCGGGAGCTGCAGGCGCAGAGGCCGGGGCTGCGCTTCACCGGCCTGGGCGGACCGCGTATGAAGGAGGCCGCAGGGAAGGGGATTCAGGACTGGGTGGAGAAGGCGGGCGTCGTCGGCCTGTGGGAAGTGCTGAAGATGTACTCCTACTTCAAGGCGCGTATGAATGACTCCGTGGACCAGATCCTTCAGGAGCGTCCGGAGGCCGTGATCTTCGTGGACTATCCCGGATTCAACCTCCGGCTTGCAAAGGCTTTGCGCAAAGGCGGGTATGAAGGAAAGCTCATCTACTACATCAGCCCGCAGGTCTGGGCCTGGAAGAAGGGGCGTGTGAAGGTCATGGCCCGTGTGCTCGACCTCATGATCTGCATCTTCCCCTTTGAGAAGGAGTTCTATGAGAAGAGCGGCCTGCCCACCGTCTTCGGCGGGCATCCCATGGTGGATCGTGTCACGGCGCTGAAGCGTGAATGGAAGCGCGAGCCCGGCCTGGTCGGCTGGTTCCCTGGCAGCCGCTCCAACGAGGTGAAGAAGCTTTTTCCCGTCATGCTGCAGGCCGCCCTGGCCATCCGGCTTCAAGTTCCGAACGCCCGCTTTGCCGTCTCGGCCGCCAATGAGCGGCTGGCGCAGACCATGCGCGATCTGGCCGATGCCGCCGGCGTCCCCGAAGCCCGGAAGTGGATCGAGGTCGGCACCGTCTATGATTTGATGCAGCGCTGCCAGACGGGAGCCGTCGCCAGCGGCACCGCCACGCTGGAGGCCGCCTGCTTCGGCCTGCCCTACGCGCTGGTGTATCACGTCAATCCCATCACCTACCTCGCCGCGAAGCTGGTCGTGAAGATCGAAAAGATCGGCATCGTCAACATCCTCGCCGGCCGCGATGTCATCCGCGAACTTGTCCAGGCTGATCTGACCCCGACCAGCCTTGCCGAGGAAATGGTCAGCCTGCTTACCGACGACGCCCGCCGCACCCATCTTCAGGCCGAACTCGCCGTCGTCGTCGCCCAGCTCGGCGCCCCCGGTTCCTACCACCGCGCCGCCCAGGCTGTGCTGGAAGTGGCGGGTTGAGTGCTCATTCGGGAGGCGTGATTGATTCATCTTTGAATCAGGTTTGTGCCTGAGCTTTTTTGCTGGACGTCTCTGTGGCAGACCTAGGCAGGTGCGCATGGCTAGGTGGCGAGGAACAAGATGTGTTGCAAAAACTATGCCATTATATATTAATGGCATAGTTTTTAAAACGTTGCTCCAGTATCATGAAGTCTAACCCCCATCTCGAAATGCTGAGGCAGCTTTCGCGGACAAAACCGCTTTTTCGTCGTGCGGAAGCGCTGGCGGTTGGTGTGAATGCCATGGCGCTGACCCGGCTGCAACGGGCTGGGCGGATCACGCGGACAGGACGTGGTCTTTACAGTGTGGTGGGGGAACCGGGGCATATCATGCCTGGACTGATGGAGGCTGCGATGCAGGTGCCCAAAGGGATTGTCTGCCTGCTAAGCGCCCTGGCCTTTCACAAGATCGGTACTCAGCAGCCGAATGAGGTATGGATGCTGATCCCGCACAACTGCCCCACGCCCAAGGTGTCCTGGCCTCCCCTGCGCATCATTCGCAGCCGGGTGCCTGAAAGCTTCACCCTTGGAGTGGAGACGCACATGCTGGATGGCGTGGCTGTGAAGGTCACGGACCCGGACCGCACCATTGTGGATTGCTTCAAACACCGGAACCAGGTGACTCTGGAAGCATGTCTGGAGGCGCTTCGGGAAAGGCTTCGTAACTGCCGAACAAGCCTGGTGCCGATGCACCGGTACCGGGAGATATTCCGGATGGACCAGGTGATGCGGCCTTATATGGAGGCGCTGGCATGAAAAACCTAGCCACCTCCATCAAGGATCGTCTGCTGAACCTTTCCCGCAGCCAGGGAGGAGATTTCCAACGACTGCTCGAACGTTTCGCGATGGGGCGGCTGCTCTGGAGGCTGGCTCACTCTGAGCGCACGTTTGTGCTCAAGGGGGCGCAGCTCTTTTCCTTATGGCAGCAGTCTCCACACCGTCCCACGCGAGACCTGGATCTTCTGGGCTTTGGAAGCTCCTCGGTGGAAGACCTGAAGATGTTCTTCGAGCGGGTGCTGGCATCACCTGCGGACCCCGAGGATGGTCTCGTCTGGACGCATGTCAGCGCCAGCCGCATCCGTGAGGATGAAAGGTATGAAGGAATAAGAATCGAGGTCTTGGCGCGGTTGGAACGAACTCGGATTCCTCTTCAAGTGGACATTGGTTTTGGTGACACCATCATTCCAGAACCCTTGGAGCAGTCGTGGCGCGAATTGCTGGATTTTCCCGAGGCGAGGTTACTGACCTACCCGCCGGAAACGGTGATCGCCGAGAAATTGCATGCTGCGGTGGAACTGCGAATGGACAACAGCCGCATGAAGGACTTTTTCGACCTGGACTGGCTGTGTCGGCACATGGAGTTCCATCACGCGACGTTGCGCGAGGCCCTGCTAGGCACCTTCGCTCGCCGAGGCACTGCCTGGCCGAGCGAGACACCGCTGGCGCTGACGGCAGCATTTAGTGACAGCAGGGACAAGCAGGCTCAGTGGTCGGCCTTTCTCCGAAAAGGCAGGCTCACGGCTGATCCTTTGCCGCTCATCATCCAAAGGCTGCACGGCTTTCTGCACCCAGTGCTCGGTGATCCTGCTGGTCAGCCTGCTATGAAATGGAGTCTGGCTTCGGGCTGGTGTCCTCTTTCTTGATCAGGTTCTTGGACGTGCTCCGGCGCCCCCGGCTCCTACCACCGCGCCGCCCAGGCTGTGCTGGAAGTGGCGGGGTGAGTGCTCATTCGGGAGGCGTGAGGCATTTGACTGTCCGTCTAACTTTTTCGCGCTGAAGCTCATGAATGTGCTGGTGGGGGCTTGGGTGATATTCTCGGAGTGTCTAATTCCTTGCCCTGGGGTGTTGTCCTGCTTTGATGGAGGAATCTCATCATGCCCGCCCTCCCGGAACAGCAAGCCCGCCAGACCATCGACGCCATGCTGGCGGCGGCAGGCTGGGCCGTTCAGGACTACAAAGCCTTCGATCACTCCGCGTCCTTTGGCGTTGCCTTGTGCGAGGTGCCGCTGAAGTCGGGCCGTTGTGACTACCTGCTCCTGGTGAATCGCAGGCCGGTCGGCATCGTCGAGGCCAAGAAGGAAGGTGTCACCCTTTCCACAGTCGCGGAACAGTCAGCCCACTATCCTCGACCCCATCGCCACCAGCCTCAGCATCGAGCTGGACGACCTCGACGACACGCCCTTCAACCAGGAAGGCGGCCTCGGGAAAGCCCATCAACTCTTCGGCGACCCGTTGCCGAAGCTGCTGGAAGAACTTAACGAGGCGCTCGCCGCATGACGAAATCTGCCCATCATTCATTCACAATCTGCTTAGCTGCCGACTCCGCTAGGATTTCCGCAACATCATTGCGGAATTTGGAGTCCGACCTTTGCGAATGGGGTCAACCACATCAGTTTACCAGGGCATGAGCAAGCCCAAGAAATCCACCATCGAAGTTCAAGGCACAGCCATCACCGTTCTTACGGCGAAGGACGAAGACTTCATTTCCCTGACAGACATGCTGAAGGCTAAGGACGGGGATTTCTTCATCGCGGACTGGCTCCGGAACCGGAACACAGTCGAGTTCCTGGGCATTTGGGAAACCGTCCACAACCCCGGTTTTAATTATGGCGAATTCGCCATAATTAAAAGTCAGGCCGGACTGAACAGCTACAAGATCAGCGTCAAAGATTGGGTGGAGAAGACCGGTGCCATTGGCTTGAGGGCAAGCGCTGGAAGGTATGGCGGAACCTATGCCCACAAGGACATCGCGTTTGAGTTCGGCATGTGGATCAGCCCCGAATTCAAAATCTACCTCATCAAAGAGTTCCAGCGTCTGAAGGACGATGAGAATCGCCGTCTTTCCCTCGCCTGGAACCTGAATCGCACCTTGTCCAAGCTCAACTACCGCGTCCACACGGATGCCATCAAGGCTCACCTCATCCCGCCGGAAGTCACCGCCGCCCAGGCAGCCTTCACCTACGCCAACGAGGCCGATCTGCTCAACGTCGCCCTCTTCGGCCAAACCGCGAAGCAATGGCGGGACGCCAATCCCCGGCTGGACGGCAACATGCGCGATCACGCCACCATTGAGCAACTCCTCGTGCTCGCCAATATCGAGGGCATGAACGCCGAGCTTATCCACATGGCCCTGCCGCAGGGAGACCGGTTGAAGCGACTCAACCAGATTGCCATTCGCCAGATGCAGACCCTCACGCTCGGGCAAACCGACCTCAAGCGTCTCAGCGGCAGCGACGAATCCAAGTCATGAACACCCGCATGACAAAACCCGCGAAGACAAAACCCCAAGCCCCAAAGGGGCGAAACAACTTAGCCAAGGGCAACGCCCTGGGTAACGCGGCCACAGAAGATCAGAGCCCTGTAGGGGCGAAAGAACGCAACCAGTATGCACTCAGAGAAATCGTCCAAGCGCGAGTATCTGGATGACTTCGTGAATTGTTACTTTGGTAGGAGTGGAAGCGGCGTCTCGCCGCTTGCTGCTGGATTGGATAAAAAGCGGCGGGACGCCGCTTCCACTTCCCGCCACGACCGCCAGGAGACCGAACGCTTCAAAGCCTTCGATTACGAGGACCTGATCAAGCGCGACAAGATCAACCTCGACATGTTGACTCATGCATTCCCATGCATTCGGGACTGCGTCCCTGCGCTCAGCGCAGTCTGTCTCGTACGCTCCCTGCGTGCTCGGCTCTGGCTCAAAGACGACGCCCTCGAAGAATCCGCCAATCTCCCCGCGCCCGGAGTGATCGCCCAGGACATCATGGAAGACTTGCAGGCCGCCCTGGAACAGTTCGCGACGATTGCGGAAGACTTGAAAATCGAGGTGTAAGCTGAAGCCGCCTTGCCGCTGCCATGTGCCGGCCTCGCGCCTTTGTCGTGGAGGTGGTTAGGTCGGTCGCCCAGGTCACTTTTTCACCGCCTCGATCACGCGGAAGCGGATGGGGGAGGAGTGCACGAGGAAGGTGGTGTCCTTGGGGGCGTTTTGGGCGGCGAGGGCTTTGGCGGTTTTTTCAGCCTCTGCCCGGGCCTTGTCGGCCGCAGCCAGGGCGGTGGTCAGGTCCTTGATCTTGGCCTGCTGGGCGGTCAGCGCGGCCTTGTCCTCGGGCTTCACGGCCTTCAGCTGTTCCTTGGCGGCATCCAGGTTCTTCTGGGCTGCGGTCCGGGCTTCGACCGCCTTTTGCGCCTTGCGGCCTGCCTCCTCGGCTTCGGCATGGGTTTTCTGATACGGCATCTTCGCCGTGCCCTGAAGCACGCAGACATGATCTCCGGGCGGCAGCTTCAAGGTCTTGAGGTCGAGCGTGAGCTTTCCCTCGGAGGCCTTGGCGGTGATGGTGAACTCGGGGGCCTTGGCGGGATCGGTGAAACCGAGCGCCTTCAGCTTGAGCGCCTCGGTGCAGCCGGGATGACGGGTGACCTTCAAGGCCAGCTCCAGTTTGCCGGTGGCCTGAACTTCGGGCACCGCCGGATTGGCGGTCTCGATCTGCACAGGGGCAGCTTCCGGCACGACGCCGAGGGTTGGCGCCCCGGCCAGGCGGGTGACCAGGATTTCGCGGCCGGTGTCCTTGACGGGCCAGGTCAGAAAGTGGGTTCGCGCCAGCCCGGACAGGGCCGATGCGCCGGCGGGCGCGTCCGCCGAGGCCTTGAGGATGACATACCCCAGGCTCTGGCCCCTGCCGATGAAGCCGCCCAGGCTGGTGACGCCTGCGGCAAGGCCGCCGACATTGAAGCTGGCGGCCTCACTGAGGGCGCTGCGCCCGGGCACAAAAACTTCCAGGGCCAGGGTGCCGTTCCTCCAAAGGTTGGCGGAGGGTAGGTCATAAGGGCCGGTCGCGGCGGCGGCAGGCAGTTTTGAAAGCAGGGCGATGGCGCCGTCGATGCGGCTGTCGGCGGCCTTGTGTACCTGGAGTTCAAAGGGCAGGCGACGTCCGTTGGCGGCGTTGCTGGGATCACTGACGGAGATTCGAAACACGCCGTCAGCGCTGGCTTCATGGCCATAGGCGGGGTCCAGGATAGTTAGGCGGGTGGAGGGAGCCGGGACGGGGGCGGGCGGGTCGGTGACTTCGGCCTGTGGGCTCAGCGTGTCGCCCTTCACATTTTCCACCAGCAGGGTGGGATCGGTCATGAATCCCAGCTGCTGGGAGACGACTTCGATGACGAAACGGTCGCCCTTCTTGAATGGCAGGTCGAACTGCCTGGCTCCGCCATGAGCGGGGAACCAGCCGGCGATTGTCTGGCCGATGGCCAGGGAGGAGAGGGCGTCGTTGCCGGGCAGATCCAGGCCTTTGGGCAGGGGCAGCGGCTGGATGGGATTGTCGGCAACCCATTTTGCAATGACGTCCGGGGCGGCCTTGAGATATTCCAGAGGCCTGCTGCGGAGAACTCGCAGTTCAGTGGGTTTGCCACCCGCCAGGTTCCAGCCCAGGACGGTGTCCTGGTTCGCTGCCCAGATCACCGCTCCCTGGGTCAGGGTGAAGCGGTAGCCGTAGTCATCGCCGCTGCCAAACATGAGGTCGTGCAGTTTCAGGTGGAAGGTGCCGTCGGAGGGCCAGGTCACGTCGAGGATGCCGTCGCGCATGCGGGCAAGCTCGCGGCCGGTGCTGTCAAAGACCGTGCCGATCAGGCTGGTGCGGACATCCCAGCTGCCGCCGATGAAGGCGCCGAGCAGGCGCTGTCCTTTTTTGCCGGTCATGCTGAACCAGTGAGGGGCCGTTGACTTGAAGGTGCCGTGGATGGCGGAGCCTGCGGTGACGCTGATGGCGGTGGCGGAGGTGGTGTTGGTGCCGGTGGATTCGACGATGCCGGCCGGACTGATTTGGAAAACCCTGGGGTTGGACACACCATAACGGGTGCGGATTCGCAGGTCGTAAATGCCGGGGCCTGCATCGGCGGGAAGCCTGGCCTCCAGCACGCCCTTTTTTCCAGCGGGCACGGCTGCGGGAACGGAGAGCATGGAGCCGTCGCGCAGGCGGGTCAGCACCAGGGCTTCGGTTTCATCGACCTCGGTGCCCTTCACCTGGAGGGTGACGGTGCCGCCCGGCTTGCCGCCCAGAGGCTGGATGGAGGTCAGCAGCGGCGAGGGGGCCGTGACCTGCGCGGACAGGGAAGAGACCAGCAGGGAGACAACGGCAAGGGCCGTTCCGGCCTTGGCCTGAAAGGGAAGGGGGAACATGGCTGCCTCAGTGGTTGAAGAGGAACTCCTTGGTGTTGAGCAGCGCCCAGAGGATGTCTTCAAACGCCTCCTTGCGGGCCTTCAGCGACTCCTCGCCTGTCTTGCCCTGGACCTTCTTGGAAAGGTGTTCGTGGGCGAGCTTCATCTCGGCGGCGTTGGGCTCGCGGCTGAGGGCGATGTGGTAGACGTCGGTGATCTTGTCGTCGTCCGGACGTGCATCCCGGGCCATGCGGTCAGCCCTGCCGTTGGCGCGTGCGAGCTGGTTCTGGATGTCGGCGGCGTTGAGCAGGTGCAGGCTCTGGGCCAGGCTGGCCTCCTGGGTGCGCTCGCATTCGCAGGCGCTGGAGGAGTCGGGCCTGCCGAAGACGGTCAGGAAGTAGTTGCTCTGGTTGTAGCTGTTGTCGGGCAGGGCCACGGCGCGGGTGCCGGGCGCCTGGCCGGCAAAGCTGCTCTCCACGTCCAGCAGGCGGTTGACGGCGTCGTAGAGCACCTCGGCGTTCAGGCGCTTTGGATAATAGCGGCTGAAGTTCTGGCGGTCCCTGGCGTTGTGTTGGTTAGGCACGGCGCTGAGCTGGTAGGTGGTGCTGGTGGTGATGCTGCGGATGAGCGCCTTCAGGTCATAGCCGCTGCGGACAAACTCCGCCGCCAGGGCGGACAGAAGCTCGGGGTTCACCGGCGGGTTGGTTTCGCGCATGTCATCCTCGGGCTCGACGAGGCCGCGGTTGAAGAAGTGCTTCCAGTAGCGGTTGACCAGGGTGTGGGCGAAGAAGGGGTTGTCCTTGCGGCTCATCCAGCCGGCCAGCTCAAGGCGCGGGTCCTGCTCCGGCCGGAGCTTGAGCGGCTCGCCGCCGAGACTGGTGGGCGTCACGGGCTGCTTGGTGCGGATGTTGGTCATCTGGGCGGAGCCGCGTTTGTTGAAGATGATCTCCTCATCCTTCGCGGTGGCGTTCTTGCGGCTGACGTTGGCGAAGAAGGCGGCGAAGCCGTAGTAGTCCTGCTGGCTCCATTTTTCGAAGGGATGATGATGGCACTGGGCGCACTGCATGCGGGTGCCGAGGAAGAGCTGGGCGACGTCCTCCATCTGGGTCTTCGGCTCCTTGACCTGGCGGTACCAGGCCACGGGCGGATGCTGGTCGAGGCTGCCTGAGGCGGCGACGACTTCGCGGGCGAACTGGTCGAAGGGCATGTTGTCGGCGATGCTGTCGCGGATCCAGGACCAGAACAGGTAGCTGCCGCGTGCGTAGGTCGGCTGCGTGCGCTGGTTGCGCAGCAGGGCGCTCCACTTGTTGGCGAAGTATTCTGCGTACTCGGCGCTGTCGAGCAGGCGGTTGACGAGCTGGGTGCGCTTGCCGGGTTCGGCCGAGGCCATGAAGTCCTTCATTTCATCCGCGGTGGGCAGGCGTCCGGTGATGTCGAGTGTGACCCGGCGGATGAAGGTGCCATCGTCACAGATGTCCGAAGGTGGGATGCCGATGGTCTTGAGCTTGGCGAAGACCAGCCTGTCGATGTCATTGGCGACCGGCGGCAGTTTGTCGACCGGGGCACCGAGCGGGACAGTGGCGCGGAAGGTGGTAACCTTGCCCTGATAGCGGATCATGACGGCGACATCTCCCGGCAGGTCGAAGAGTCTGACACCGCCGGTTTCGGAGGTCTCCGCCATGGCCTTTTCGTTGGCCTCGTAGAGGGCGCGGCGGGTGACGTCGCGGGTGGAACCGTCGCTGTAATGAGCGGTGACCTTGAGCTGGGTGCTGCCCTTGAGTGGCATGGTCAGCACGCCGGGTTCCACGCTGATCCGCACCATTTTGGGGTCGCTGTCGCGGCCGTAGGGCATGCCTTCACGGATCCAGCGCAGCAGGTCCTGGTATTCCTCGGATTTCGGGTCGAGCTTCTTGCCGCCGCCATGGGGTAGCTGGGCGGTGCCCTTGGTGAGAAGCAGGCTTTGTTCTGGGGCGGCGGGGAAGATGCGGCGTCCGCGCGCCTCCTTGACGATGTGCTCGTAGTCCTCCTGGGGCTCGAAGCCGAGCAGCGAGAGCTTGAAGCCGTTCTGTCCGCTGGCCTTGCCATGGCAGCCGCCCCCGTTGCAGCCGCCCTTGGTCAGGATCGGCACGATGTCGTTGGCGAAGTTCAGCGGGCGCCGGGACTCGGCCGCAAGGACGGGCAGGCTCAGGCAGCACAACGCCGCAGGGAGGACTCTGGAAAAGATCATGGCGGGGTGAACCTACGCACCATGCCCGCCGGTCCTGTCGCGGATGATCAACTGTTCGCCAGGAAGCCTAACCATCAGGATGACAGCTTACCCATGGGGTGAGGCTCGTTTCGAAGTCATCGGGCGGTGTGGATCCATCCTGTTGAAAGAAGCGTCTCCCCCGGGGCGTAGTTTCATCCCCCCCGTAACTGATGCCTTCATCCCTCCGCCCCATGGTCAAGGGCAGGCGGCAGTCCACACCCATGAGCCGACGATCCTCCAAGCCATCCACACGCCTCCTCCTCCCGGTCCTGCCCCTGGCCGCACTTGGACTGGTGTTGAGCAGCTGCACGCAGGGCTTCTACAAGAAATGGGCTGACAAACAGGTCTTTGGCATCCTGCGCAGCAAATCCGGTCTGGTGGCCGGGGCTGAGGATGACGTCCTGCAGAGCATCACGCCGCCGGAGCCTGTCAGGCTGGAGACGCTGATCAGGCAGGCTGAAAACGCCGACTTCCTGGGGGAAAGGGCCTTTGTGGAAAAAGGAGCGAAGGTGCTGACGCTGCCGGACGCCCTGAACTTTGCCGTGCATCGGAACCGTGTCTATCTGGGGCGTAAGGAACGCGTCTATCTCAGCGCCCTGGCGCTGACCGAGACCCGTCAGCAGTATGGGCCGATCGCCAGTGCCTCGGGCAGCACCCGGTTCAGCGAAGTTCAGGTGCACAACCGTGTGAACGACTTCGTCCGCACCTCGGCGCTCACCAACGACGGAAATTTCGGCCTGGACTACCTGATGAAGACGGGCGCGCGACTGGCCCTCGACCTGACCACGGATTTCACGCGATTCTTCACGGGGGGCGTGAACAGGCTTGGTTATTCACGGACCGCCGTCACCCTCAGCCAGCCCCTGCTCAGCGGGGCCGGAGTTCTCGCGGCGGCGGAGCCGCTGCGTCAGGATGAGCGTGACGTCCTCTATGAGGTCAGGGACTTCACCCAGTATCGCAAAACCTTCACCGTGGACATCGCCCGCGGCTTCCTGCGCGCCCTGCTGGCGCGTGAGCAGGCCAGGAACCGCTATGTCGCCTACAAGGCTTCTCTCGGATCGCTTGAGCGTGAGCGTGAGCTGGCAGCGGCCAACCTCCGGTCGCAGTCCCAGCTGAAGCAGATTGAACAGGGCAGCATCACCTATGAGCGCCAGTGGATCACCGCCATCCGTGTCTATGAGGAGGCGCTGGATGACCTCAAGATCTCCCTGGGGCTGCCCGTGACCGAAAAGCTGGTGCTTGACTCCTCCGAGCTGAAGCGCCTGGAGGTCATTGATCCCAAGGGCAGCCTGGATCAGATGATGGACGTGGCCTTGACCACCCGGCTGGACCTCTTCAATGCCCGCGACCGGCTTTATGACGCGGAAAGGAAGGTCAAGATCGCCCATCAGAGCACCCTGCCGACTTTGGACGCGCTGGCCGGCTATCAGGCTGGAACTCAAACCGGTGGCAGCCAGGGGCTCAGCATCGACCTGGGGCAGCGCCAGGTTTATGGTGGCCTCGAAATCGACCTGAACCTGAACACGCTGCCCGAGCGCAACGACTTGCGCGCCGCGCAGATCGTGGAGCAGGCCTCGCGCCGCGCCCTGGACCTTGCCGAAGAGGAGCTGCGCAGCACGATCCGCAGCGACTGGCGCGCCCTTAATGTCGCCCGCCGACAGTATGACCTGGCCCTCAAGGGACTGGAGCTTTCGCAGAAGCGTCTGGAGATCGAGGAGGCCCTGATGGCGGAAGGGCAGGGGACAGCGCGTGACATCGTGGAATCCCAGGACCGTCTCATCGTCGCCCGCGACCTGGTGATCTCCACCCTCATTGACCACAATCTTGCCCGCCTTCAGCTCTGGGCTGACATGGGTGTGCTGTTCATCCGGAAAGATGTCCGGTGGGCAGACGTATTAAAACAGGAGAAGCCCCAAGGAGACTCATGATGAAAAACAAGGGAAACTGGAAAACCTGGACGGCGATCATCGCGGTGACCGTTGCAGGCGGCTCATGGTTTCTTCTCAGCGGCAGCTCGGAGGAGGTCACCACCGTCCCGACTTTTTCCGCCGCGCGCGGTCCGCTTCAGGTCGCGGTGCTTCAGGGCGGGGAAATCCGCGCCCTGCACAATCATGAGGTGAAGTCCGAGATCGAGACGCCCACGAAGATCCTCAGCATCATTCCCGAGGGTTACATGGTCACTGAGGAGGACGTGAAGGAGGGCAAGGTGCTGGTTGAACTGGACTCCACCGACATCAAGTCGCGCATCCAGTCGCATGAAATCGACTTCCAGACCACCGTCTCCAACTACATCGATGCTGACGAAGGCCGCGAAATTCAGCGCAGTGAGAACCAGAGCCTGGTGCGTGACATGAAGGAGGCCAGCACCTTCGCGTTGATGGACTTTGAAAAGTATCTGGGCAGGGAGCTGACCACCAAGATCCTGGCCGATGCCGGGCTTCCGGCGACGGTGGACGCGCTGGACAAGTTTGTCCACATGCTGGACGCCCAGGCCAACACCCCCGTTGATCCCGCCGTGGTGAAGGCCGCAGCTGGAGGCGATAAATCTGTCGCCAAGCTACCTCCAGCCAAGAAGCTGGGGGCGACTCCCGTGCGCGAGCGCATTGACTTCACCCCCTTCCTGGAAGGCAGCAGCGGCGGGGATGGCGAGGCACAGCAGAAGCTCAGGCAGCTGGAGGATGACCTGCTTCTCAGGAAGTCCGAACTGGCGGTCGCCAAGCAGAAGGTGGAGTCCTCGGGCCGCCTGGCGGCGAAGAGCTTCATCTCCAAGGCGCAGCTCGAAAACGACCAGGTGACGTTTGAAAAGGTGACCCTGGCGGTCAAGACCGCCGCCACGGAGCTGGATCTCTTTAAGAAGTACGAGTTCTCCAAGCAGTGCGCGATGCTTCTCTCCGCCTATCGTGAAAGCCTGACCAAGCTGGAGCGCGTGGTGCGTGCCAACCGCTCCAAGATGGCCCAGGCCGAGACACGTTTCCAGACCTCCAAGCGCCGCTATGAGATGGAGCTCGCCCAGCGTGAGGACCTGGACCGCCAGTTCAAGGCCTGCACGATCAAGGCCACCCAGCCTGGTCTGGTGGCCTATGGCGACCTGGATGCCGGCAGCTCCTACAATTACAGCAACAGCATCGAGGAAGGGGCCAGCGTGCGCCTGCGTCAGACCATCCTGACCATCCCGGACATGAGCCGCATGGGAGTGCATGTGAAGATCCACGAATCCCAGGTGAAGAAGGTCAAGCTCGGCCAGGTTGCCCTCATTCGCGTGGATGCCGAGCCCGGCAAGGTCCTCGAAGGAAGGGTCGCCGAACTCGCCCTGATGCCCGACTCTTCCAGCAGCCGTTACACCCCCAACCTGAAGGTCTATCCCTCCACCATTCACATCGACGGCATTCATCCCTGGCTGAAGCCGGGCATGAACGCCAAGGTGGAGATCATCGTGGATCAGCTGAGCGATGTCGTCTTCGTTCCCGTCCAGTCTGTGGAGGTCGAGCAGGACAAGCATTTCTGCTACATCCGCAGCGGCGCCAGGCTGGAGCGCCGGTCCATCCAGACCGGTGTCTTCAATGACGAGTTCATCGAGATCAAAGATGGTCTCCAGCCCGGTGATCAGGTGGCCATCTCCCTGCCGAAGAAGTCCAGCACCGAGGACATGAACAAGCCGGGTGCCGCCCAGCCCGCCGATCCAGGACAGCCTGGAGCCCGGCCCAAGGGGCAGAAGGCAGGCAAAGCCAAGGATGTGGCTGCGGCAACGCCTTCCCGGGCTGCCCTCTGATCTGATCTTCATCCAGCGCCCTCCCGGATCAGGGAGGGCTGCTCCGCCCCCTTCGCCGCCGATGCCCGAACCCATCATCAGCCTCCGAGACATTCGCAAGTCCTACCAGATGGGTGACATGGTCAGCCAGGTGCTCCAGGGCGTCTCGTTCGACATCTATCCAGGCGAATATGTCTGCATCATGGGACCTTCGGGCTGCGGCAAGTCCACCCTCCTCAATGTCCTGGGATGCCTCGACCAGCCGACCACCGGGGATTACTTCCTGGGCGGACAAAACGTCGCCACCCTTGATGACGACGAGCTTTCCGCGGCCAGGAACCGGAATCTGGGCTTCATCTTTCAAAGCTACAACCTGATCCAGCAGCTCACCGTCCTGGAGAACATCTCCGTGCCCATGTATTACGGCGGTGCCGAGGATTCCAGGATGCGTGAGGTGGCCGAAAGGCTCGCCAACCAGGTCGGGCTGGGCCACCGCCTGAACCACAAGCCAACAGAGCTTTCCGGCGGCCAGCAGCAGCGTGTCGCCATCGCCCGCGCCCTCTCCAACAACCCCCTCGTCATCCTTGCCGACGAGGCCACCGGCAACCTCGACAGCAAGTCCGGCCAGGAGATCCTCGCCCTGTTTGACGACCTCAACGCGCAGGGCAGGACCCTGGTCTTCGTGACCCATGACGAGCGCATGGTGGAGCGCTGCTCCCGGATCATCCGCCTCAAGGACGGGCTGGTGGACCGGGATGAACCGGGCCGGAAGATGCGGACGAAGCAGGCGGCGGCCGCCTGAGGGCAAGTGAAAAAATCCCTGAATTCCGCCTTCGCGTCTTTGCCGTCATGCTACTTTCGGGGGCGTACTTCCGCACCCCATGAAACCGCCTTCACGCCCCGGGCTCACGACGGCCCTTGTCCTTGCGACCCTTCTGCCGCTCCTCACCGCGCCCGCGGTGCCGTCGGGTCTAACCAAAAAGACGGTTGCCACTGCCGCGCCCGCCCTGGAGGCTGAGCTTGCCATTCATCCGGACGAGCTTTCTCCGGAGAGCACCATCGAGGTCGTCTTTCCAACGCCGATGATCGACAAGGGACGTGTCGGCGCCACGGAGGCCGTGCCGCCGCTCGTGGCGGTTCCCGTGCTGAAGGGTGAGTTCCAGTGGGTCAGCACACGCAGCGGTCATTTCAGGCTTCAGGAGACGCCGAAGTTCAACACAAGCTACGTCTTCTCCCTGCGCCCTGGACTGGCCGACCTGGCGGGCCGCGCCCTCTCCACCGCCGAGCTGGCAACGGTGGGCAGTGCTGCCTTTAAAATCATCGACCGGGCGCCCAGGTGGTTTGGCGGCGGCGAAGCGGACCGCATGCCCAGGCTCCTGTTCGAGTTCAATGACAACGTGGATGCCGCAAGGGCGGCATCGAGCCTGGTGTTCGTTTCGGAAAAGCCCGTGATCAAGGTGCCCGCCAGGGTTCGGCTGGCCACCGGCCGTGACTTCAACGGCAGTGCGCCGCAGCCGACCTGGACGGAGGACATCGCCGGCGTGAAGCCTGCGCTCGCGGCAGACGCCATGCGCCTCAGCGCGCTGGTGGTCGAGCCTTCGGAACCGCTGCCCGTGGCCGACAACTGGAAGCTGGTCGTGGCTGCGACGCTCACCAACGCCTCCGGCCATGACACGCTTGACCAGCCTGAGGACATCGCCCTGGGGGACGTGCGACCCTTCAGTGTCACCAGTCTTTCGGCGCGCACGCCCTTTGACCGCGACTACTACCTGAGGATCGCCTTCAACAAGTCCCTGGTGGCCGAAAGGAACGAGCCCTGGAAGAGCGAGGAGCTGAAGGCTCTCGCGGAAAAGCTGGCCAGCCTGGTCAGCATCGAGCCCAATGTGCCGGTGGTGCCTGAGGTGGACGGACGTATTCTGGTGCTCAAGGGGGCGTTTGAGCTGAACAAGCCCCATCGCGTGGTTGTGGATCCTCGCCTCGTGTCCGGTGACGGGCTGGTCCTTGAAAAGCCGGCTGAGGCCGAGGTCACCTTCATCCCCAATCCGCCCTACGTGGCGGCGCCGGCGTTTGTGAGGACGCAGCTCGCCGGGGGCGGGGGCGAGTTTGAAATCACGGCGGCCAACGTCCGCGAGGTTCGTGTGCGTGTGAGGAAGCTCGGCGGGGCTGATCTGCTCCAGGCGATTGCAAAGTTCCGTGAGTATCACAGCAAGTTTTATCAGGATGAGGACAAGAAAAAGGGCTTCAGGCCCGCTGGCATCGACAGTTATCCGGGGGTCCAGGTTTTTGACCGCACCTATCCCGTGAACAAGGAGTTCGACAAAAGCGAGATGCTGCGCCTGAAATGGAAGGACGTGCTCGCCGGAGCGCCTGCGTCGCCGCTGTTCGTCGAAATCGAGGGCCGTGCCTCGGAGGGGCTGGCCCAGCAGGGAGTCATCACCCAGTCCCTCGTTCAGTTCACCGACCTGGGCATCATGCAGAAGAGCAACGGCAGGGAAACCCTGGTGTTTGTGACCTCGCTGACGACCGGCAGGCCCGTGCCCGGCGTCCGGCTCACGCTGGTGGACCAGGATCAGAAGCTGCTCGGACATGCGGACACGGATGCCAGCGGCCTTGCCACGATGAGGGGGGCTGATCCCGCCTTTGTGCTGGCCGAACTGAAAGGGGACAGCACGGCCGTCGAGACTTCGAGAAGCGGCATCAACGGTGTCATTCCCTATGACATCCCGACCGCCTGGGAGGATGTCTGGAAGCCTGCGAGGCGCACCTTTGTCTTCAGCGACCGCCCTCTTTACAGGCCCGGTGACACGATGCATCTCAAGGCCTTCACCCGGCTGCGCAGCGGTGACTCCCTGATGCTCGACACCGCGCCTGTCACGGGCCGCGTCATCATCCGAGATCCTCGATATCGCACCGTG
This sequence comes from Prosthecobacter sp., assembly GCA_044345155.1. GTDB lineage: Bacteria > Verrucomicrobiota > Verrucomicrobiia > Verrucomicrobiales > Verrucomicrobiaceae > Prosthecobacter. The sequence goes on along the minus strand of JBIJBP010000084.1, from coordinate 4,371 downwards.
CTCGAGAAGCAGGTCACGTTTACCCCGCAGGGAAGCTGGGCCGATGACCTGAAGCTGCCCGAGGCCCCCCTGGGCTGGTACCACCTCACCCTGCGCTTTGGCAAGGAGGGCGATGATGACTATGCGCCCGACGCCGGACATCACAGCTTCCGTGTCGATGATTACAAGCCCAACACCTTTGAAGTGAAGCTTGACGGCAGAAACGTCGAGATCCTTACGGACCGGCTGAAGCTGCCAATGAGCGCCAGCTACTTCATGGGCAAGGCGCTGACCCGCGCCAAGGTGAGCTGGACCGCCTCCTCCATGAGGGCCTACCAGCCTCCGGAAGCCTACGGTGATTTTCACTTTGGCGACGCTCCGCGCTGGGCGCATTACGGCAAGGATCGTGATGCCGACGGTTATTATGACGACAACGGTGATGATCCGGAAGGTGAATGGTGGGTGAACGGCGACCTTTCCGTGGATGAAGACGGTGGCGCCGTCCTCGAGATGCCCATGCCGCCGCCTGACCGTGCCTCCCTGCCGCAGCAGGTGCGGGTGACTGCGGAGGTCACGGACATCAACCAGCAGACCATCAGCGCCGCGACGGAGTTTGAAGTGCCGGGCGCGGAGTTCATCCTCGGCCTCAAGGGGCCTCAGTTCTTCGGAAGAGCGGGCCAGGACTCGGCCTTGGAGATCGTGGCGATTGATTCCAAGGGCAGGCCTGCCGCCGGGATGGTGAAGGTCGGCCTGAAGGTGGAGCGCCAGGAGTATCACACGCTCAAGATCGCCACGGCCGGCGGAGGCAGCACCACGAAGGACCAGGTGATCCTGCGCGAGGAAATGAGCCGTCAGGTTGAACTCAAGGCGGTGACGCAGGGCAGTGCGCCCGCCTCCACGCTTGCCTTCAAGCCTGCGCGCGGCGGCACCTATTTCGTCACGGCCGAGGCCGTGGATTCGCGGGGCAGGAAGGTGCTCAGCCGCATGCCGCTTTACGTCATCGGCGGTGATGAGTTTCCCTGGGCGATGGAGGATGGCGCCCGCATCCTGCTTCAGCCGGAGAAGAAGTCGCTCAAGCCGGGCGAGGAGGCCGTCATCGTCGTGAAGACGCCGATCGCCGGCACCGCGCTCGTGACCGTGGAGCGCAACCAGGTGCATCGTCAGTTTGTCACCCGGCTCTCCCCCGACCAGCCGGTGATCCGTGTGCCCGTGCAGGACGCCGAGGCGCCGAACGTGTTTGTCTCCGTGGTGCTGGTGCGCGGCAGCGAAGCCAGTCCGAAGCAGCACAAGATGCCCGAATACAGGCTTGGCTACTGCGAGCTGTCGGTGGAGTCGAAGGTGAAGGAGCTCAGGGCTGTCATCAACCCGTCCAAGCCCGAGGTGAAGCCGGGGGAAAACTTCGCCGTCGCCACCACGGTGACAGATCATGCCGGTAAGCCGGTGTCCGGTGCGGAGGTCACGCTCTACGCCGTGGACGAGGGCGTGCTCAGCCTCATGGGCCACCAGACGCCGGCCCCGGGGAGGTTCTTCCATGCACCGATGCCGCTCGCGGTGCACAACTACACATCATTTGAAGACCTGCTGCCTGAGGATTTTGCGGCCCGCGAGCGTGGCAACAAGGGTTTCGTCATCGGCGGCGGCGGCGAGGAAAATGATTCGCCCGTCAAGCTGCGGAAGAACTTTGTCGCCACACCGCTCTGGCTGGCGACGGCCATGACGGATGCGGCCGGCCAGGTCACCGCCGACATCACCGCTCCGGACAACCTCTCGCGCTACCGTCTCATGGCGGTGGTGGCCTCGGGTGCTGATCGTTTCGGCAGCGGTGAATCCGCCTTCAGGATCAACAAGCCACTCATGATCGATGCCGGGGTGCCGCGCTTTGCACGCCTGGGTGACGAGACCCTGCTGAAGGCAGTGGTCCACAACACCACTTCTTCTGCGGGAGAGGTTGAGGTGACGCTGGAGCTGGATGCCACCGCCGGCTTCATCCACGAGGACCGCCCCTTCATTCCTGCGGGCGTCAAGGCTCCGGCGGATTCCGCCAAATGGACGCAGAAGGTGGCGCTCAAGGCGGAGGAAACCGCCGCCGTCAGCTTCCCCGTGCAGTTCATCAAGGTCGGGACGGCGAAATGGAAGTGGTCGGTCATCACCTCGGCGGGCTGGAGCGGCCCGGCGCTTGAGGACGGCGCTGTTTCGGAGCTTGAAGTCACCCATCCGGTGCCCGAACTGCGCGAAGTTCGTTATGCCCGTCTCGGCGCAGGGCCGGTCACCAGCCTGCTTGCGGGCATCAACCCCATGGTTCTTGAGGGAACCGACGGACAGGTTTCCGTCACGGCGAGCACCTCGCGCCTGTTTGAGGCCCGTGACGCTCTGGGCTACATCCTGACCTACCCCTACGGCTGTGTTGAGCAGACCACCTCGGCCACCATGCCCTGGCTGGCGCTGGGCGGTTATCAGGGGTTGTTTCCCGGACTGCTGGATGCGGCCAGGACTCAGGATGCCGTGCAGAAGGGGGTGAACCGCCTTCTGGCCATGACGACGGAGGATGGCGGGCTGGCCTACTGGCCCGGCGGCCAGGAGTCCTCGCTCTGGGGAAGCGCCTACGGCGGACTGATGCTGCTGCGCGCCCGGGACGCCGGAGCCCAGGTGCCGGCGGAGGTGGTTGACAGGCTGCTGGCCTACCTTTCCAAGCAGCTGCGCGGCCTGGAGGAGGAGAAGGACCTTCATGCGATCACGGACCGGGCCCTCGCCCTCTACACGCTGGCCAAGGGCGGCAGGGCCGAGCCTGCCTACCAAAATTTGCTTCACGCGAAGCGTGCCGGGCTGCCCGAGGCGGCGCGGCTTTACACCGGCCTCGCCATGTGTCTGGCAGGCACTCCGGAAGCTCAGGTCCTGGACATGCTCGGGCTGAACAACGCGGCCGCAGCGGGCCCGGCTGGAAAGAAGGCCGCTGCTTCGGCAGGCAAAAAGAAAAAGCCCGCCGCCGCTGCACCTGTGACGTGGAGCCATTGGGCGGGCAACGGGCCGAACAAGGCCTTGCGCCTCATCATCTGCACCCATCTCGGCCTGACCACCGAGGCGGAGGCTCTCGCCCAGTCCATCCTTCAGTCACGAAACGGCCGCGGCGAATGGGGCAACACCTACGCCAATGCCTGGACACTCACCGCCCTTGCCGCCTACGAGCGCAGCCTGAAGGGCGCCGCTGAACCCGTGCCCGCCGTCATCAACTGGGGATCGCTGAAGGCGGACCTCAGCATCGCCGCTCATCCAGGCAGTGCCAGCGCTTCATTCCCATTGGATGCGAAACTGGCCGCCGCTCCGCTCACGGTCGGGCTTCCCACAGGCCATGCACTGTTCTCGCGGGTGGAGGTCCGCAGCTTCGCGCAGGACCACGAATTCAAGGGAAAGAACAAGGGTTATTCCATTCAGCGTTCCTACGCCAGGCTCCTGCCTGACGGCACCATGGCGGGCGCTGACGACCTGCGAGTGGGTGACATGGTGGTCGTGACCCTTGGCATCGAGATCGGCGGCGGCGACCGTTATCTCGCGATCAACGACCCGCTGCCCAGCGTTCTGGAGGCGGTCAATCCGGAGTATGAGACCCAGAACGCGCGTTCCGGCGCACAGCTTCCGGACGGGGTCGAGGCATGGTTCTGCGACCACCGTGAGCTGCACGCCGACCGCGCTCTCTTCTTCACCAACTACGCGCCGCAAAAGGGCCGGTTCCAGCTCCGCTACCTGGCGCGCGTGATCGCCGAGGGCGACAGCATCGCGCCGCCGGCGCGGATCGAGGCGATGTACGAGCCCGACAGGCATGGCCTCAGCCCGTCGCAGCGCCTGCGCACGCTTCCAGGCGGCGGGGCGCCTGTGGCCGGCCGCTGAGCCGGCTCGCCTTTTTAATGCCAGATTGTTTGTTAGGCTTGTCCGGTATTGTCACGTGGTTCCGCCGTTCCTGGTGGCAACCAATTGTGTGACAAAAACGGCACGCGTGAGGTTACGTAAAAGTCACCCGTGCGGAATGGCGGACGGATGCGGCGGTGTGATTGGATCAGTGCGGTGCGGCAGGCACCTGCAGCAGAGGATTCAACACACAAACCATCCATAACCAGACCATTCAAATGAAGACGACATACAGGAAGATGAAGGGCATGATGGCGGGCGCGGCCATGCTTGGCGCGGCGATGCTCGCGAATGCGGAACCCTCGAACGAGGCGACGATCCTGAGGATCACGGGCTCGACGGCGTTCCGTTCGGCGACGCACAACGCGATCGTGTCGATGTTCGACAGCGCGCCGAAGGCGGGCTACGCGGGATCGAGCCTCAGCGGCTCGGGGCGCAGCTTCTTCTACGGCACGGTGGGCGGGCAGCAGGTGATCATCACGACCTCGTGGT
>JBIJBP010000204.1:0-6768 GCA_044345155.1 Prosthecobacter sp. | reverse complement strand
AAGGAGTTCGAGATCGACATGATCCGCTGCATCTACTGCGGCATGTGCGAGGAGGTCTGCCCCGAGCAGGCCATCTTCCTGCGCAAGGATTACGCCATCACCGGCCTCAGCCGCAAGGAGATGGTTCACGACAAGCAGCGACTCTATGAGATCGGCGGCAAGCGCGTGGGCCTGGTGAACAAGTGGAACGAACTCAAGTAGCCTCGATGCCTCCCCTCCTCTTCTTCCTCTTCGCGCTGATCACCCTCGGCTTCGGCATGAACGTGGTCATCGCCCGCAACCCGGTCACCAGCGCCCTGTCCCTCGCAGTCAGCTTCGTCGGACTGGCCGCCCTCTTCCTCAGCCTCGACGCCTTCTTCATCGGCACCCTGCAGGTGCTCGTCTATGCCGGGGCGGTGATGGTGCTCTTCCTGTTCATCATCATGCTCATGGACATCAAGGAGGAGACGGATCACGGACGCACCAACCTGGCTGCCATTGCCGCAGGCGTCGCCGTCGCGGCCATCCTGGCGGTGCAGATTGCCACGGTGTCCGGTCGTCTGCCAGAAAGTGCCGCCACCACGCGGTCGGCGGCGCTCAAGCTGCAGGAAGCCGGTGCCCGCTGGGAGGCGCTGGGCAGCAAGAATCTCCCCACCATCTCCAACGACCTCAAGGCTGGCAGCCTGCCGGACGCCAAGCTGATGGGTGACACCCTCTTTTCCAAGTATGCCTTCCACCTCCAGGTCGTCGGCCTGCTGCTCCTGGTGGGCACCGTGGGCGTCGTGGCCCTGAGCAAGCGTGACAAGGAGGGCTCCTCACCGTCATGATCACCCTGAATCATTACCTCATCGTCAGCGGCATCCTGTTCAGCCTGGGCCTGGCAGGTGTGATCGCCCGCCGCAACATCCTCATCATTTACATGTGCCTGGAGATGATGCTCAGCGCGGCCAACCTCGCCCTGGTGGCCTTCTCCCGCTTCAACGTCACTCAAGGCCTGCCTGACTACACCGCCCAGGCCCTGGTCTTCTTTACCATCACGGTGGCCGCCGCCGAAGTGGCCGTCGGCCTGGCCATCATCGTCACCCTGTACCGGACGAAGCAAAGCGTCGAGGTCGAGGCCGTGACCAAGCTCCAGGGATGACTTGGAAAGGCCCGATGACTCCAAATCCAATGATCCAGGAATGTCCCAACCCGAACGCCTCACAGGCCGCACAGTCCCGGAGATGCTTCGGGCGGCCTGGAACAGGGGACATTGCCTCCCTCTTCTGACTTTTCGCCTAAGCCCTCCTTTTTAACGCCCCATGCCCGAACCGGAATCCACCTCCGCCAGCCTGCCGACGATGCTGCTGCTTCTGCCGCTGTTGTCGGCGCTGGTCATCCTGCTGGCCCATCGCGTCCTGAAAGGGGCCAGCGTCATCATCTCCCTGCTCTCCGCCGCCGTCTGCTTCCTCATCAGCCTGATGCTCCTCGGCACCAAGGATGCCACGCCGGTGCTGCTGCCCTTCCTGGAGGTCGGCAAGTTCAAGGTCGCCATCGATGCCATCATCGATCAGCAGAGCCGCGGCATGATGTTCATCGTCACCTCCATCGGCTTCTTCGTACATCTCTTCTCCGTCGGCTACATGAAGGAGGACGAGTCCAGGGAGCGCTTCTTCGGAGCCCTCTCCCTCTTCATGTTCTCCATGACCGGCATCGTGCTCGCCGGCAACCTGGTGATGATGTTCATCTTCTGGGAGCTGGTCGGCCTCAGCTCCTACCTGCTCATCGGTCACTGGTTTGAAAAGGCCAGCGCTGCGGAGGCTTCGAAAAAGGCCTTCCTGACCAATCGCATCGGCGATTTCGGATTCATGATCGGCATCCTGATGCTGTTCATGGCGAATCATGGAGATGTCAGCTTTGCCGGACTCAAGGAAAGCTTCGCCATGGGCCCCGTGCATGACGCCGTGAAGATCCATCCCACGTTCTTCCTGATCGCCGCACTCGGCATCTTCATGGGGGCCGTCGGCAAAAGCGCCCAGTTCCCGCTGCATGTCTGGCTGCCGGACGCCATGGAGGGCCCGACCCCGGTTTCCGCCCTCATTCACGCCGCCACCATGGTGGCCGCCGGTGTCTACATGCTCGTCCGCTGCGCCTTTGTCATCGAGGCCTCGCCCGATGCCTCGATGACCATTGCCTGGATCGGCGGCGGCACCGCCCTCATGGCGGCCCTCATCGCCACCCAGCAGAACGACATCAAGCGCGTGCTGGCCTACTCAACCCTCTCCCAGCTTGGTTACATGGTCATGGCGGTCGGACTCGTCGCCCTGCAGGCCGGCGGACATCATGACACCGCCGCCCCAGGCCATCCGGCCATGTTCCACCTCTACACCCACGCCTTCTTCAAGGCCATGCTCTTCCTGGGCTCAGGCGCTGTCATCTACGCCTGCCATCATGAGCAGGACATCTGGAAGATGGGCGGCCTCGCCCGGCACATGCCCGTGACCTTTGTGACCTTCCTCATCGGTACCGCCTCCCTCATGGGCGTGCCCTTCATCACCAGCGGCTTCTGGAGCAAGGAGGCCATCCTGGGCGTCGCCTTTGAAGTGAAGGGCGGCTCCCCGCTGTTCTGGATCGGCGTCGCCACGGCCCTGCTGACCTCCTTCTACATGACGCGCATGTTCGTCATCGCCTTCCTGGGTAAGCCACGCACCGATTCGGCCCATCATGCCACCGAGGCCCCCATGGTCATGATCCTGCCGCTGGTCCTGCTGGCCGTGCTGACGCTGATCTCCCCCTGGGGCTGGGCGGCCAAGATGCTTCAGGCCATGAAGCCCGATCACGCGGAGACGCATTCCACCGTCATGATCGCCTCCATCGCGGCCCTCCTCATCGGCAGCGGTCTCGGCTTCATCCTCTACCGTGGCAAAAACAGCGACCCCCTCGCTTCGAAAGGCCTGTTCAAGGTCTTCGCCAACAAGTTTTACTTTGATGAACTCTACGCCGTGCTGGTGAAGGTGCTGCAGGATGGTGTCGCCTGGCTGGTCAACGGCCTGGAGCGCATCTTTGTCGACGGCATCGTCGCCCGCCTCCCCGCCTTTGCCGCCAGGAGGATCGGATCCGCCGCGCGAGTCCTCACGGGCGGTCACCTTCAGGGCTACACCTTCCTCCTCGGCGCCGGCCTGCTGCTGGTCATCTACCTCGCCATCTTCGTCCTGCCTCAGATGGGGCATTGATCTTGATCTTCTCCACACGGAATGAGTCCTCTCGAAATCGTCATCCTTCTGCCCATCCTGGCCGCACTGGCAGTCTGGCTGGGCGCCCCCGCCCGGGCCACCTCGATCATCGCCACCAGCTTCTGCCTCGGTGTCCTGACCCTGTTGTGCGTTCAATACCACGGCTCCACCGGTGAGGAACTGCGCTACACCCATTCCATCGCCGTGCTGGAGAATCCGGCCATCTCCTTTGCGGTCGGTGCTGACGGGGTTTCCCTGCTCCTGGGCCTGCTGACGGCCCTCGTGGCCTTTGCAGCGGTCTGGCAGATCAGCCCCGAAAAACCGGGCATCTACTACATCGCCTCCCTTCTGATCGCCGCCGGTGCTTTCGGAGCCTTCCTTTGCACGGACGTCTTCTTCCTCTACGCCTTCCATGAACTGGCGCTCATTCCGACCCTGCTGATGATTGCCCTCCATGGCCACGGCGATGATGAACATCGCAAGGCCGTTGCCTGGAAGACCACGGTTTACCTCGGCGCAGGCAGCCTCATCCTGCTCGCCGGCCTTGCCTGGCTGGTCCTTGAATACAGCGGCGGTGAAAAACTGACCTTTGACCTCACCGCCCTGAAGGCCCAGGCCGCCGCCACCCCCCTGCCTGCCGCCAAACAGGCCAGCATCGCCTTTGTCCTGCTGCTTGGCTTCGGCACGCTCGTCAGCCTTTTCCCTCTCCATTCCTGGGCGGCTCCCGCCTATGCCTCCGCCCCGACTCCCGTGGCGATGCTGCACAGCGGTGTGCTGAAAAAATTCGGCCTCTACGGTCTCTTCCGCATCGCCCTTCCCCTGCTTCCCCAGGGATTCCAGGCACCCTGGGTGCATCAGGCGCTGCTGTTCATGCTCCTGGGCAACATCCTCGTCATGGGCTTTGTGACCATCCACCAGAAGCGCCTCGATGATGTGCTCGCCAGTTCCTCCGTGATGCACATGGGATACATCTTCCTCGGCCTCGCCGCCGGCACGGAGATCGCCCTGCGAGGCGCGGTTTTGCTGATGTTCGCCCACGGCGTCAGCATCGCCCTGCTGTTCGCGCTCGCCGGCAGGCTTCGCAGCCAGCTGGGCACGCTTGAACTCGCCAAACTGGGAGGCCTCGGCGCCCACGCTCCGGTCTTCACCGTCCTGTTTGCCTTTGGCGCCTTCGCCTCCATCGGCCTGCCCGGGCTGGCCAACTTCGCAGGTGAGGTCATGATCTTCATCGGCAGCTTCACCCAGTTCGGCACCGACAGCTTCGGCCCTCTGCAATGGACGGTCGTCCTGGCCCTCTGGGGCGTCGTGATGTCCGCTGTCTACATGCTGCGCGCCTACCGCAGCATCTTTCAGGGCAGCGCCAGCACCGGTCTCTTCATGACCGACCCCGCAATCGCCCAGCGCGTGCCGATGATCCTGCTCGCCGCCGTCCTGCTGGTGGCGGGCTGCTGCCCCTGGCTGCTCCTCGGCCTTTTGAAAACCGATCTCGCTTCGGTCACCGAAGCCGCCAGCACCGCCGTTCACGGAGCCGCCAAGGCCGCCGCCGGAGCCACCCACTGATCCCTCCCCCATGTCCGTCTTCACCATCGAAGCCTTCCTCGCCATCCTCGGCCTCGCGCTGCTGCTGGTCGAGGCCTTCGTGCCCCAGGTCAGCCGCCGCACCATTGCTGCGGCCAGCATCGGCGGCACCGCCCTCGCGCTTGTCCTCTTCTTCACGGCCGCCAGCCATTCCCCGGACAGCCTGCCCGCCTTCTGCCGCCCCTGGATGCAGCTGGATCAGCTGGCCCTTTTCTACAAGGGCTTCTTCCTGGTCATCACCCTGCTCGTGCTCTGGCTCACGCATGAATGCGCGCCCTACCTGGGCAAATACACCCTGGAAGGACGGCTCACGGAAATGTTCAGCCTGCCTCTCATCGTCTGCGCCGGCATGATGTGGATGGCCGCCGCCCAGGACCTGGTGACGGTCTTTGTCGCCCTCGAACTCGTCACTGTCTCCTTCTACGTCCTCGTCGCCTTTGCCCGAAAAAGCAGCCTCGCCCTGGAGGCCGGCGTGAAATACCTCATCCTTGGCGCGCTCAGCACGGGCATCCTGGTTTTCGGCATCGCCTGGATTTACGGCACCACCGGTTCTCTCAGCTTCCAAGGCATCGCAGCCGCCCTGGCCAAGCCTGGCATCGCCAAGGCGCCCGTCCTTCTTGGCGCGGCCTTCCTGCTGGCCGGCCTTGGCTTCAAGGTCGCTGCGGCTCCCTTTCAAAGCTGGGTGCCCGATGTTTATCAGGGCGCTCCCATTCCGGTGACCACCTTCCTCTCGGTCGGTTCCAAAGCCGCCGGTTTTGTGGTGCTGACCCGCACCGTCGACGCCCTGCTGGTCGAACACTCGGCCATCGGGCCGGAAATCAAGGGCCTGCTCCTGATCCTTGGCTCACTCACGGTCCTTCTCGGCAGCCTGCCCGCCATCTACCAGCAGAGCGTGAAGCGGCTGCTCGGCTACTCCAGCATCAGCCATGCGGGTTATCTGCTTCTGGCCCTGGCCTGCGATGACTCCACCCGCTCCGGCATGTCCTCCAGCGGCATTGTCGCCTTCTACCTGGCCACCTACCTGCCCATGACGGTTCTTGGCTTTCTCGTACTCGCCATTCTCCGCCTGAACGGTGGTGGTGAAGACATCCGCGACTTCCGCGGCCTTGCCAAACGCAGCCCCGTTCTCGGCCTCGCCATGACCATCGCTCTCGCCAGCCTTGCCGGCCTGCCTTTGACCGCAGGTTTCATGGGCAAGCTGTTCGTCTTCCTGAGCTTGGTGGATCAGGCCTACTGGGGTGCCCTTGTCTGCGCCGCCATTGGTGCAGCCGCCGGTTTCTACTACTATTTCCGCACCATCCTGGCCATTCACAGCCCCGAGGCCTCCCCGGCCTCCGAGCCCTTGAAGCTCGGCACCATCACCAAGGCTTGTACCGTCGTCCTGGCACTCGCCATCCTTGTGCTTGGCCTGTATCCGAAGCCTCTCCAGCAGGTGCTTTCCAAGCCCGCCGAGGTGGCTGCGAAGTCGGCCCACTAAACAAAAGCCTGGCGAGCGCCCAAGCAGTCAGGCACCTCAGGCCAGGCCAGGACCATCTCCCTGCTCAGCCAGGAAGCCCACCCTGTCAGGACCATCACTGCAGACAACGGCTGCGAGTTCCACGACTAAGCGAAGATTGAAGCCGGACTGAAGATCGACTCCTACTTTGCCACGCCGCACCACGCCTGGGAACGCGGGAACAATGAGAACCCCCATCGGCTGCTCAGACAGTATCTGCCCAAAGCCACCGGCCTGGCAGAATTCACCCAGTAGCAGTGAAATCGCCTCGCCGCAATCCTCAACAACCGGCCCCGTAAGCGTCTCGGCCACCGGACACCCAACGAGGTCCATTACTCACGCCGAGTAGTCGCACTTCAAAGTTGAAAGTATTCCATTAATGGTGGCTGAATTTAACCTCCGCTGCTTAGAGCAATTTAAATAATACTATAACCACAAGAGGCAAACCAACCCATGGCGTCTTTGGCTGTGACTTTGGAGAACGCAATGCTGATGGCTTCACCT
>JBIJBP010000083.1:0-22273 GCA_044345155.1 Prosthecobacter sp. | reverse complement strand
GGCAGCTTGCCCTTGCCAGGGCTCAGGATCTGCACGTGCACCCAGTCGGTGAGGCCGACATAGCCGTCGGAGGCGTCGCCCCGGTAGCTCATGAGGGCGTAGCGCTTTCCAGGCTCCGGCTTGAAATCCTCAGGGCTGCTGAGAAGGCGCAGCGGCGTCCTGGGCGCATAATGGCTGGCGAGCTGGCCGGGCGCCTCGGTGGCCTCGTCAACGACCGTACGGCTGGCGTGCTTCACCCGGCCGTAGGGCTTCAGGTCCTCGGGCGTGACCGGGCCGGGGCGCAGGATGGTGATGATGGGCTTGGGCGAGCCTGGCTCGACCTTGATGATCGTGCTTTCCAGGCCGCAGAGGCAGGCGCCGCCGTCAACGATCAGCGGGATGCGGTCATCCAGCTCCGCAGCGACCGCGCCGGCGGAGGTCGGGCTGATGGAGCCGAAACGGTTGGCGCTTGGCGCCGCGATGGGACGTCCGAGGGACTCGGCCACGCGGCGGAAGATGGCGTTTTTGCTGACGCGCACCGCCACGCTGGGCAGGCCGGCGGTGACGATGTCGGGCACGCAGGGCTTCTTGGGCAGGACCAGGGTCAGGGGGCCCGGCCACATCTTCTCGGTGAGCTTCTGGATGACCGGCCGCACGGACTCGGGGATGTCCGCGACCTCTTCGAGCATCTTTTTGTTAGGCAGGTGGACGATGAGCGGGTCGAAGCTCGGCCGCTCCTTGGCCTCGAAGACCTTGGCCACCGCCTGCGGGTTGAGCGCGTCGGCAGCCAGGCCGTAGACGGTTTCGGTGGGCAGCGCCACCACCTCGCCGGCACGCAGCAGCCGCGCGGCCTCCTCGACGGCCTTGTGCATGAGAGGGCCGGTGTCGGTCTGAAGAATGGGTGTCGGCATGGCGGGTGGGGAAAGGGTCAGGACTCCTTGCGCTTCAGCTGCGGGAAGAGCACGACATCGCGGATGCTCTCCGCGCCGGTGAGCATCATGATGAGTCGGTCGATGCCGACACCGATGCCGCCGGCGGGCGGCATGCCATGCTCAAGGGCGAGCAGGAACTCCTCGTCGATCTTCTGCGTCTCCTCGCCGGCCTGGTGCTCCAGGCGTTCACGCTGGACGACGGGGTCGTTGAGCTCGGAGTAGCCGGGGCTGATCTCCTGGCCGTTGATGACCAGCTCATAGACATCAACGACAGAGGGGTCCTCCGTGTTCTGCTTGGCCAGCGGCACCAGCTCCTTCGGGCAGTGGGTGACGAAGAGCGGGTTGAAGCTCTTCTCCTCCACAAGCTTCTCAAAGACCTTCTGGTCGAGCTCGTAGTGCTCCTCGTTGATGTGGATCTCCTGCACGCCAAGGCTCTGGGCGCGCTCGACCTTGGCGGCCTTGCTGAGGGTGAACCAGTCCTCGCCGGCGGCGCCCTTCACCAGCTCGCGGTAGGGGGCTCGCCTCCAGGGACGGGTGAGGTCGATATAATGTGGTTGTTCGAGTTCTTCGAATATCGGCAAGACTTTTTCAATGTCGTTGACAGCTTGTTGGTTGCCACACGCTCCCTTGAACTCATTCAAAGCTGATCGAGCAGCCGACATAGTAGCAATAGCATTTTCCTGATCGATGTTGATCCGCCATAGGTTGAGCTGATGCTGCAACGGCTTCCAGGTTTCTGTGGGAAAATCAGCATTTCCTTCCTGCTGTGAAACCACGTCAACGGCTTTGACCAATGCGGCTACGCAATCGCCGATTCTTGGGCGCCGAACTTTGAGCCCGCCGCAGAACTTCTCGGCGAGGTGGCAGATCATGCCTTCGACCAGGTCGGCCATCTGCTCGAAGTCAGCGTAGGCCCAGTAGGCCTCGAGCATGGTGAACTCCGGATTGTGGCGGCGGCTCACGCCTTCATTGCGGAAGTTGCGGTTCAGCTCAAACACGCGGTTGAAGCCGCCGACGAGCAGGCGCTTCAGGTAAAGCTCCGGGGCGATGCGCAGGAACATCTTCTGATCGAGCGCGTTGAAGTGGGTCTCAAAGGGGCGCGCGGCGGCACCACCGGGCACGTCCTGCATCATCGGGGTCTCCACTTCCAGGAAGCTGCTGTTGTGCAGGTAATTGCGGATTTCCGCGACCATGCGGCTGCGGGTGACGAAGACTTCGCGGCTGCGGTCGTTGGAGATGAGGTCGAGGTATCGCTGGCGGTACTTGATCTCACGGTCCGTGACGCCGTGCCACTTGTCCGGCAGCGGGCGCAGGGCCTTGGAGAGGGGCGTGAGCTGCTTCACATGGATGGAGCGCTCGCCCTTCTTGGTGACGAAGGTCTGACCGGTGACGCCGGCGAAGTCACCGATGTCCACCAGGTCGTTGAACAGCGCGTAGGCCTCGTCGCCGACGTCGCTCTTGCTGAGGTAGCACTGGATGCGGCCGGAGATGTCGCCGAGATCAAAGAAGGTGGCCTTGCCCATCACGCGGCGGGAAAGGATGCGGCCGGCGACGCGCACGTCGAGCCCCTCGGCAAAGTCCGCCTTGAGGGCGCCGGGGTCATGGGAGACCTCGAACTTGCCGCCAAAGGCCGCGACGCCGCGTTTCTGCAGTTCGTCCAGCTTGTGACGGCGGACTTGCAGAAGCTCGGACTCGGTCGGTTCGGGGGCGGCAGGCGTGTTTTGCATGGTTCTGAGGGCGGAATGGGGCGCAGTCCTTAGCCGGGCGGGCGGGTTTTGCCACCTTAAACCTTGGGTGGTCCTGGTTTGAGAGGCGGAAGAATTGCCTCTTGCGACGCCCCTGCGGCTGCGGAAGTCTGCCGGGTCAACCACCGAGACGCCCATGCTTCGCAAAAACTGGTATCTGTTCACTCCCCTGGCCTTCGTCGGCCTGCCCTCCCTGATCCTGGCCTACTACATCCTCAGTTTTGGTTATCCTGTCAGCGAGGCGGTCGAGGCCACCTCCCACTTTCTGCAGTCCAGCACGAGGTACGCGATGAAGTATTCGGACATCCACTTCAGCCGCATCAAGCCGGGCATGGACGGGCGCCAGGTCTTTGAGTGGGTGGGCGTGCCGTTTGAGCGCCGGAACAATGACGAGGAGTGGCTTTACTCACTGCCCAACGGCCTGACCAAGTATTATCACGAACGCAAGATCCTGTTCACACGTGACAAGAACAACGTCCCGAGGGTGAAGGAGGTCGTGCGGGCCTTCCACGCCGAGTGACCGAACCCCGTGAAGGAATGCCCGAGGAAAAGCCCACGCCCCTGCCCTGCCTTCTGGGGTTGAAGCCCGAGGAGGTGACGGAAGCCGTGGCCGCCCTGGGTGAACCGGCGTTCCGCGCCCGGCAGATCGTCGAGTGGGTCTTCAAAAAGCGGGCGGTGAGCATCGAGGCGATGTCGAGCCTCTCCAAGAACCTTCGCCAGGCCCTGGCGGAGAGGTTTGTCACCCGCAGCATGACGCTCTCGCAGGTCACCGGCTCGGCGGACACCACGCGCAAGCTGCTGCTGAAGCTGCAGGACGGGCGTTACGTGGAGACGGTCCTGATCCCGGCCAACCCGGCTCTCTATGGAGGACGGTCCGACCGCCTCACGCTCTGCGTCTCCAGCCAGGTCGGCTGCGCCTACGACTGCAAGTTCTGCGCCAGCGGCCTGGCCGGCTTCACCCGCAACCTGACAGCGGCGGAGATCGTCGAACAGGTTGTCCAGGCGGAGGCCATGGCGGCAGACCGTGTGGACAACCTGGTGTTCATGGGCATGGGAGAGCCGCTGGCCAACTTCAGCAACCTCACGCGCGCCATCGAGATCCTGAACGCGGACTGGGGCATCGGCATCGGGGCGCGTCACATGACGGTTAGCACCAGCGGCCTGGCGCCGCAGATCCGCAGGCTGGCGGACTTTCCTCTGCAGATCCGGCTGGCGATCTCCCTGCACGGGGCCAGCGACGAGGTGCGCGAGCGGATCATGCCGGTGAACCAAAAGCACAACATCGCCGAGCTGTTCGAGGCCCTGCAATACTGGCGCTCGAAGCGCAAGCAGCGCATCACGCTGGAATACATCCTCATCGAGGGCGTCAACGACATGCTGGAACAGGCGCGGCTTCTGGCCAGGCGCGCGCGGGCCATCGACGCCCGGGTCAACCTGATCCCCTACAACACCGTCGATGGCCTGCCCTGGGCGCGGCCCGCAGAGGAGCAGTGCATCGCCTTCCGGGACGTGCTGGAGGCGGGCGGCGTCACCGCGACCCTGCGCCTGGAAAAAGGCCATGACATCTCCGCCGCCTGCGGCCAGCTGCGG
The DNA here is from genome assembly GCA_044345155.1 of Prosthecobacter sp. Lineage (GTDB taxonomy): Bacteria > Verrucomicrobiota > Verrucomicrobiia > Verrucomicrobiales > Verrucomicrobiaceae > Prosthecobacter. The sequence continues at coordinate 18,027 of JBIJBP010000083.1, read as the reverse complement.
CTGAAGCAGGAGACCGCCGAGGGCATCGTCGAGTCCCCCATCCCGGCCAAACGCATCACGATTGGCGCGGGAGCCTCCTCCTGACGGGCAGGCTGTTGAAGAACATGCCGTTAGGCCTGCCTCAGGGCTTCTTCAGCGTCGCGATGAGGTATTCCACAGACGATTTCGACTTCACGTCGGTCACGCCGGGATAGAAGAGTTCGCAGACAACCCCGCTGGCCTTGCAATGCTCCTGGAGCTTCACGCCAAAGTTGGCCGTGTGGGTCGGGTCCTTCTGCTCCTGGCCCAGGGCGGGCGGGGCGCTGTAGTTCAAGTAAACCGGCGGGTCATCGGAGCTGACCAGGGCGTAGGGCGAGTATTCAGCGATCCAGGGCAGGATCTTTTCACGGGCGGCGAGGAAGGCGGCGAAGTCCTTGTAATCCTCCTTTTTCAGGAAGGCATGCCCGCCGTAGCGGCTGTTCGGCGTCCATTCCTTCATTTGCTGCGGGTCCAGCGTCGTCTGGGCGCCGTTGACCGCGGCGCAGAAAAGGCGCGTCGACTCACGCGCCACGAGGTCGCTGCTCTTCGGATCGGCCATGTCCGGATGGAAGGCCAGCCAGAGGCTGCTGCAGGCCCCGGCGGAGCCGCCGCTGGCGCCGATGCGCACCTTGTCGATGTTCCATTCCGCCGCCTTGCTGCGCACGGTCTGGAGGGCGAGGGCGGCGTCATGAAGCGGCGCCTTCACCGGCGGCACCACGTCCTGGGCCTGGGAGATGTAGCGGTAGTTGATGGAGACGACGGAGATGCCCTCCTTCAGGAAGGGCTCAACGGCGATGCCCGCCTTGTCACCGCCCATCCAGCCGCCGCCGTGGATGAAGAAGAGAAGCGGGGCCGGCTTGTCGGAGGCCGCCTTCCAGAAGTCCAGGACGTTCCGCTCATGCGGCCCGTATTTGAAATTGGCCACCGTGGGGGGCGGATTTTTGGGATAGACCTTCTTGGCGGCCTTGGGCTTGACGGCGGTGGCGGGGGCCTTTTTCGGAGCGGCCTTCTGGGCCGGAGCCTCGGCGGCAAAGGAAATCGTGACCAGGAACAGCAGGGACAGGGCGAATTTCATGGAAGCCAACCAACGTTCAGCCCCCGGCCGATCTCACGATAAGCTTGCATTCGGCAGGCAAGGGCGGGCACTTTAGGTTCAGGAAGCCGCCTTGACTCCCCCGGCGGGCTTGCTTTGGGTGCCAACCCGCTTTTTCCCAGCTGCTCATGGAACTGACCGCCATTGTTGAATCCCTCCTCTTTGCCACCCAGGAACCTCTGCCGCTGACGCAGATGGCCACGGCGGTGAAGGAGACGGCGAAGGACATCAAGGAGGCGGCGAACGACCCCGCCGAAATCCCGTCCTATGTGGAGGCGCTGCTGGCGGTGGACGAGCTGTCCATCCGCGAAGCAATCGACAGCCTCATCGCCCACTATGAAAAGGACGGCCGGGCTTTCACCATCGCCGAACGTCCGCACGGCTGGCGTCTCTGCGCCAAGGCTGACTACGCCGAATGGTGTCGTGCCCTGTTCCCTGGAAAAAAGGTCCAGCGCCTGAGCCAGCCCGCGCTGGAGACCCTGGCGATCATCGCCTACCGTCAGCCGATCACCAAGGCGGGCATCGAAGCCGTGCGCGGCGTCAGCGTGGATGCCATGGTTCAGCAGCTCGTGGACCGCGGCCTGATCAAGATCGAAGGCCGTGCCGAGCTGCCTGGCAAACCGCTGCTCTACGGCACCACGGAATCCTTCCTCGACCACTTTGCCGTCAAGAACCTCGATGAGCTGCCCAACTCCCAGGAACTGCGCCGGGTGAAGCTTCCCACGGCTCCTGAAGAACAGCCGGGCAACGCCGCCCCCGAGGAAACCCAGCTCTCCCTGGAGCCGCAGCCCCAGGCTGAACCTGCCGAGGCCGACGCCGCACCAGAGGCAGCCGACGCCCCCGCCGCCGAGTAACCCCCCGCAGCATGTCAGACTCGCCTCCATCCCCCGGTTCCCAGGATCCTGCGGCGAGCCCGGCCAGCCTGGACCTGCAGGCCATCCGCACCGGGATTGACGCCATTGACGAGCAGCTCATCCGCCTGCTCAACCAGCGCGCCGATCTGGTCCTGCAGGTGGCCGAGGTTAAAAAGAGGGCCGGCCTCGACATCTATGTGCCCTGCCGTGAGGAGGCGCTGCTGCGCAAGCTCTGCCAGATCAACGCCAACCAGCACGGCAAGCTCACCGAAAAGGCCATCCGGTCCATCTTTCGCGAGATCATGAGCGCCGCGCTGGCCCTGGAGGACAGCCTGAAGATCGCCTACCTCGGCCCTGCCGGATCCTGGACGCATCAGGTCGCCGTACACAAGTTTGGCAACAGCGTCGAATACATCGCCGAGGAAACCATTGAAGGCGCCTTTGACCGTGTTGCCTCACGCGAAGTGGACTACGCGGTTCTGCCGATTGAACACAGCACCGAGGGAGCCGTGCATCACACGCTGGACCACCTCGTCGATTCGCAGCTGCAGATCTATGCCGAGATCCTTTGGAAGCTGGAAACCGTGGTGATGGCCCAGGACGACGAATCACCGCCCGCCGCCATCTACGGCCATCCGCAGATGCTCGCCCCCTGCCGCACCTGGCTCGGGCAGCGTTTCCCCGGAGCCCGGCTGGTCGAAAGCGCCTCCTCCAGCCTGGCCGCCACCCATGCCGAGACGGAAAAGGGAGCCGCCGCCCTCGGCACACCGCTCGGGGCAGAGCTTCACGAGCTGAAGGTCATCGCCGCCAGCCCCCGGGAAATCTCCAGCCGGGCACGGTTCATCATCCTGGGCAGGCGCAGTGGTGGCCCGAGCGGCAATGACAACACCATGCTCATGGTCCATGCCACGGACCGCGTGGGCGCCCTGCTTGAGGTGCTGCAGGTGTTTGCACGCCGGAATGTCAACGTGCGCCAGATTGAAAACCGCCCCTTGCCTGCGGACAATGCCGAGGCCCAGGCCTGCTTCTTTCTGGAAATCAGCGGGCATCACGAGGACGCCACGCTTCAGGAGGCCATTCACGAGCTCAACGGCCAGGGCTCCAAGGTGCAGATCCTCGGCAGCTATCCAGCCCCGCGCTGGGTGGAGGAGCGCTGAGACCGGGGCTGATGCGAAAAAAAGCGGCGGAAGGCGTCTTCCGCCTGCCGCCGCCGATGAAAGTCAGTGCTTGAATCAGAGGGCCGCGATGATCGCGTCACCCATCTCACGGGTGTTGACCTTGCGGGTGCCGGGCGCGCCACTGAAGATGTCCCCGGTGCGCAGACCGGCGTCGATGACCTTCTTGACGGCGGATTCAATGGCCACGGCCTCGGCTTCCAGCCCCAGGGCAAAGCGCAGAAGCAGGGCGGAGGAGAGAATCTGGGCGATCGGGTTGGCGACGCCGAGGCCGGCGATGTCCGGGGCCGTGCCGCCGCTGGGCTCGAAGAGGCCGAAGTAGAGGCCGTCGCCCTTCGGCTTGCCGAGGCTGGCGCTGGCCAGCATGCCCAGGGAGCCAGCGATCATCGCCATCTCATCGCTGAGGATGTCGCCGAACAAGTTTTCCGTCACCAGCACGTCGAAGCTGCGGGGGGCCTTGATGAGCTGCATGGCGGCGTTGTCCACATAGAGGTGGGCGAGCGTCACGTCGGGATACTCCTTCGAAACCTCGACCATCGTCTCACGCCAGAGGACGGAGTTGGTGAGCACGTTGGCCTTGTCGACGCTGGTCACATGCTTGCGACGGAGCTGGGCGGCCTTGAAGGCGACATGGGCGATGCGGACGATCTCGCTCTTCTTGTAGACCATGGTGTCGATCACCTCGATGTCTCCGTCAGGCAGGGTGGTACGGCTTTTCGGCTGGCCGAAATACATGCCGCCGGTCAGCTCACGGACGCAGAGCACGTCAAAGCCGCCCTCAACGAGGTCGGCGCGGACGGGGGAGGAGCTGGTGAGAGCGGGGTAGCAGATGCCGGGGCGCAGGTTGGCAAAGAGGCCGAAGTGCTTGCGCAGGGGCAGCAGGGCGCCGCGCTCCGGCTGCTCATTGGGGGGCAGCTTCTCCCACTTTGGGCCGCCGACGGAGCCAAAGAGGATGGCATCGGCCTGCTCGCAGGTCTGGACGGTCTTTTCCGGCAGCGCCTTGCCGACGGCGTCAATGGCGGCGCCACCGACGAGCTCGTGGTGGTAGTTGAAGCTGATGCCGGAGCGGCTGGCGACGGTGTCGAGGACGCGAAGTGCCTCGGCCATGACTTCGGGGCCGATGCCGTCGCCGGGGAGGACTGCGAGGTTGTAGGAGCGGGACATGAGGGCGGCGTCTATGCAGGGGAAACCGGGCCGGGCAAGGACGGAGTCACGGGAAGAGTCTAACAACACATTGAGCAGGGTGGGCTGGGACGCCGTCCAAGGGAACAAGGGCTGGCGATTTTTAGAATTGCCTTCTTTCTACCGTGTCAATACGCTGTGTTTACATACTATGAAAACCTTCCCCCCTTCTCTTAGGATTGCCGGCCTAATGACGCTGCTGGCCTTTCAGCAGGCACCCGGGCAGCTGGTACAGCTGGTGGAGGATCTCAACACCAACGCCCCGCCCGCCAGCAGCGAACCCGGTGGGCTGGCGCTGGCCGCAGGTCGTCTGTTCATTGCGGCGGATGATCCGGTGGCAGGGTCTGAGCTGTGGACGCTTTCCGTGCCCTCCAGCTTTAAATCGCCCGCCACTGCCGTCATGGACAGCAGCGGCAACATGTATGTGGCGGACACGGGCAACCATGTGATCCGCAAGATCACACCGGCAGGTGCTGTGTCCATCGTCGCAGGCACGCCCGGTGTTTCGGGCAGCACCAACGCCGCCGGCATGTCCGCCAGATTTTCATCTCCCGAGGGCATTGTCGTGGATCTGAACGGCGTCATTTATGTCGCGGACACGGGCAACCACACCATCCGCAGGATCAACCAGGCGGGCATCGTCACCACCATCGCCGGTGCAGCCGGGGTTCAGGGCAACGCTGCGGGAACCGGCGCGAATGCACGCTTTCGTTTTCCCCGGGGCCTCGCCGTCAAAAATGATGGGTCCGAAGTGTATGTGGCCGACTCCGGCAACAACACCATCCGCCGGCTCATCATCACATTCACCCCCGCAACGCCAACAGCGGCGGAAATCGTGGCGGTGACCATGGGCCCGGTGGCGGGGGATCCGACCAACAGCACCAGCGGCTCGGCAGATGGGATCGGTCCGCTCGCCCGCTTCAACAATCCCCAGGGCATCACCATTGATCCGGCAAACACCTTCCTGTATGTCGCCGACACAGGCAACCACACCCTCCGGAGAGTGACTCCGGGTGGTACAGTGACGACCCTCGCCGGCAGCCCAGGCAGCCTGGGAAGCCAGAATGGCAACGGCGCCGCAGCACGCTTCAACGGCCTCCGCGGTGTCGTGACGGATGCGACAGGAGCTAACATTTATGTCTCCGACACTGGCAACCAGGTGCTGCGCAGGGTGACTTCTGCCGGCGTCGTCACCACTCTTGCAGGTCAGGACGGAGTGTCCGGCAGCACGAATGGCAGCGGCACGGCCGCCAGCTTCAACTCACCAGGCAGGCCCGCCTTCCGTAACAATGTGATCTATGTTCCGGACACGGGCAACCACACGCTGCGCGCCGTGACGACAGCAGGCGTCGTCACCCTTTTTGCCGGTCAAAACGGCATCTCCGGTGCGGATGACGGCACCACGCTGGCAGCCAGCCCCGGCTCAACTCCCGTGCTCATCAAGGATCTTCTGCCAGGTTCCGCCAGTTCAACGCCTCAGAAACTGACGGCATCAGGCAACCTCCTCTATTTCAGCGCCGTGGACGGCACGGGCAAACGTGACCTCTGGGTCAGTGATGGAACCGCTGCCAACACGAGGCGCGTGGGAAGTTCCAGCGGCTATCCCAACCCACCCGCTGGGCCGGACAAGCTCACCGACGTCAACGGCACCCTGTTCTTCCAAGGTTATGACCCGGTCAACGGACTGGAGCTCTGGAAGGCCACGGCCAGCGGCAGCACGGTGAATCTCAGCATGGTCAAGGACATCAATGCGGACTCCGGTGGAAACTCATCCATCGACCGCCTTTTCAATGCCGGCGGCACCCTGCTGTTCAGCGCCTACGACGGTTCGGACCCTGACAACAATGAAATGACGCCCGAAAACGGCGTTGAACTCTGGAAAAGTAACGGGACCAGCGGCGGCACCCAGCTGCTGGCAGATCTGTTCCCGGGCTCCACCAGTTCCGATGTCGCCAACCTGACCTCCTTTGCGGGATATTACTATTTCAGCGCCAACGGGGCTGCCGTCCTTTCCGAGGGAGCCGAGCCCAGCCTTGTCGGCCGTGAGATCTTCAGGACCGACCTGACCACTGTGGAGCTTGTGAAAGACATCGTGCCCGACGCGGGCGGATCCGACCCAAGGAACTTCAGGCTCTCCGGCACGGATCCGGCCAGGGGCGGACAATTCTATTTCACAGCCACCACGCCGGAAAACGGCAGGGAGCTGTGGGTGATGAATGGTACCACCGGCCTCAAGAACGCCACCCTGGTGACAGACCTGTTCGCCGGAGTCGATGACGCCCAGATCGACAACCTCACCCCCATCATCGACAGCGTGAGGAATCTTGACAGGCCCTATCGCGTCATCTTCACCGCCAACAACAACTCGGACATTGGCATCGAGCTTTTCACCAGTGACGGCACCATCACCGGCACCCTGCTGCTCGCTGACCTGACACCCGGTGCCGAAGGCTCGATCCTGGACAATTTCAGGCAGATCTCCCCGGGCCTTGTCGTGTTCACCAAGCAGGACTCCGAGGGGAAGCTGAGCCTGTGGCGGACGGACGGAGTGACGGTGACCCAGATCAAGGATTTCTCGGCGGACACCACCACCCCTTTCAACTTCCGTTCCCCCGTCCTGGTCGGCTCGCAGTTGTACTTCCTGCTGGGAGAAGACGAGCTTTGGAAAACAAACGGCCAGTCATCGGGAACTGGCCGTGTGCATAAGTTCCGCACGGGCACCGGCGGCTCCTACGCCAGAGATTTCACAGAGCTCAGCGACGGCCGGGTCATCTTCTCAGCCGTCACTGATGATGAAGGCCGGGAGGTCTGGGTGACGGATCTCGCCGGAAATACCGCGCGCATCAGCGACATTTATCCGGGCGCCACAGGCAGCGATCCCTTGCATTTCACGCCGACAAACGACGGCCGGGTGTTTTTCACCGCACAGTCTTCGGACGACAACCGCGAGCTATACATCAGTGATGGGGTCACCGTCAGCCTCGTGAAGGACATCAACCCCGTGGAGGGCTGCAATCCCGAAAACCTCTTCTGGCACCAGGGCATCCTCTACTTCTCCGCGCGCAGTTCAGGAAGCAATGACGAGCTGTGGGTCTCCAACGGCACCAACGGCGGCACGATTCAGCTTCTCGAAATCAATGAAGGAACAGCGCCCTCCTCCCCAGGGCCGTTCGCGGCGGTCAACAACACGGTTTATTTTGCCGCCAGCACGGCCGGAAACGCCCGTGAACTCTGGAAGACAGACGGCACGCCGGGCAACACCACTCTTGTCAAGGACATCAGCGTTGGCCCCAGCAGCTCGAATCCCGAGGAGTTTGTGGTCATGCCGCCCACAGGCACCTCAGCCCGCCTTTATTTCGCAGCCACCGGCAGCGGCAGTGGTCTCACCGCCGCCCAGGCGACCGGTCGTGAACTCTGGATGAGCGACCCGGTGAACGGCGCGGTGGTGGTCAAGGATGTGGTTGCAGGCCCCAACCACTCCATCGACCCCGGCCTTCCTTCCTACCTCACCCTTGTTGGCAACAACGCGCTCTATTTCGTTGCTGATGATGAAAAAACCGGCCGGGAGGTCTGGAAGAGCACGGGGGCCGGAAACGCCACGCTGCTGAAAGACGTGCGCACGACCAGCGATGGCAACGGCGGCACCCTGGGCTCCGATCCAACCGACCTGCGGAATGCGAATGGCAAGCTGTTCTTCATCGCGGACGACGGCACCAACGGCAGGGAGCTCTGGGTCAGCAATGGGTCCACCGGCGGCACCACCCTCGTCAGCACCTCGGGCCGAACCGGCCTGGTCACAGGCCCGGGAGATGCCGACATTCAGAACCTGACCGTCGTCGGCGATGTCGTCTGCTTCACGGCGGACGATGGCGTCCATGGACGCGAAGTCTGGGTTTCCGACGGCACCACGGCAGGCACCTTCATGCTCATCGACCTTGTGTCGGGGGATCGCTCGTCTGAACCAGGCAGCCTGGCAGGCCTGGGCACCAGCCTGCTGTTCGCCGCTGCGGACTCCCTGGTGGGCAATGAACCCCGGATCGCTGACCTGCCCGCCAAGCTGGTCGTCGAACATCCGGTGGACACCCCGCTTGTCAGCGGGGTTTCCACCCTGGACTTTGGCACGGCAGCCTTTGGAGGCGCTCCCGTCAACCAGACCATCCGGCTCAAAAACGTCGGTATCAACACCCTCAAAAACATCGCCGCCACCATCAGCGGACTTCACGCCGCAGACTTTATCATCACGACAAAGCCGGCCAAGGAGGCCTCCCGCAATGCCTTCACCAACCTGGTGGTGCAGTTCAAGCCGAGGGAGGGAGGACCTCGAAACGCACTGCTCACCCTCTTCAGCAGCGATCTCGTCACGCCACAGTTCACCGTCAAGCTGACCGGCAATGCCACCAAGGATCCCACCATCACCACCCAGCCTCAGCCGCCGGGTTCACTGGGATCCGGAGCTGTCTCGGTCATGGTCAAGGTTGGCGCTCCGGTCTCCTTCACCTCGGCAGCCACCGGCACCCCGCCGCTGAGCCTGGTATGGCGCAAAAACAACGGCCCCATCAGCGATGCGATTGCCAACCCCTTCTACCTGTGGAGCGCCCAGCTGAAGGACGCGGGCGCCTACACCGTGCAATACCGCAATGGCACCAAGCCGACCGGAACCGCCCTGAGTGATACCGCCCAGCTCGGTGTGGTGGAGGACTTTTCCCCGGCCCGCACCCTGGCCGCCAGGCAAACCACCGCCGTCAAGATCACCGTCAACGCCGCTGGCAACGGACTGAGCTATCTCTGGAAAAAAGTCGGCGGCGCCCTTGGAACAAACGCCAGCGGCGCGACGACCAAGACCTTGAGCCTCTCCAACCTGCAGGCAGCCGACATTGACACCTATTTCTGCGAAGTCACCGGCCCTGGCGGCATGGTGGTTGGAGGAACCACCGCACTGAAGGTGTTTGGAGCCGCGCCCGTCGTCAACCCTGTGCAAAACATGCCGAATGGAGTCGTCGGAGCCTTTTATCAGTATCAGATCCTGACCGCCCCTGCTGCAAACAACACCGCCACCGCTTACGTTGCCAGAAACCTTCCCGCAGGTCTCAAGCTCGACACCAAGACCGGAGTGATCAGCGGCCGCCCGACCAAGCCCGGAACCTACACGGTTCTCCTGGGGGCGACGAACGGCATCAAGCCGGATCCTGCCCTGGAGGATGCAACCTTCAGGATCGTGGACATGCCCACGGGCCTGAATGGCAGCTACACCGGCCTGGTGGAACGCGAAGCCTCGATCAATGGCAGCGCCGGCGGCCGGCTGGACTTCATGGTGACAACCAATGGCTCCTTCTCCGGAAGCCTGACCCTGGCGGGCGTGAAGACGGCGATCAAGGGCAACCTGAACTTCGACATCGACAACAGTGTGGATCCCCCCGTGGCCAAGGCTCCCTTCGGCGCCACGATTGTCATTCCCCGGAAAGGCATCGCCCCTCCCCTGACCCTGGCCTTTGAAATCAAGCCTGACAGCAAGGACCGGCTGGAGAATGCGACGATCACCTCCGTCAACTCCGCAGGTCCCGTCAGCGCCGATGTGCTGGGCTGGAAGGCGGGAACCACCATCACCCCCTACACAGGCCTCTACAACTTCGGCATCCGCCTGCCCTCCGGCAGCCTGCTGCTGACCGACAAGGACATCCCGCAGGGAACCGGCTTCGGTTCATTCACCGTCAGCAACAAGGGCGCGCTCACCATCGCCGGACGAACGGCCGATGACGAGAAGATCACCTGTGCCACCTTCATCGGCCCTGACGGTGAAGTTCTGCTTCACCAGACTCTCTACTCCACGGCACGCAAGGGATCGATCCAGGGCCTTCTGAAGATCACCAAGGGGGCCGACCTCGACTTCAGTGACAACACCCTGGATGAGGACGCCAGCTTTGACTTTGACTGGGTCCGTCCGCCCGCCACAGCCGTCGTCGGCACCGCCACCAACACGCGCACCTACCGGGGAGGCTTCGGGCTTGACGACACACCGGCCGCGACCACTCCGGTGGCCCTGGACGCCTTCGGCGGCTTCTATGCGGTCCCCGGCGTGCTGCTGCAGGTGGCGAGTCCCTCCGACATCAATGACAACGCCAGCCTCGCCTTCACCGAAGCAAACGTGCCAACGGCCCTGGTCGATGCGCCGCAGATCGCCATCAACAGCAAGAGCGCCATCAAGCTGCTGGCCGTCCCCCAGGGGGCCACCAAGGTCAGCGGCGCCCTGAAGACAGGCGTGTTCAGCGGCAGCTTTGTCCTGGAAAATGATGACGTGACCACCACCACCAAAGTGAACCCCAAGGAGGTCAAGCGCACAGTCAAGTTCCAGGGCCTGATCGTTCCCGAAGCTGGCAACCATGTCGGCGTTGGCTACTTCATGCTGCCCCAGATTCCCCTGGCACCCACGGACCCGTCCGCCAAGCTTCAGTCCATCCTGTCCGGCAACGTGGACTTCGACAACGACTGACAAGCCAGCTCAAAATCCGTCCGGAAAGTTGCGTGTGGCCTGCCTGCCGCCTCTTTCTGGACGAGGTCCCCACCCCCGATCGAACTTTTGGATGGCCATGCGGTCTGACCGCTGCCTATGCCCGTGATCAACCTTCTTGCCGTGACCGCCGCCGCCTGCACCTGGTGCCTGGCGATCCTGGGATTCCGCATTTCCACGGCGGGAAACCTCCAGTTCGTGTTCCTGGGCTGGAACCTTTTCCTGGCGGCCATCCCCCTGGGCCTCGCCCTTCTGCTGCATTCTTCATCCCGGGCAGGCCGCTGGAGTCTCGGCCTTCCCCTCATTTCCAGCTGGCTTCTGTTCTTCCCAAACTCACCTTATGTGCTGACCGACCTGATCCATCTGAGGGCACGAGCCGGCGTTCCTCTCTGGTATGACCTGCTGATGATCCTCTCCTTCGCCCTCGTGTCCCTGTGGATGGGTTTTCAGTCTCTTCACCTTGTCCAGGCCTGGATTGCCCGCCGGACATCCACGCGCATGGGATGGTGCTTCGCCGGGACATGCATGATGTTGTGCGGTTTCGGCATCTACCTCGGACGTTTCCTGCGCTGGAACAGCTGGGACATCGTCAGCCATCCCCTGCCCCTGCTTGCAGACATCTGGTCACGCCTTTCAGAGCCCGCCTCCCATCCGCAGACCTGGGGGGTTACGCTTGGATTTGGCGGCCTGCTGATGCTGGGCTACCTGTTCTGGCTGTCCCCAGCCGCCCGAACGACCTCGCCGCTTCATGCCGACTGAATCCCGTCACCTGCTGCTCTTTGACGGTGTCTGCCATCTCTGCGACCACACCGTCCAATGGGTGCTCGCTCATGATCGACGGGGCCTGGTTCATTTCTGCCCCATCCAGTCGGAAACCGGCAGACAGCTCTACAGTCAGCACGGACTCGATCCCGATCACCCGGGCACCATGCTGCTGCTCACCCCTGGAGGTGCTCTGGAAAAAAGTGACGCGGCCCTGGAGCTGGCCGGACTGATGGGCCCGCCCCATTCCTGGCTCCGACTGCTGAGGATCATCCCCCGCACCTGGCGTGACGCCGTCTATGACCTTATTTCAAGGAACCGCTATCGCCTCTTTGGCAAACGCCAGGCCTGCTGGCTGCCTCGCCCCGAGTGGAAGGACCGGTTCCTGGAACAGCCCTGAATCATGCTTTTGGGCTGGAAGCCGGGACAAAGCCGTGCAACCCCCTGATATCTGCCATGGTCCTGAAAATCGTTCGTTATCCCGAGCCCGTCCTTCGCGCCAAATGCCGTGACATCACCACCGTCACACCGGAGGTGCGCAAGCTTTCCGAAGACATGATCGAGACCATGCACGCCGCCAACGGCGTCGGCCTCGCCGCTCCCCAGGTCGCCCAGGACGTGCAACTCGCCGTCATTGATGTCTCCCACAATCCCGAGTGCATCAGCTTCCTGCGCATCAACGGCCAGGAGGCCGACATGGTCGCGCACATGCCCGTGATCTTTCTCAATCCCAGGATCGAACTGGGCAAGGACAAGGAAATCGGCGAAGAAGGCTGCCTCAGCTTCCCCCGCCTGCGTGGCGACATCCGCCGCAGCATCTCCGTGAAGGTCAGCTTCCAGACCCTGGAGGGAGAAACCCAGGTCTGGGAGACCGATGGCCTCCTGGCCCGCGCCTTTCAGCATGAGATCGACCACCTCAATGGCGTGCTTTTCATCGACCGCATGTCCGCCACCGCCAAGGTCACTCTGAAGCGCAGGCTGGCGCGGCTCATGGAAGAATGGGCTGAAGACGATGCCTGACCATCATGGCCTGGGTCAACCCATCGCACCCGTTCCTGCCCGTCATCGACCGGGTGCATCAGGCGGCGGAAATCACCGCCTTTGGAAAAACCCGCAACGCAGCCTTTTACCAAGCCTGTCTTCATTACGCCCAGTCCCTGTGGCAGGAGGGCCTGCCCGCCAGGAGCATCCTGGCCCTGAACCGGGCCCTGAGCTGCCCCCTGAGGCTTGATGAATCCGTGCTCAGAGAGCACCCCCTGCCCTACCAGGCGCTCGCCTGGATCCTGCTGCACCGGCCTTCAGGGCAGTTCATCGGCAATCCACGACGCCACTGGCAGCACCTGGCCACCCGCATGGTCGAGCCGGACAAGGAACTGCGGACCTGGCGTGCCTGGGCCTGTGGATACCTGGCCCGGGAAATCCTGCCTGAGCTGGAGTTCCCGCCCGACATCCGCCAGATGCGTGAAGAAAACCTGTGTGAGCCACGGCGTGATGAAATAGCCGAAAAGCTGGCCGCCCTTTCACCCGCTGACGACCTCGACCAGTGGCAGGCTGCGCTGACCTGGACCGCCGCACAGCTAGGCAGGGCGGCAAGGCATCCCGTGGCCGCCTGCCGCATCCGCCGCATCGGCGCCCAGGAACTGCCCGTGGTGCAGAAGCTCGCCCACCGCATCTGGCCGGCCGTCTATCCAGGCATCATCAGCCCAGCCCAGATCGATTACATGCTTTCAGTCTGGTATCATCCCTCCGCCATGGCGCGTGAGATGGAACTCCGCAGCACCTGGTTTGCACTCATCGAAGCCGCAGGTCATGGGCCGTCGGGCTACCTGTCCTTTGAAAAATATCCGGACACCGACATCTGCTTCATCAACAAGCTCTACCTGCTTCCAGAAATGCACGGCCAGGGGATCGGTGCAGCCGCCCTGGACTGGGCGGCGGAACGTGCCCGGGAGCTGGGCTGCCAGCGGTTGCAGCTGCGGGTGAACAAGGCCAACTCACCCGCCATCCGGGCCTACCAGAGAGCCGGCTTTCAGTTCATCGAAGACATCTGCACGGACATCGGCAGCGGCTTTGTCATGGACGATTTTCGGATGGAAAAGCCCCTCTGACCCAGGCTTCAGCCGACCAAATCCGAACGCGTGTAGGCCGCGACCACCGGGTAGCCCTTGCCTTCAATGTTTTCACGGCCGCCTTCCTGGCGATCCACCAGGATGAGGGCGAAGGCCACCTTGCCACCCTCTTCTTCAATCGCCTGGATGGCCTTCAGAGTCGATTCACCCGTGGTGATCACATCATCTACCACAACCACCGGTTGGCCAGGGTTGAAATTGCCTTCGATGCGCTTGCCGCGGCCATGGCCCTTGGGCTCCTTGCGCACCACAAAGGCCTGCACCGGCGTCTCATCACCAGCCAGGCTGGAGGAAATCGCCACGGCCAGCGTGATGGGATCCGCCCCCATGGTCAGCCCCCCCAGGGAACCCACGGCAATGCCCCGGGCTGCCTCCTCCTTGCGCAGCAGGTCATGCAGCACACGCCCCACCAGCACGGCGCCGCGGGCGTCCAGCGTCGTCACCCGGCAGTCCACATACAGGTCGCTCTCCTTGCCGGAGGCGAGGGTGAACCTGCCGGTCTTGACGGATTTGGTGCGGAGGATCTGGGCGAGTTCGGCGCGGTCGGATTCGAGGGACATGACGCCAGCGTTTAGCGGAAGCCACGGAGGAAGCAAGAGGCCGTTCACGGCTCAAAAATGCTCAACTTCAGTTAATGACTTGAGCAAGGGCCGTAATCCAGGACATTTTCCACCGGTCATCCCATGCCTTTCCGCACCGCCCTGCTCAACCTCGCCATCACCTTCATGCTTCTGCTGGTGGTGGTGCTGGCCGGCGTGATCATGCGCGAACGCCGTCCCGCCCCGCAGCCGGCGCTGAAGATTCCCATGGCCGGCATTCCAGGCTACAGCAGGCCCGACGAGGGCGGCGTGCCGAGGCCGACCGTGGAAAAGTTTCAAATCCTGCCCTCTCCCGCCCTGGTGGACAGCAGCGCCAATGAGGCGGACACCCTGCGGATCCGCTACGGCAATGAGGAATATGTCTTCGTCCTTTATTACGTCGACGCCCTGGAGATGAGCATGGACCACCCCCAGCGGGTGGCGGAACAGGGACGCTGGTTCCAGGTTTCCGAGAAGGATGTGGTCGAAACTGGCAAGGATGCCGCGCTCTATGTCAGCCAGCTTCTGAAGGACAACCACTTCAATGTCCTCACCCGCTGGGAACGCGTCCCCAACACCGTCCGCTACTACGCCGTTATCAAGGTCCAGCAGCCCCAGGGGCCCGTCTATCTGGCCGACCTCCTGGTTCGGCGAGGCTACGCCAGGGTCGGCAGCCTGATGACCGAGCTGCCGGACGACCACCGTGACCAGGCCGGCTATCTGGCCGAACTGAAGACCCTGGATCAAAAGGCACGTCAGGCGAAATCAGGCATCTGGGCCAGGTC
Organism: Prosthecobacter sp.; assembly: GCA_044345155.1. Taxonomy (GTDB): domain Bacteria; phylum Verrucomicrobiota; class Verrucomicrobiia; order Verrucomicrobiales; family Verrucomicrobiaceae; genus Prosthecobacter. The sequence goes on along the minus strand of JBIJBP010000083.1, from coordinate 2,946 downwards.
GGCCAGCCTGCCTGTTGCACCAGCCGCAGAACCCCGCGCGAAGTAAGGCCGGCCGGGACCCTTTCTCAAAAAGACTGCCTGAAATGACCGTAAGCGAGGCGGCTATTGGAACCATAGATAGCTGACGAGCGAATGACGCAGCCAATGGGTCTCGTCCGCCGCCGGAAGTCGGAAGGACATTTTGAGAACGGGCCTAGTTTGGCGGAGCCCCCGGCGTCAGCTTGCCTTCCTTGAGACGGCTCCTGAGCTTGCTCCAGAAGTCCTCGTCATCATCCGAAGGACCGGCCGCAGGTAGCCTGGAACGGTCCGCGCTGGGAAGCGTGGGCACCTGGATGATGGCGCCGCCATCGCTGCGAGCATCCGCCAGAGCTCGGCCATACGGGGCAAAAAGACCGGTCGGAACAGGGTATTTGGTAAAGCTGGTCTGCAACACCCGATGCTTGTTGATGAAGTCGGTCGGACTGTAGTAATTGCTGTTGTCCCGCGCAAACTGGCTGCGGTTCATGCCAATCCGCAGGTTCTTCCGCATCTCAAAGTGGAGATGAACGAAATACATGCCGTTGTTGCTGCCCATGGAGCCCACCAGCTGGCCCTTCTCGACCACCTGCCCCACCTTGACCACGCGCTGATGCAGATGCGCGTAAAGACTGTCCACCATGTTGATCTTGCCTGTCTCGTCACGATAGGGATGACGTACGATCACACAGTTTCCCCAGCCCACCCCGACGTTTTCTGAAATGATCACCACGCCCCTGGCGGTGGAGTAGATCGGTGCACCGAGGTCGCTGTTGCCACCTCCTCGGCCGTTCCAGTCCTCACCCAGGTGTCCGTTCGGCCAGTAGCCGCGTGACTTGTAGTAGCCGTCGGCATTGGGTTTGCCGACGGGAAAATCAAAACCATCGGCCAGCTGGCAGCGGATGAACTCAGCGCCCAGGGAAGGAACGATGGCGGCCGCCATCATCAGGCCCCCCAGCGCCAGCATAAACCACTGGCGCAGATGCTTGGGCGGGGGTTGGAGCAATCCGCCGGGCATGGCAGGTCAGGCTATCTCTTGAAACAAGAAGTCCTTCGCAAAATGAACCTGCGAAGGACGGGGAAATCAGGGCTTTTTAGGCTCTGCTGCCGGAGCTGGAGCCGCCGGGGTCGCTGGAGCAGCAGGCGCTGGAGCTGGGGCCGCCGCAGGCTTGGCCTCACCGGGCTCCTTCATGGCAGGAACGGCCGGAGCGGGCTTGGGTGCTTCGGTCTTGGCAGCACCTGCCTTGTCATCAGCCTTGGCAGGAGCGGGGGCCGCAGGGGTAGAAGCCGGAGCTTTTTTCTCATCTGCTGCCTTCTTGGCATCCGCCGGAGCCGCCGGAGCCGCAGGCGTCGCAGCCGCAGGGGCCGGGGTTGCCGGGGCGGCAGGAGGCGGAGGCGGCTCGTCAAAGACCTTGGTCCCTGCCTTGGCCACCTGCTTGCGAGTGGTCAGCACGGCCAGGGAGAGCGTCAGGACGAAAAGGGTCACGGCCAGATAAACGGTCCCCTTCTGAAGCACGTTGGTGGTCTGCGCACCCACCAGCTGGGTCATGGCGGAATCACCAAAGGACGCACCCAGGCCCTCCTGGCGGGGGCGCTGCATGAGAACGATGAGGATGAGGAGGAGGCAGACGATGACTTCGACCACCGTGAGAATTCCAATCAGGATGTCCATAAGGGGGCGCGAATATGGGGGCGTGCCCCTGTTTGGCAAGCGGCTTCTCAGCCCTGTTTTCCGGCCGCCACCCCGGCTTTTTCCGCCTTTATCCAGGCATTTTGTAGATTTGCACCCGCCGAAGCGTTGATGGTCCCCCTTTTTACCCCATGTCCTACCAAAAGAACGCCGAAGCCCAGGGAATCACCTTTGAAAAGCAGACTCCCGGATATCTCAACCTCTGCATCCGCTCGGGCAACCAGCTCATCACTTCCGGCCATGTCAGCGACCTCAAGGGCAAGCTCGGCGCCGACCTGACGGTGGACGACGGCTACAAGGCCGCCCGCAACTGCGCGGAAAAAATCCTGCGCTCCGTCTGGAACACCCACGGCACCCTCGACGGCCTGCGCGTCATCAAGGTGCTCGGCTGCGTCAATTCCACCCTGGAGTTCACCGACCAGCACCTGGTCATCAACGGCTGCTCCGACCTCCTGCACGTCATCTTCGGCAAAGATGGCGACGGCTACCATGCCCGCAGCGCCCTCGGCTTCGCCCAGCTGCCCACCGGCGCCGCCGTGGAAGTCGAGGCCGTCTTTGAGATCGTTGGCTGACCACTCCAGGCTCCTTCAATCACCCCGTCTCTCAAACCCCTGCCGCGTCATGCTGCAGGGGTTTTTTGTTAGGCGGGTGTCACGATGCCCTGACAGCTGCCGATGCGCGCTAGCATCGTCGCCATCTTGCTCCGCAAGATGAGCAACACGCTGGCGCAGACACGCAAGCTTTCGAACTCCTTAAACACCCATCCCAACGATGCCCCCCAGGCTCATCTCGACGGAGCGAGATGGCGACTTTGCTTCGCCCGTCTCGATGCCCTGACGACTGCCGATGCGCGCTAGCATCGTCGCCGTCTTGCTCCGCAAGATGAGCGAAAGGCTGGCGCAGACACGCCAAGCCTTCGAACTCCCTAAACACCCATCCCCGCGATGCCCCCCAGGCTCATCTCGACGGAGCGAGATGGCTACTTTGCTTCGCCCGTCACGATGCCCTGACGACTGCCGATGCGCGCTAGCATCGTCGCCATCTTGCTCCGCAAGATGAGCGAAAAGCTGGCGCAGACACGCAAGCTTTCGAACTCCTTAAACACCCATCCCCACGATGCCCCCCAGGCTCATCTCGACGGAGCGAGATGGCTACTTTGCTTCGCCCGTCACGATGCCCTGACGACTGCCGATGCGCGCTAGCATCGTCGCCGTCTTGCTCCGCAAGATGAGCGAAAGGCT
>JBIJBP010000203.1:0-6846 GCA_044345155.1 Prosthecobacter sp. | reverse complement strand
GACGGCAGCAAGGTCCTGCTGGGCGAGATCGCGAAGATCATCGACGGCTTCACGGAAAACCCGCTGGTGACGAGGCTGAACGGACGCCGCTGCGTGATGATCAGCGTCATGCGTGAAGGCAACCAGAACGCCATCACCATCGGCGAACGCGTGAAGGCCTACATCGACGAGACCAATCGCAAGCTGCCGGGCGGCGTTCGCCTGGACTACTGGAACGACCGCTCGAAGATCGTCAAGGGCCGCATCGACCTGCTGCTGCAGAACGCCCAAAGCTGCCTCATCCTGGTCTTCATCTGCGTGGGCCTGTTTCTGCGCATGGAGGCCGTCATCTGGGTCGGTGTCGGCATGGTCATGAGCTTCATGGGCGCCATCGCGCTGATGCCCTACATGGACATCTCCATCAACCTGTCCTCACTCATGGGCTTCATCCTCGTGCTGGGCATCGTGGTGGATGACGCCATCGTCATCTCCGAGCACTGCGACCATCTGCGCAAGTCCGAGGGGCTGACGCCGCTTGAGGCCGCCATCGCCGGCACGAGGAGAATGGCCGTTCCCATCACCTTCGGCGTCCTTACCACGGTGATCGCCTTCCTGCCGATGGCCGTCGACTCTTCGGACTGGGGCTCCATGTTCAAGCCCATCGCGCTCATCTTCATCGCCGTGATGCTCATCGCGCTGCTGGAGACCAAGCTCATCCTGCCCAGCCATCTTGCGCATCCCTTCCTCGGACGGGCGGGCGACATGCTGGCGCCGGTGCACCGGGTGTCCGACTCCGCCCTGCAATGGTTTGTCCGCACGGTTTACGCCCCGGCCATCCGGCTGAGCGTCAAACATTGCTACACCGTGCTCGCCCTGCTCTTTGGCGGGCTGGCGGTCATCGCCGGCCTCTACGCCAGCGGACGCATCTCGACCACCTACTTCCCGCGCGTGCCCAGCGAACGCATCGAATGCCGCCTGAGCATGCTGGACGGCACGCCGGTGGAGGTCACGGAAAGGCACATTGAGCGCATCTACGACATCGCCTGCGAGATGCAGAAGGAGTACGTGGGGCCGGACGGCCGCAGCGTGGTCAAGCATGTCGTCTCCAGCATCGGCACCACGATCTCCTCACGCGGCGGCAGCTCCTCAAGCGGGTCGGGAAGCCACATCGGCGGCGTGATCATGGAGACCTACGGCCCGGAGGAGCGCAGCATCGACGCCAACACGGTCGAGATGTCCAACGAGTGGCGGAAGCGCATCGGCAACATCGTCGGGGCCGAGGAACTGACTTTCCGGGCCGAGATCATGCGCGGCGGTGACCCCGTGGACATTCAGCTCACCGGTACCGATCCGAAGGAGCTGCTGGCCATGTCGGAGAAGATCAAGGAAAAGCTCGCCACCTATCCGGCGCTCTTTGACATCAACGACTCTCTCGACTCCGGCCGCAATGAGATCCAGCTCCGCCTCAAGCCTGAGGCGCAGCAGTTTGGCATCACCGTCACCGACCTTGCCCGCCAGGTCCGGCAGTCGTTTTATGGCGATGAAGTCCAGCGCATCCAGCGCGGTCGCAACGAGGTGAAGGTCATGCTGCGCATGCCCCGGGAGGACAGGCAGAACCTGGCCACTCTCGACACCATGCGTGTCCGCACCGCCGGCGGCCTGGAGGTGCCTTTCAGCCGCGTGGCGGAGGCCAAGGTCGTCAAGAGCTTCACCAGCATCAAGCGCGTCGATCGCCGCCGGGCCCTGAACATCTCGGCCGATGCCGACAAGGGCAGCATCGACATCGCCGCGCTGCGCGCCGAACTCACGGCCTTCCTTGATGAACTGCTGGCCGACCACGGTCACATCCGCTGGACCTTTGAAGGCGAGGCCCGTTATCAGAGGGAGAGCCAGGGCAGGGTGCTGGTCTCCTTCCTCATGGTCATCGCGGCCATGTATGCACTCATGGCCATCCCCTTCAAAAGCTACTCCCAGCCGCTGATCGTGCTCCTGGTGGTTCCTTTCGGCGTTGTCGGCGCAGTGATCGGACATCAGTTCCACGGCCTGCCCGTCAGCATCATGAGCTTTTTTGGCATCTTGGGCGTCTGCGGGGTGGTCGTGAACGACACCCTGGTGCTCGTGGACGAGATCAACGACCTCAAGGCCGGCGGCCTGCCGCTCCGCGAGGCGGTTCAACGGGGGGGCGTGCTTCGTTTCCGGGCGATTTTCCTGACGCAGATCACCACTTTCTTCGGCCTGGTGCCGCTGATTTTTGATGGCACCTGGCTGGCGAGGATGCTGCCGTTTTTCTTCAGCAACGGAGCCCAGAGCACCCATGCCCAGTTCCTCACGCCAGTTTCCGTGGCAATGGGCTACGGCAGCTTGTTCGCGACCGTCATCACGCTTTTCCTGGTGCCCCTCTGCTACCTGGCGGTGGATGACCTGGTGTGCCTCACAAGTCGCCTTTTCGGCAAAGAACCCAAGGAACAGCTGTCCCCGGCCGTGGCATCTTGAGGGCAGGATCTTCGGGAGGATGAGGTTTCATCGGCTGATGGTTTGGTTTGGCGGGGCTTTCTGAAGCGCCTGCCAGCAATTGGAAAAGCTTATGGGCCTTCTGATGCCTTGTTCTTGTGCTCCTTGGCGCGTTTTTCGAGCATGGCACCCCGTTCAGCATGGGCATTGAACGAGGAGTTCGCCGCCCAAGGCAGACTCCATATTGCCCTTTCAAGGTGCCGTGGTCGTTGGCAACAGGGACTCGGAGAAATCTTTTTACCCTTGATCTTTCTGCCCATCAGAACTCAAACTTGGGCCTTCATGACAAGCCGCTGAGTCAGGGGGCGTCTGGTGGGCTTGGCGGACACGGGGATGTTGGGCAGAAAGATTGGGGGCAGAAAAATTGGACTGATCTGACACTAGGAAGGAGCGCCGAATGGGTGTGTATCCCGGGTGAGATGGATGTCTCATCAAGCTGTTGGGGCTGTTGGCATGGCACAGGGGCTTGCAGAAATCTTTCTACCCTTGATCTTTCTGCCCTTCAGAACTCAAAGTTGGGCCTTGATGACAAGCCCCTGAACCAGGGGGGGCGTCTGGTGGGCTTGGCGGACACGGGGATGTTGGGCAGAAAGATTGGGGGCAGAAAAATTGGACTGATCTGACACTAGGAAGGAGCGCCGAATGGGTGTGTATCCCGGGTGAGATGGATGTCTCATCAAGCTGTTGGGGCTGTTGGCATGGCACAGGGGCTTGGAGAAATCTTTCTACCCTTGATCTTTCTGCCCTTCAGAACTCAAAGTTGGGCCTTCATGACAAGCCCCTGAACCAGGGGGGGGCGTCTGGTGGGCTTGGCGGGCAGGGGAGTTTGGGCAGAAAGATTGGATGAATTCAGCATTCAGTCAGCACACAAAAGCCGCTCGTTCCTCAGGCGAGGTTGTTCCAGGGTGCGCATGGTTTTGCTGCCCTTCGTGTCTGGCTTATTCTCGCTCCGAAGCCGCCCTTCCTTGTCAGTAGTCTTGTTAAACGAGCTTTTCTGGCGAGTTTCGAGTAGAACTTTTGAGGGTTGTAATTGTAACGCAAAAATAAGGAATATGAGCATCTGCGCAGTTAGAACAACCTTTTCTGAGTTTGGAAAAGTTCAAAGGTTCGGACAAACTTAGACGACAATGGGTCCCTGAAGATCGGCCTACGGTATGGACAATGAGAGGCTGGTGGCGTCTTAAAATGCGGCGACCATGCTCGAGGTGAAGTTATGGTTTTTGGAGGCGGTTCCGCTTGGAGGCAGGGGATTGAGAGAAGCGCAGAGGTAACGCCAGTTCTTTTCAATGAAGCGAAGGAGCTGCTTCTAAAGGCAAAAAGTAACTTAAAAAAGGTAATTATACCGTTACTTTGTGACTTGAGGGAGATGTAAAAGAGGGGGTGAGGAGTAATGGTGGGTTTTAATCTCGCTGAACCTGGAGTGTTGCGTTTTTGAAGGGTGACTCAAGCGTCACAAGACCGTGAATCATCAGAACATTCTGCGTTTAATGACCGTTAGATTTTGGAGACTTTTGGCTGGCCAAAACAGATTGTATAACACTGGAAAACAACGCATTAAGGTGACATTCAGAGAATAATACATGACCTTATTGACCTGTTGTGTGGCTGAACTCAGTCGAAGCATAGGTGTTGGGCGACTCCTCGGCTATCATCAATCTTCTGTTCATTGAGGGGCGTCAGTTTGGGTTTAATTGGGTTATTAAAAAGTAATTCAAACGTTACATTAAAAACTGAGCCCCTTAAACTGCCACCCGATGAGGCTATTTATCTAACCATCGCGGATAAATGTGTTCTTTTGGACACATCCAGCGAAAGAGGCCTCAATGGCCGGTTTATGGTCATGGTGAAAAAACGACTGGCAGGCTTAGCGTGAAGGTTCGCGTGAACCTTGGTTGCTCGATGCCTGTTTGGCGAAGCTGCGTTCCTTGAGCGGCAAGGGAAGGCGTTTGGTTGGCACCAGGTGACGATGCGCTATTCGGACGCCATGGCGCTGGGACGGGCTGTTTTGAACCTGTCTGCGAAGCAGGCAATGATCATCACCGGTTGCGCAGTCGCTGGAAGCTGCGCCTTGACCTTCCGGGCTGCATGACCCATGTGACGAGCCCAGTCATGCCCGACCTGCCTCAAACTCTCGCCATTGCCTCCGACCACGGCGGCCTTGACCTCAAGAACGCCATTTTCAACCACCTGCTGGAAGGTGGCTACCGGGTCGAGGACGTGGGTGTGTTCACCATGGAAAGCGTGGACTATCCAGACTACGCGGAGCTGGTGGCTGCGCGGGTGCTGGATGGCAGGGCGGATGCGGGCATCCTGGTCTGCACCACGGGCATCGGCATGAGCATCACCGCCAACCGTCATGCCGGCATCCAGGCCAGCCTGGTGCATGACCCTGAAACCGCCGCCATCACCCGCGAGCACAATGCCTCCAACGTGCTTTGTCTCGCCGGCAAGACGACTTCGGTCGAAATCGCCAGGCAGATTGTGGACGCCTGGTTGAAAACACCTTTTGCGGGCGGCCGCCACGCCCGCCGAGTCTCCAAAATGAACAAGCAAGCCCACCCCCTCAGCATCCTCGCCGCCTCCGATCCCGCCGTCGCCGCCATCGTTGACGCCGAGCAGCATCGCCAGCAGAACAACATCGAGCTCATCGCGAGCGAGAACTTCACCTCGCGTGCCGTCATGGCGGCGCAGGGAAGCTGCCTGACGAACAAGTATGCCGAAGGCTATCCGGCGAAGCGCTGGTATGGTGGGTGTGAGGAGGTGGACAAGGTGGAGCAACTCGCCATCGACCGTGCCTGTGAGCTCTTTGGCGCGAAATTTGCCAATGTGCAGCCCCACTCCGGTTCCCAGGCGAATGCCGCCGTCTATTTCAGCGTGCTGCAGCCGGGCGACAAGGTGCTCGGCATGAACCTGGCCCACGGCGGTCACCTGACCCATGGCAATCCGGCGAACTTTTCCGGACGCTTCTACAACTTCTGCCAGTATGGAGTGAGCCAGAAGGACGAGCGCATCGACTACGACGAGCTTGCCGAGGTCGCCCAGCGTGAGAAGCCCAAAATGATCACCGCAGGGGCCAGCGCCTATCCGCGCATCATCGACTTCAAGAAGATGAGCGAGATCGCCAAAAGCGTTGGCGCCTACCTGTTTGTCGACATGGCGCACATTGCCGGCCTGGTGGCGGGCGGAGCGCATCCGAGCCCGATGGAGCATGCGGATTTTGTCACGACCACCACCCACAAGAGCCTGCGCGGTCCGCGTGGCGGCATGATCCTCACCAACAGCGAGGAACTGATCAAGAAGATCAACAGTCAGGTGTTCCCTGGTGTGCAGGGCGGTCCGCTCATGCACGTCATCGCCGCCAAGGCGGTGTGCTTTGGCGAATGCCTGAAGCCTGATTTCAAGGACTACACCGCACAGATCGTGAAAAACGCCCAGGCCCTGGCCGCGCGTCTCACCGAACTCGGTTATCGCATCGTCAGCGGCGGCACGGACAACCACCTCATGCTCGTGGACCTGCGGCCGAACGGCCTTAACGGCAAGGTTGCCAGCGAAACGCTCGATCATGCCGGCATCACGGTGAACAAGAACGGCATTCCGTTCGACACCGAGAAGATCACGCTGGGCGGTGGCATCCGCATCGGCACCCCGGCCGTCACCACCCGGGGCATGAAGGAGGCGGAGATGGTCCTCATCGCCGACTGGATTGACCGTGCCTTGAAGAACAAGGACAACGCCGCCGTGCTTCACGAGATCAAGGCCGAGGTGGCCCGGATCAACGAGCGTTTCCCGGTGCCGTAAGGCCTTGTCAGCGGGAACCTGGCATCATCCGGATGCATGATCATTTCCGGGGCTCGCGGCTCACGCTGCGGGCTCCGGTTGCTTTTGGGTGAAGTGTCCAGGCTTGAATCGAATCTGGACCGGATTGATTCCGGGGGCATCAGCGGGTGCCTCAGGCCAGGCCGGGGCTGTTTTTTTCTGGCTTTTCATGTCGAGGCGCGGCTGAATGGTGCGTTCTTTGGTTATTCCTCATGAAAATCACTTTCACTTCGCTTTTCTTCCTGGCCGCCGTTTCCCAGGCAGCTGACTGGCCGACCTTTCGTGGTGCCGATCGTACCGACATCAGCCCTGAAACCGGCCTTTTGAAGCAGTGGCCGGAGGCCGGTCCTAAAAAGGTCTGGATGAACGAGGACGCGGGCCTGGGATATTCCGGCTATGCGATCGTGGGCGGAACGCTTTACACCATGGGTTCCCGTGACGCGGTGGAGTATGTGATAGCGATCGACACGGCGACCGGAAAGGAAAAGTGGTCGGCGGAAGCCGGAGCCCTGCTGACGAATGGCTGGGGTGACGGTCCTC
>JBIJBP010000010.1:0-62141 GCA_044345155.1 Prosthecobacter sp. | reverse complement strand
GGTAGCCCTGCTCGGTGAGCCAGCGCTCCACATGGCGTTCTCCGTGTTCGGCAATGTCTGCGGGTGTCAGCATGGCGATGATCTTGGGTGAGAGGTTGAACTTCAGCCTGACCATCCGCCGGGGGGAGCGGAATTGATGAAGCCTAACAAACCGGACCGATTCATGGCAATCCCAGATTTCAGCCCGGGGCGGTCCGTTTATGGACCGCGAGACCGCTTTTCAAACGGCGGAAATTCAGCTTCACCCGAAGCCTTGCCCCGTTACTGTGAAGGTCATGTCACTCCGCCAGCCACTGTTGCTCGTACTCGCCTGCCTGACCTGCGCCGCCTCCCTGCCCGCCCAATCCGGCGAGGAGGTCCGTCCAGCCCTTGAACTGGCCTATGCCCGCTGGCGTTCGGCCGTGGAGGCCCGGGACGCCAAGGACTGGGCCTCCTCCATCACGATGCACCGCCAGGTCATCACCCGGAACATGGTCATCAGCCAGGGGCTCGCCTTTCCCAAGTCCGTCTTCGACACCATGCTGGCCCCGGCCGAAACCCGCGGCCTGCGCCTGCTTGAAGCCCAGGCCGTGGGTGACACCGCCCACCTGCTCTACTTTGGCAAGGTGAACATGGGGGACGCGCCGGACGTCATCCCCGAGAACCTGCTGATGCTGAAGTTCTTCCGCGAAAACGGCGCCTGGAAATTCGACAGCAGCAAGCTCATCCAGCTTTCCACGCAGCCGGAGCGCCGGGCAAAGCTGCTGGCGGGTGAACCGCCCGACTTCCTCGACCTGCCGGAATTCACCCCCCCGGGAAAAGCCCCCGCCCCGCCCCCCCTGGCGCCTGTGCCGGATCACATCACCGGCTGCACCCTGCAGTCCATCGGTTACGAAACCACCCTGATCGTCAACGGCCAGGAGCATTTTGTGAACGACAGCATCATCCGACTTTTCCTCACCGGCGGCCTGCGCAATGGCGGCAACAGCATCCAGTTGAAGGTGAAGAGGCTGGACGTGCCTAAGGAGGTCGAGCACGTGCTCGTCGTGGACATGTTCACCAAGCCTGAGGCCAAGGGGGAAAAGGGAAACCGGGTCTTTCATTACGAATACCAGGGCTCACAGGCCCCCTCGGCGGACAAGACCGCCTGGACGCTCTCCATGCCTGCGGCCCAGGAGATGAACATCATCGACAAGTGAGCTTCGGACTTTCTGGCGAGGTCATGCTTTCACTCTCCACCAGCTGGAACAGTCAGCGGCATCAGGATGGCCGCGAGGTGGCCCGCGAGGCCCGTGAACTCGGCTTTGAATGGATCGAGATCAGCCACGGCACCAGGATCACCCTTCTGCCGGGCCTGCTTGATGCGGTGAAGGCAGGCGAGATCAGGGTCTCCAGCCTGCACAACTTCTGCCCGCCGCCCGTTGAAGTCGCGATGGACGCCCCGGACGTGTTCGAGTTCACCTCGGCAAGGCCCTCGGAACGTGAACGCGCCATCAACCTCACCCAGAAAACCCTGGAGATGGCGAACCGCTTCGGTGCGGACCGTGTGGTTCTTCACATGGGCAGCGTCCGCATGAAGTCACACACCGCACGTCTCGAAGCACTGGCCAAGGCCGGCGGGCTGTACTCCAAACAATTCACGGAAACCAAGCTAAGGCTGGTGACCGAACGCGAGAAGGCCCGGGACAAGCACCTGTCCTGGGTGCGCGCCGCCCTCGATGCCATCATCCCGGAATGTGAAAAACAGGGCGTGAAGGTGGGTATCGAAACCCGCAGCCATTACGAACAGATCCCCAACCAGCGGGAGATGGCGCTTCTGCTCAAGGAGTATCAGGACTGCCCTTGGGTCGGCGCCTGGCATGACTTCGGCCATGTCCAGCGCCAGGCCAACCTGGCTCTGCTCGACCATGAAATCTACCTGTGCGAAACCGCCCCCAGACTGCTCGGCTGCCATGTCCATGATGTGGAATGGCCCGCACGCGACCACCGCGTGCCATTGAGCACCGGCGGTGTGGATTTCACCCGCCTGCTGCCGCTTGTTCCTGCCGGCGTGCCCCTGGTCTGGGAGCTCTCACCCCGTCCCCGCAGCGAGGAAATCCTGAGCGCCCTGGCGGATTTCCAAAAGCTTCTGGCCAACCGGCCCAAGCCTTGAACTCACGCCATCTTCCGCGCCACCTGCTTGGCAAAGTAAGTCAGGATCATGTCAGCGCCCGCACGACGGATGCCGAGCAGCGACTCCATCATGACCTTCTCCTCATCCAGCCAGCCCGAGGCCGCCGCCGCCTTGATCATCAGGTACTCGCCGCTGACCTGGTAGGCCGCGACCGGCAGCGTCGTCGCCTCGCGAATCCTGGCGATGATGTCCAGATAGGGACCCGCAGGCTTCACCATCAGGATGTCCGCACCCTCGGCCTCGTCCAGCGCCGCCTCGCGCAGCGCCTCGCGGACGTTCGCCGGATCCATCTGGTAGGTCTTCTTGTCACCGGCCTTGGGAGCCGAGTCCAGCGCGCCGCGGAAGGGGCCGTAGTAGGCGCTCGCATACTTCGCCGTGTAGCTCATGATCGAAACTTGGTTAAACCCGGCCTCGTCCAGCGCCGAGCGCAACGCGGCCACCCTCCCGTCCATCATGTCGCTCGGTGCCACGATGTCCGCCCCGGCCCGTGCATGACAGACCGCCTGGCGGCAGAGCACCTCCACGGTTTCATCGTTCAGAATGCGTCCGTCGTCGGCGACAAGGCCGTCATGACCGTCGCTGTTGTAGGGATCGAGCGCCACGTCCGTGATGACCGTCAGGCCCGGGTGGACCGCCTTCAGCGCACGGATGGCCCGGGGTACCAGCCCGCCGTCATGATGACACTCTTCAGCACTGCGGGTCTTCAGCTCATCAGGAATGCGCGGGAACAGCACCACCGCCGGCACTCCCAGGGCATGGGCCTCTCCCGCCTCCCTCACCAGATCCTCCACGCACCAGCGCTGACAGCCAGGCATGGCCTCGATCGGCGTGTTCTCAGACCCCTCCTGGAGAAACAGCGGGTAAATCAGATGACCGGGCGTCAGGTCGGTCTCACGAACCAGGTCGCGGATGGCGGCCGACTGACGATTGCGACGAGGACGGATGGGAAGATTCATGAAAAGTGAAAAAAGGTGAGATGGAAACGGCGCAGCACAGCCTCATCCAACACGATGTCTCTGGGCGGCCACGATGATCTCGGCCCCGGCGCCCTGCAGCAGCTCGGTCCAGAGCTTTTCACGACCGGCCAGCTTTTCCGGCGACCAGCGGTTGCCGATGCTGGTGGCATCCAGCAGCACCAGCAGGTCCGCCGGTTGACTGGAGGAGCCAAGAACGCGGCTGACATCCAGCACCAGCCGACGCTGCACTTCCGGCTCCGGCGTGGTGGCGAGGTTGAACACAATGACCACCCGGCCGTGCGAAGGCCTCCATCGGGAGACAAAGTCATCCTCGTCCCCTAGGTGGATGGCGATGAACTCAGGCTGGGTCATCTGGCCAAAGCGCTCACGCACCCCTCGCGCCCACACCTCCCGGTGAGTCGTCGTCGCCTCCGTGCCATGGACCAGCACCGTGATGACCTCCTGACCTCCTTCGACCGCCTTCAGGGTCCGGATCAGATACCCCTGCCAGCCCAGCGAACGCATCCGGCGGGCCAGCACGCCATGGGCTCGCCACACGGTCAGCCCCGCCAGCAGCACACGAGGCAGGATCACCATCAGCAGCAGCGTGCCGGCATAAAGATGAATCCAGGGCAGCGCGAAGGAAGGCTTCTGCGCCACTCCGCCGGTCCGGTGCATCGAGGGGATCTCATCCAGCGGCACCGGAAGTTTCAGTACAGCCTGCGCCGGAAGGAACAGGCCGCCGAAGAACTTCTGGGCCTGCGCTTCATTCAACAGCGTGCTTTCCCAGACCGCCTTGTATTCCTTCGACCAGCCCCGCGCGTAGAGCCCGACAATGCTGCCCAGGGCGAGCAGCGCGGCCGCGATGTGCAGCCAGGCACGAAACCGCCGCTGCCAGCGCTCGATCGCAGGAGCCTGGGCAAGCTGGGCAAACCGCTGATCCACCGTCATGCCGGTGGGCGGGTCCACTTCATAGCCGTTGCGTTCCGGCAGAGGTGGCGTCAGCCGCAGGGCCAGCCACTCCAGCCACGGGTTCCTCCCGGCAGGCTGCAATTCCATGAACAAGGCCAGGATGACAATCAAGGTGTTCCAGGCCAGTACTCCAGCCAAAGGAAGCGCCAGCAGGTTGAACTCCGCCTCCTGGCCCAGCCCGGCCAGCCAATAACCCAGCACGACCGCTGCCAGCCATCCGGCCAGGATCCACGAACGCCTCCCGATCACGGTGTTGAGCCTGTCAATCACCCGTACCAGTGGACCGTTGCAACCCACGACCTCCTGTTCCAGCCAACGTGCCCGGCGCAGCAGAAAGGTGACTTCACGCGCATTCAGGGAATCCCCCTTCACCTCCTCGAACTCCAGCCCGGCCCGCGTGCGTGCCGTTGCCTCACGACGACGGTCCTCATGAAGAAGGGCGCCGTCCGCGTCCCCCTCCTCGATGGCGCGCCAGCGCAGGATGCTCTGCCAGTCATTCCAGTCCATGCAGGTCAGCCATGTTTGAGACGGATGTCCTTGATGCCGGAATTTTTCAGGCATGACTGAAGGCGCTTTAAAATGCGCAGACGCTCCACCGAAAGCGCATGATGCACCGTGGGCTGGAGCACCCTGACGGTCAGCACGCCCCTCTGGATGCTGTCAGGCCTGGAGTGGTTGAACAAAAAGTCACCCACGATCTCACGCCACGCGGCCAGCACTTCCTCCAGCTTCATCCGGTCGCCCAGACCCGCCTGAACGATCACCTTGCTGACAAGATCCGCCACGCACTGCGCGGGCAGGTTCATCAGCGGTCCCTCATCCGCCCCGCGCCATGCAGAAATGAGCGCATGACGAAGGCGCTGCCGGGAGGTGGGATGTCGTCGGTCGGACATGGCTGGCATGATGACCGCTGCCGGAGCGAAATGCGAGGGCGAATTGCAGTACTCAAACGCCTGCCTCAGTCCTCGCTGACCCGCCCACGGTTTTTCTTCACCTCACCCCGGTTCCGTTTCTGGCTCAAAATCCGCTTTTTAAGGCCACGCGGACGGGGACGGTTCTGCCGCCGCACCTTCTCCCGCTCCTGCTGCACCTCCATCCTGGCATTGCGCAGGGCCGCCTCCAGGCGGTCACAAAGCTCCACCCGCGCCCAGTGGCGGTTCATCACCTGAGAACGCTCCTTCTGGCAGCGCACCTCCAGCCCCGTCGGCACATGCCGCAGCACCACCGTCGAGGACGTCTTGTTGATCTTCTGCCCGCCCGGCCCGCTGCCACGCACAAACTCCTCCTCCAGGTCATCCTCCCGGATCCCCAGACGGGTCATGCGTTTCGCGATCGCTTCATGGTCAGGCAGCGCCATGGTCCAATCTGCCCCAGACACAGCCGGCCAGGTAGCAAAAAAACCGCACCTTCCCGCATTCTCAACGTGGCATGCTCCCGGGAACCGGCCATCATGCGGCGCCCCCGATGATCCCGTCCCCGGACGAAACCTTCCCGACCGCCCGCTCTGCCGCCTCGGCCTTCCTGCCTGACCAGGAAATCCTCCGGCTTCTCCCTTGGGGCAGCGGCCACATCCATCAAACCTTCAGGGTGGAGACGAACCAACGTCGCTTCCTGCTCCAACGACTCAACGAGCATGTCTTCCCCGACCTGGATTCGGTCATGGAAAACCTGCAGCGCATCTCGACCCACCTCGCCTCACGCCTGTCTCAACAGCCCGACGGCGAACGCCGCCTCCTCCGCCTGCTGACCACGCCCTCCCAGGCCTCCCTGCATCGCGACACCCGGGGAAATGCCTGGCGCATGCTGCACTTCATCCCCGGAACTGTCAGCTTCGACACCGCTGCGGACCTCCGCCAGATCGAAGCCGCGGCACGCGCCTTCGGTGAATTCCAACGCCAGCTTGATGACCTGCCCGGACCGCCTCTGCGGGAAACCATCCCAGGCTTCCACGACACCCGCCGCCGCTTCACCCGCTTCGAACAGGTCCTCCTCGCGGACCCCGTGAACCGGCGTCAAACCTGCGAGGATGAAATCCGCGCCCTGCTGACCCTTCAACATCTCACCACGGCCCTTCAGGATCTACGTCTGCCTCTACGCACTGTCCATAACGATACCAAGCTCAACAACCTGCTGTTTGACCAGGCAAGCCAGGAACCCCTCTGCGTCATCGACTGGGACACCGTCATGCCGGGCCATGTCGCCCACGACTTTGGCGACCTGGTGCGCACCATGACCTCGGAGGCTGCCGAGGATGAACCCGACCTCTCCCGGGTCAGACTCCTCCCGGACCGGCTGGCCGCCCTTCAAGCCGGCTACCTTTCCGCCACCCAGGACTGGCTTGCCCCTGCTGAAGTCAAATCCCTGCGGCTGGGCGCGGAAACCATCCTCTACGAACAGGCGCTGCGTTTCCTGACCGACCACCTCGAAGGCGACCGCTACTACCCGGTGTTTCAGCCCGATCACAACCTCCTCCGCGCCAGGGTACAGCTCACCCTGCTCAGCCAGCTTCGCCTCCTCCCACGTCCCTGATTGCTTCCTCCTTTCTCCAGACGACATTCCGCACCCCTCTCCCATGATCTGGTTATACAGAATCCTTCATCTCTTCTTCGGCGGACTGTTCCTCTATGCCGGAACCATGAAGGCCCTCGAACCCATGGTGTTCCTGGATGACGTCCGCAGCTTCGCCCTGCTGCCCGACCCCTATGCCGCCATGCTCGCCATGTTCCTGCCCTGGCTGGAAATCCTCGCCGGCCTCGCCGTCATCACCGGCCTGGGGAGGCGCGGTGGCCTGCTCATTCTCAACGCAAGCCTCCTGATTTTCCTCGTCGCCATCGCCATCGCCTGGTCGCGGGGCACCGACATCCGCTGCGGCTGCTTCGGCGGCGGCAATGAAGCCTCGGCGAGCAACTACCTCGAGCTCATCATCCGCGACTTCACCCTGCTGGCCTGCGGCCTGTGGATCTTCCTTCAACCCCTGGAAAAAACAACCCGTGCACACTGAACCCAGGTACCATTTCGCCTCTGACAACACCTCAGGCATCTGCCCCGAGGCCTGGCAGGCCCTGGAGGAGGCGAACGCAGGCTACCAGCCCAGCTACGGCGCAGATACCATCACCGCCCGGGCCTGTGAACGCTTCCGGGAGTTCTTCGAAACCGACTGCGAAGTGTTCTTCGTCTTCAACGGCACCGCCGCAAACTCACTCGCCCTGGCCTCCCTCTGCCAAAGCTACCACAGCGTCATCTGCAGCGACCTCTCCCATGTGGAGACCGACGAATGCGGCGCGCCTGAGTTCTTCTCCAATGGCAGCAAGTTGCTCACGGCGAAGTCCCAGCTCGGCAAGCTCGACCCTGCGGATGTCGAACGGCTCATCACCCACCGCACCGACCTGCATTACCCCCGGCCCAGGGCACTCAGCCTCAGCCAGAGCACCGAACTCGGCACCGTCTACCGCCCTGGTGAAATTGCAGGGCTCTGTGAACTCGCGAAAAAGCACGGCCTGCAGGTGCACATGGACGGAGCCAGGTTCTTCAACGCCCTCGCCGGTGGCACCGCCACGCCGGCGGAGATCACCTGGCGCGCCGGCGTGGACGTACTTTGCTGCGGCGGCACCAAGCTCGGCATGGCCGTGACCGAGGCCGTCGTCTTCTTCGACAAGGCCCTCGCCCGTGACTTTGAATACCGCTGCAAGCAGGCTGGCCAGCTCTGTTCCAAAATGCGCTTCATCTCCGCCCAGTGGCTGCGCATTCTCAGCAACAACGTCTGGCATGCCCATGCCGCGCGCGCCAACTCCCTGGCCAGACAGATGGCGGACAACCTGGGGAAAATCCCGGGTGTTCAGATTCTCTATCCCGTCGATGCCAACGCCGTTTTCGCCCGCCTTCCCGACAAGCTCAAGACTGGCCTGAAATCACGCGGCTGGCAGTTCTACAGCTTCATCGGCGGCGGCTCCCGCCTCATGTGCTCCTGGGCCACCACCCAGGCCGATGTCGACGCCTTCTGCGCCGACGCCCGCCTGGAAATGTGAGATCCGCTTCAGTCTTCGACACCTGACCTTGGAGCTCGGGAACTAAAGCGGCGCAGGCTTCGCTCCATTCGCGCCAAACACCAGCACACGATGCTCGTCGCAGATCTCCAGACCATACTCGAGCCCCAGCTCGAAGATCAGCTTTTTCAGCTCGCGCATCGTGGCGAAGGAGTCCGGGTAGACATAGATCGTCAGATAACGCCCACCTCGGGCCAGCCTGGGAAGAAACTCCCTCAGCCTCTTCGCATCCCGCACCGGCATCATCCCCATCCCCGCCAAAGGAACCACTGTGGAATTTCCGTCCGCCGACCTGGCGTGAGTGACCCCGGGTGCCGGCCTGCCCTCCGCGTCATAGAGCGGAAAAACCTGCCCATGACGCACGATCACAGGCGCTGGCAGCTTCTCAGACTGCCGTTCACGAGGGAAACGCAGCTTCTCCACCTTGAGATCCTTCACGCTCTCCAGCTCCAGCTGCAGGTCGGTCAGCTGCTTCTTCAGCGCCTCATGCCTCTGACGCGCCGCCTCGGTCTCCTTGTTCACAACTCCAAGCTTCTGCTCCGCCTCCTGCACCTGACGGCGCAGCCGGGCAATCTCGGTGCTCGCATCCCGCATGATCTGCTCGGCCTTCAGCGCCGCCAGCTCATCCTGCTCAGCAATCTTCTGCCGTTTTTCCTCCGCCGTGCGCTTCAGCGCTTGCAGCTCCTGCATCAGGGGCATCAGCGATGGATCATCCTCACGCTGCAGTTCGGAGCGCCGTTTCTGCAGTCCGTCCAGCTCGGCGCGCGCCTGCTCGATCTTCTTTTCCAGCACGATGCCCGACTCCTGGTCGGAAGCCTCCGCCACCGGCGTCGTCTCAGGCCGTGGCCGGCTTAGCATCGCCAGCAGGCAGGCGATGAGAATGATGCCCCCGAAAACATTGCAGAGCGTGTCGAGAAGCAGCTCCAGGCTGTCCTGGCCGCCTGCATGAAGCCGCCGTTTCATGGCCGGCCTCCTTTCACCGATTCCTCATTGCTGAACTCGACGTCCGTCTCCTCGGGGATGACGTCGTAGCCCATTTCATAACCCTCGGCGCGCACCAGCCGTTTCAGGGTCTCGAAATGCATCGCGCCCGACGGCTTGAAATAGAGCACGACGTAATGCGTCGCCGGCTTTGTCTGACGCAGGTAGGCGGACAGCTCATTCACCGAGCCCGTGACCGCAGGCGCACCATCCGCCCTTTGAAGCCGGATCAGTGAACCCTGGACCAGCACCAGCACCGGCTGCTTCCGGCTGCCGTCCCGCTCAGGTATCAGCGTGACCACGTTGCGGCGCTGCTTCGCCCTGCGCAGGGAGCTCTGTTCATCCACCAGCTTGTACTCAAGATCGGGAATGTCCCTTGCCAGGCCGGAGGAAAGCTGCGTGCCCTTCTGGATTGAGGCGTTCACCGACTCCAGGCGAGTCAGCAGCTTCTTCTTCTCCGCCCGCAGCAGGGCATCCCTTCCCGTGGCATCCGCATTCCGGTTCATCCCGGGAAGCGGCCGAGCGTCCAGCTCGGCGATGCTGGTCTTCAGCTGGCCGATCATCCGGCGCACGGTCGTCACATCGAGCCCCGGCTGCCGCTCCCAGTCGGCCACCTGCTGCTTCAGGGACAGGATCTGCGCCTGCATCGATTTCAGCTCCTCCTGCCTCTTGGCCAGCGGCTGTCCTCCGGCACCTTCCGTCAGCTTCTCATCCAGGTTCAATGCCAGGAAGAGCGCAAGCGCGATCAGGAAGCCGGAGGTGCCGGTAATGATGTCCTGGAAGGCGAAGAAGCTGATCCCGCCCGCCTGTCTTCCAAATCGTGGACGCATGAGCGGTTCAGGCTGGGTTGAAGGGTTTCATGGACGCATAGGCCGGAACATTTCCAGATCACAAGGCCCCTCACGGCTGGCCGTTGAGCCTCAGCTTGCCTGCCACGTTCTTGTGGCAGATGTCGTTGCAGGCGTCGAGAAACTCCGATTCCCGGCTCTGCAGCCAGCTCAGCAGTAGCTGCAAAATCAAGGCGCAGACCAGCGCCACCAGCGTGGTTTCAAAGGCGGTGGCAAGCCCGCCGGTGACGTTCTGCAGCGAAGCGCGCAGGGCCGTCATGTCAGCGCCCGCAGCCAGCGTCGTCGCAAAGGCGCCGATGGCCTGGCTGAGGCCCTGCACCGTGCCGATGAAGCCCAGCACCGGAATCGCCCACAGGAAGCCCTGGGTCATCGCGTAGCTGGAGGCGATCTGCGCCTCGTCGTTCTCCGCCTGGATCTTCAGAATCGCCGCCACGTCAGCCGTGTGGCCGATGTTGTGCAGGTTGGCCAGCGCCAGGTCGATGCGGTTCAGCAGGATGAAATGGCTCGGATCGTCAACGATCGCGCTCATGCGTTCACGCACCGCCCGGGCCGTGGCCGGCGTCAGCTCGAAGTCCGGCTGCTGAGGCATGACCGGCAGCCTTTCCGCACGCTTCTGCAGCTCCAGCTTCCTCCACTTCATGAAGAGCATCGCCAGCGACCAGAAGAACAGCAGCATCGTCGGGTACGGGCAGGGGCCGCGGCGGGTGAACATGTCATTCAGCCACTGAGGCACGCCCGGCAGGTAAAGCACGGCATAGAAGGCCGCGGTCGTCACCAGCCCGACCAGGAAGGCCAGGAGCTTGTTGGGCGAGGTGAAGCGCCCGCCGGAAAAGCCGATGCGGCGCTCCGGATCCATGCGGACCCAGCTCAGCATGAGCATCGGGGAGGAGGAGAAGGGGTTGGATTCCATGCTGGTTTGAAAGGGGTTCAGACGTCCCCGACGGGGAAGATGCGCTGGAAGAGTGCGGGTGCGAGGATGGCCGTCGCCAGAGCGAACACAAGCAGCGCATAACCAATGATCACGGCACCGAGGGCCAGCCCGCGGCCCTCCAGCAGCGGGTTGCGCCGGATGCGCCGCAGCGCCAGATGCCCAAGCACGATGCCGGGAAGCCAGCAGACCAGGTTGAGGTAAGGCACGAAGCTCGCGCAGGCCACGACAAAGGCGGCGACGGCCAGCCAGCAGGTCGGCGCATCCTCCAGCGGCAACCTCGATCCTTCCGGCGATGCGTCGGACGCGGCGTGCATCGAGACCTGCTTGACGAAGACCGGCGGCGGCCTGCCAAAAGGGTCGGGCTTTGAAGCAAGGCCCGGATGCCGTTGCCCCACACCCCTCACCTCCCCGGCCTTCGTCTCCTCCTGCCGCCTCCGGTTTTCTCCCAGGCTCGCGGCCCGGCTTTCCAGTTCAACGGCGTCCACCACCTCCAGATGATCACGCAGCAGCAGCCACCGGCCCTCCACATGAACCTGGTACAACGAATGCACCTCACCGTTCGCCAGGGCCTCGCGGATCCGTGAAAGCGTCCACGGCCCCACGGCGCGGCCCCGCCATTGAAGCTGATGAAGGGTCTCGCTCATGGCTTCAAAAAGGGATCCTCACCCTGGGACGGAGCCGCCGTTCCCTGCTCCGGCACGGACAGGGATGCACGGTAGTTCCTCAGCAGCTCCTGGCGGTCCAGCGGCAGAAACAGCAGTGGTGTCAGGCCCGGCACACCTTCGGGCGCATCTCCAGACGCGGCCGCCAGAAGCCGTGGTCCGGCCTTCAGCGGCAGCCAGAATTCAGCGGCGCTGCGGCCCGCCTGGTTCACCCTCAGCCTCCGGTCCGTGTCGACAAAACCACCCAGCTTCACTCCGGCGGCGTTCACGCGCATCACCAGCAGCCTCCTGGCCTGCGCCTCCTTCTCATACTGACGGCCCTGGCGTGCTGCAAAAAACTCGTCCAGAACACCGCCCAGCTTCTCGCGCACCTTCGGCAGCATCCAGTCATCGCCCCGCAACGGGTAGTCTCCGACCCGGCGGTGCAACTCCGCAAGGTCGGCGCGCAGCGTCGGCGCCAGATGCAGCCCCCAGGCAAAGGGACGGTCACGCGTGATGCGCTCCAGCTCGAGCATGACATACGCCTTGGCGACGGAGGAAGCACTGCCGTCCGCCATCAGCCGCTCCAGGATGCCCAGCAGGCTGCGCTCAAAGCGCTCGCCATTGGCATCCGTCATCCGGTCCAGCTGCAGGTTCTTGATCAGGTTGCCCGTGGCGCTGGGCTTTGAACTGACCACGCTCTGCCCCTGCGGGCTGCCACCGTTGATCACCAGCCGCTTGAACTCCAGCGGCACAAAGGCTGCCCCCGTGTCCTGCGGATGCGGATCAAAGGCCCGGCCGCTCCAGCGCTGCTGCGTGTCCGCCACCCGCGACTCCGCCAGCGGCCCCAGGCTCCAGACGCTGCGTCTGCCGCGGCCGGTGGAATGATCGACCACCACGTTCTCCCACACGCTGTTGAGACCGGGGTCATCACGCAGCGCCAGCAGCGTCTTCAAGTCACCCTCCTGCGGCGTGTCCGGATGCATGGCCTGGCCGCCGGCATCCTCGATGCAGGCCTTCCACATCGCCAGGTCGCCTCCGGTCATCATCGCGGCCATGAGCTGCTCCTCGGAAGGCAGGCTGTCCAGCACCGCGGCCGCTGACGCCGCCTCGACAAAGGGGATGTCCTGCCATCGTGCCAGCACGGCGCGATATTCCGCCAGGCTCGTGACGGCGGCCGCCGCATCCCTGAGCTCGTTGAAGCGCGCCACGTCCGCCTTGAAGGCATCCACCCGCTGCCTCGCCGCCCTGATCTGCGCCTCCAGGTCGGCGGGAAGACGCAGCTCCTCGGTCTCGGGCCTGGTCAGGACCTCGAGCCCGGCCAGCTCGTCCTCCAACCTAACCAATGATGCAATCACCTGCGCAACCGGCCTTTCATGGCTCAGCTCCTCCCTGAGCGCCGGATTGATCCGGCCAAGCTTCCCCCGCGTCTCGGCCGTGCGCGCCTCGCCCAGCCCCGCCAGCTTCAGCCCGCTCTTCGTCTTCAACGCGGCGATCCTCTGTCCGACGGGTGTGGCCAGGTCCGCCGGAAGCTGGGCGACCAGCGCCCTGGCATCCTCCAGACGCCTGAGCATCTCGGCTGGCCTGAGCCCGTCGAACTCGGACTCAAGCGCCTTCAGTGCCCCATCCGCCTGGGCCAGCAGGCCGCGTCCCTGCTCTGTCCACGCATCGGTCTCCTCGACCTTGGTCCGCAGGTAGGGCCAGCGCAGAAGCAGCGGATGCTCCGCCCGGAGGGTGGCCGCCAGCTTGGCCGCAGGCTCGGCGAGCTGACGGGCACGGCAGCTTGCAAGCTCCAGCGCATAGGCCCTGGCCTGCCAGCCATGCCAGGCGACCGCCGCCAGCGCGGCCAGAAACCCGGCTAGCACCGCCGCCGAGACCAGGGATCGCACGCGCCGGCCACGCTGGACGTGCTCAAGGTTTGAGCGGATCTTCAAGCCGGCCTGGCGCAGCCTCATCAGGATATCCTCCGGCACCGGCAGGCCGAAGGATTCAAGATCACGCCAGCGCCTGACAAATGATTCATCCAGGGCGGCCGACTCGGCAAGCGACCGGGCCTTGCCCGTCAGAAGACGGGTCTCCGCCTCCTGCGTAAACGCGGCAAAGCCGTTCAGAGCACGTTGAAACCTGCGCCGAAGCTCGGCCGCGGCACGCTTCTGCGCACAGTTCGCGCTGATGGATTCAAAAGCCGCCTTCTGGCTGCCCGCCAGCTCAATGCCATGGGCCTCCGCCAGCTCCCTGACCTGGTCGCAGGCCTGTGCCGCCTCCTCCCACTCTCCCGCCTGCTGGCATGCCTCCGCCTCCACGAGCAGTTCCGGAATCCTTTCCCCGGCCTGGCGCCGGCGCAGTGACCTGCGGATGCCCTCGGCCTGGACAAGTTCCGGCAGGGCCGCACGCCGTGCCTCGGGAACGGCTGCGATGATTCTTTCGGCAAGCCCCGCAATGCGCTCCTCATCATCCGTCTTGAGCGCCGCAGACAGCTCGTCCACCAGTTCCTGCCACTGCCTGTTCTCCAGGCGCTGAAGTTCCGAACGTGCGTTTTCATCCCCGGGGTTGAGCTTGAGGATGGTGCGGATGATGCGCAGCGCCCTGTCGTTCTCCCGCGATAGCACGGCCGCCCGGAAATCCTTGTAAAGAGGATGATTGGCCGTGACACCCTGGGCATACAGCCTTTCCAGCGCCAGCACGGTCTTCGCATCCAGGCGCGGGGCCAGGGCCAGCTGGTGCGCCTGACAGAAGTCAAACCACGCCTTCTCTCCCCCAAAGCTCAGCACCCCGGCAAGCTCCAGCAGCGGCGGCTCCTCCTCCGACGCCTGCAGGGCCTGGTAGTCGCTGCCCTTGTCCAGCATCGCCGCGATGCGTTCCAGCCGCGTCTCGCAGTCCTGGCAGAGCCGTGCATAGGCAGCCGCAGCCTGCTCAACCGCGCCGGAGACAACACCCGTCTGAAGGGTGGAACGAATGAGGTCGATGATGTCGGTGGGGGGCTTCATGGGGGGGCTTCAATTCTCACTTCGCACAGCCTGCGCAATCCCGCGAACAGCGAGTAGGTGCCCTTGGGAACTCCAAGGAACTGGGGTGAATCCGGCACAAGGCGCTTCCTGTCCTCCTCTAGCTGCAGCAGGCGCTGCTGACGGATCGCCAGTGACTCATCCAGACGGCGGGACTGCTCCTCCTTCATTGCCCTGCCCAGGTTGCTCGCCGCCAGTTCGGCGCGGCGCTGCTCGTCAAACCGGATCCCCTGCCTCAGGGACTCCAGCTCCTGGTCAACCGAGGCAAGCCGGGTCCGCACCGCGCTGTCCGAGGTGGAGGAAAGGTCCGCCTCCACCAGAAACCGGTGACCGTCGTTCTTCAGCCGGTAGCGCCTGGCGGGATCATCCACGTTTTGAAGCCGCAGTGGCGGGCTGCCAACGATCACCATGCTGCCAAGCCAGCGCGCCGCCGCCGCATCCAGAAACGTGGAGGTCTTCTGAACTTCGCTGGCAAAGGTGAAGGCAGGTGACGCCGGCCAGGCATCCACAAGATCGGCCGCCTTCGGCAGCACGATGATTTCAAAAAGCACCCGCACGCCGTCCGCCGAACGCCCGACGATGCGCAACGCCGCCGTCGCATCCGGCAGCCTGACCAGGCGGCGCTGGCGAAACTCCAGCGTCTGCTGATCATTAAAGCTTTTGCGGTAGACCCCCGCAGCCCCCAGCTGACGCAGGGGCGTGAGCCCGGGCTCCGCCTCGCGCACGGACCCGATGAACACCTGCATGTCCGGCTCCAATGGCAGCGTGGAAAGCTGCTCCAGAGCCTGGGCCAGCGGCAGCAGAGAACTCTCGATGACGATGAAACGCGGATGCGATGAAGTCGGGCCGTCCGCAGGCACCACAGGCTCGGCAGGAGCAACCGGGGGCGTCTCCGCAGTCTTGGGCGTGACCACCGTCATCGGCGCCTGCTCCCTGGCCGTTGACTGAAGCTGCTGCCGGATCTGCCCACGCAGCCAGACTGGCATGTCAGGAAGCCTGGACGCTTCGTTCAAAGCCTCCCGGTCGGCCGCAGTCAGCAGTTCCACCGGCTTGACGGCCATCTCCCAACTCGAAGTCCAGGCCAGCGCGGGCGAGTCAGGCGTGCGGGTCAGCTTGAGCAGCTCCAGCCACTGCGCCGGCCTCCCCTGGCCGGGAGCGGAACCGCCGGAGAGATGACTGACAACCCGCGCGTGAATCTCCGTCTGCAGCTCATCGGGCATCTCAGGCACTCCCTGGATGGCCTGCGCGACCCCGGCCCACTCGTCCTTCAGGCGGCTGATGGAAACCATCGCCGCCGCCTGAACAGCAACCGGATCTTCGCCTGACCACTGAGGATCCCGCACTCCCTGCTGCAGCTGCTGCTGCCAGGCACGAAAATGCGTCACCAGGTCCACAAAATCGTTCTGCGTCCGCTCCGGCATCCGGACCTCCAGCGGACGCAGCGGCTCGCGGATGGCCGCAAGGATCTGCACCAGGGTTTCACGATGCGCCTCGACCAGCGACGAGTCCGCCTGCGCCTTGAGCCAGTTCCGCGTGTCCGGAAGGTTCAGCCGGTGCTTCTGCCAGAGCTCGTCAATGCTCCGGGCCAGGTCAATCGCGCTCTCGGCGCCCGTGGGCCTCGGGGAAAGCAGCCCGGGGAGCCTGGGCAGCAGCAGGAATGAAGCCGTGCCAAGCGCCGCCACCAGGACGGCCGCCAGCACATAGGGCCAGGGCGACCTCCCCGCACGCGGCGCAGGTTCCGCAAACAAGAACGGCAGCGGCACGGCGGCACGCGGCTCATCCAGCCTGACCGCCGGCAGCGGCGGCGAGACAGGCGCAGGCACGGCCGCCGTCGGCGCCAGCCTCGTCTCGGCTGCACGCGGGACGGACAGCGAACCCGGCATCGTGAGATCAAAGTTGGTTCGCGACGCCGACTCCACCTGCGGCCGCAGCGGCGAGTCATGGGCGAGGGCGATCCACCGGATGTCCGCCAGGTCGTCCGCCGGCTCGACATGAGTGGTGAAGGTCACCAGCCACGCAGGCAGCTCCGCCAGCGTGCCCAGCGACTCGCTGAACAGCTCCAGCGCCCCCTCCTCGCCAGGCAGCAGCAGAAGGCAGCGCTGGGACTGCGCGGGCAGCAGGGCATGGGCGGCGTTGTGGGTGAGCCGCTCCCAGGCTCCTGTCGTGCGCATCTGCCGGAAGGACGTCAGCGACACCTCCTCCTCAGGCTCAAAAAAACGCGGCGCCTCGCTCCAGGTGCTGCGCCAGCGCATCTGCCGCAGGATGTCGGCCGGCGTCAGCCCCGCCTCGGCCGCCGCACGGGCCTCCCGCGCGTCTGCGATCAGGTGATGCGCAAGGTGGCTCGTCCTTCCCGTGTAGTCCGACCCGGCGTCACGGATGCAGCTGAAGACATGATGGCTCGACGCACCGGCGTGAAGGATGCGGTGGCTGAGCACGACACGGCGCGGGTTCTGCCCCGCCGAGCGCCCGAACTGCGAGACCCGCTCCACCGCCGCCACCAGCAGCCCCCCCACGGCCCGGTGCCTCGCCACCGTGCCAAAGCCCGTCCTGCCCGCTTCCAGCAGGCGGGGGGCGGAGGTGTAGACGAGCTGCAGGGCCATGAATGAAGGTTGTTACGCTGTTGGTTCGGCTAAGGAAGGTCTGCTTGCGCGCGGTCACCGCGCAGTGACCACCTCCGGGGCCAGCTGCGAGAGCACCCAGAGGCTCGGCACCTCGACCTGCCTCGGCTGGATGCTCTGCGGATCCGGCCCGATGCGGACATGCCCCTCGCTGTCCGTGAACTGCACCGGCGAGCATCCCAGCGGGCTGATGGCGAAGTAGGCCACGTTCGAGGAGATCGCCTCGGCGTTGGCGACAATGGCCGGACATAGCTCAAGCAGCAGCTCGCGGATCCGCCCGGAATTCAGGCGCACGTTCTCCTGAAGCAGCGCACCCTTTTCGAAGCAGGGCAGCAGCGCGGCCTCCCCCAGCAGGTGCTCCCAGGTGTCGCTCTTGCCCACCATGACCGCAAACGGCGTGTCGATCGTCTGCCTTGAATCCAGGCCGAGCACGTTTTTGATTCGCACCTCGGTCTCGGCCAGGATGACGTCCTGCTGATCGAGGCGGCGGCTTTGAATCTGCGGGTCGCGGATGCCCTTCAGCCGCGCACGAAACTCCGTGTTGTGCAGCGGGTCGAACAGGAAGAAGATCCCCGAGGCCACGGCGATGTGCTGGGCGCCCGGTGAGTCGGCGCTGTTGCGGGTCGGCTCAAAGTGCTCGCCCGCATTGTCGTAGAACACGAGCGCGAAATCAGTGTCGTGCGCCCGGGTGCGCGTGACCTTGAAGACAAAGGGCTTCGGCAGGCGCACCCTCCGCCCCTGGCGCGGCAGGGTCTCATAGAGCATCCCCTCCAGCTCCGTCTTCGCCAGGAAGGCGTCCTCCGGTGTCGAGGCGGAAAAGAGCTGGGTGCGCATCTGCGTCAGGATGACGTTCTCCGACGGGTCGGCGTCGCGGAAGGTCACCCCAAAGTTCTGATAAAGGCTCGTCTGCAGCGTGCGCGTCAGCACGCTGAGGTAGTAGCTCTTGCCGGAGGAGGGCGCGCCAACGATCGAGAAGATGTGGTGCGGCGTGTCCATGAAGCCGGGCGGCAGCTTGCGGCGGCAGTGCGGACAGGCCAGGTCCGGCGCGGCCAGCCCCATGGCGTCGAGCGCCTGGCCGCGGTCGTTAAACCTGGTGGCGTGAAAGCGCTGCATCGCATCCTCCCCCAGCAGCGGATCCCCCCGCAGGCTGGCATGCACGGCGATGTTCATCGCATCACCCCGGTCAAACTTGAACCAGCACACCGGACAGGTGAACTCGCCATACTCTGTGTTGACGGGCTCCGCATGCACAGGCCGCACCAGCTCATCGGTGGATGCTGAAACCCTCGGCTCGGGGAAGAGGTGCCGGACATCCTTGACAAAAAAGCCGACATCCTGAAGCCCGGCGGGCATGATGATGTTGTCCTCCGACTGCTCCGCCGTCTGCTGCCGGACGTGCTCCCCCATCTGCTCATGGTCAAACGGCCCGTACCACTGCCGTGCGGCCGCCTCATAAAAATGCCAGGACATGTCCTGACCGGCGGCGGTCCACCCAGCCTCGTCCAGCAGTGACTTGAAGGCCAGGGCTTCACCGCAGGCGATCAGGGTGTGCTCCTCACCGGGGTTCATGATGAACTGCGTGCCCGGCGCACCATCGACCAGCGAGGATGCGCCGGCATCGGCATGAACCGTCACTTCAAAAAAGTCCCCGCGCTGCTGCACCGTGGCCAGGACCGGCGGCGATGAAACCCCGGTGCGCATGTCCGCGGCCGCATTGCTTCCCAGGATGAAGGGCATCGATGCCGCAATCATGCGCTCCCCCGTGGCACAGTTCAAAATGCCGACCCGGGGTGAGAGCGATCGAGGACGAAAACTTGGCATGGCTTGGGGGGATTATCGGTGTTCTGACGTGCGTTGTCTCAAATCCGACGGGCTGAGACGAGTGCAATTTGGACCGACCCTGCGGATTGTCTGGAGTGAATGTGTTAAGGGCATGTAAATCCTTCCAGGAACGGCCTTCGGCGAATGCTTGATAAGTGGCGGTAACCCGGCGCGTTCAACCCGCCCCTCATGAACCGACTCCACGCCACCACCCTGCTGCTGCTCCTGCAAATCCTTGCCCTGAACGGCGCCGAAGTCAGCGGCAGACGGCCTAACATTCTCTTCATCCTCACCGATGACCAGGGCTATGGCGACCTCTCCGCGCACGGCAACCCCGTCCTGAAGACGCCCAACCTCGACAGGCTGCGCGCCGAAAGCCTGCGCTTCACGGACTTCATGGTCAGCCCCACCTGCGCGCCGACACGCAGCGCCATCCAGACCGGCCGCCATGAGTTCCGCAACGGCATCACCCACACCATCCTCGAACGCGAGCGCATGGACCCGAAGGCCGTCACCATCGCCCAGGTCCTCAAGTCGGCGGGTTATGTGAACGGCATCTTCGGAAAGTGGCACCTTGGCGATGAAAAGGCCTACCGCCCGGCCAGCCGCGGGTTTGACGAACAGTTCATCCACGGCGGCGGCGGCATCGGCCAGAGCTACCCCGGCAGCTGCGGCGACGCCCCCGGAAACCTCTACTTCAATCCGGCCATCCTCCACAACGAGCGCTTTGTGAAGACCCAGGGCTACTGCACCGACGTGTTCTTCACCCAGGCAGCCCGCTGGATCGAATCCGTGAAGGGCAGGCAACCCTTCTACTGCCACATCGCCACCAACGCCCCGCACGGCCCCTACATCGCCAGGCCCGAGGACAGAAAGCTCTATGAAGGCAGGGGCCTCGGCGAGGCCGCCGAAAACTTCTTCGGCATGATCCACAACATCGACGAAAACGTCGGCAGGCTCCTGGCCAGGCTCGATGAATGGGGCATCGCGCAGAACACCCTCGTCGTCTTCATGAACGACAACGGCGGCACCGCAGGCGTCAAGGTCTTCAACGCAGGCATGCGCGGCGCCAAGGGTTCACCCTGGTTCGGCGGCACCCGCGCCATGTCCTTCTGGCGCTGGCCCGGCACCCTGGCTCCCGGCGACTGCTCCGCTCTGACGGCTCACATCGATGTCTTCCGCACCTGGGCCAGCCTCGCCGGAGCGAAGCTCAGCCCCGAGGCGGAAAAGCAGGCCGAGGGCCGCAGCCTGGTTCCTCTGCTTGAAAATCCCGGCGCAGCCTGGGATGAACGCACCCTCTTCACCCACGTCGGCCGCTGGAAGAAGGGCACGGATTACCAGCTCGCCAAGAACGACAACGCCAGCATCCGCACCCCTCGCTACCACCTCGTCAACGAAGCCTCGAAGAACAAGAAGGGCGAGGTGATGCGCTCAGGCTGGCAGCTCTTTGACCTGAAGGCCGATCCGGCGGAAAAGCAGGATGTCGCCAGGGAGCACCCCGGGGTCGTGAAGTCCATGCTCGCCGGCTATGACGCCTGGTGGACCTCCCTCGCCGGACAGATCGACCTCAACGAAAAGGCCGTCGGACCTGAGCTCAACCCCTTCGCCGAGGAATACTGGGCGCAGTTTGGCGGCGGCCCCACCGACGGGGACCGCAGGCGCATGAACCCGAAGGCGGCCTTTACCTTTGAAGTGAAGCGAGAGTCCAAGTAAGGCTGCGTGCCGATGCCTGCCCGACTGTCCACAGCCCTGATTTTCTGCCTGATCATTGGTTCGGCGGCACATGCCCACCAGGTGCCGAACATGACCGTCGAGGCCTCCTTCGCCGCAGACGGTGCCTATGAAGTGAAGGTCAACCTCGACCCACGCGTCTTCCTCTCCGACACCCCCGCCTCCCTGCCGCCGGTTCCGGCCTCCTGGTACCTGGACCAGACGGAGGACCAGCGGCGCGGCACCTTCCGGCAGGCGTCCGCCTACGTCGGCAGGACGCTGCGGTTTCTGCTGGGCGTAACGGCCTTGAAGGAACCCGCCATCGACTGGCTGGCCATGGATGGCGCAACCAATGTTGCCGTCACGGCTGACACGGCCGAGACGCACCTGCTCGGCACGCTTCGAGGCACCGTGCCCGAAGGAGAGGGCAGCTTCACGCTGGAATACGCGCGTGACGGCCAGGTCAGCCTGATCCTGCTGACCACCACCCCTGGCATGACCGAGCCCAAGGTCCAGGTGCTGTTCGCCGGCGAAAGCAGCAGGCCCGTGGCCATTCCCGCAGGCAGGCCCAGGCCCGCATCACCTGCACCCGCCGCAGAAGGAGTTCAGCGCCCCCTCGGCCCGGCGGCGCTGCTCGTACTGCTGGCCGCCATTGCCGCAGCCGGCGTCCGCAGGCTCAGGGCCAGACGGTAGCGCCGCGGCCATAGGATCATCGCCGCCGTGCTCATCGCCAGGCAGAAATGCGGCATCTCAATCCTCCCCTGCCCCGCAGGCGTGAAGGCCAGGATGGCAAACAGAAGGTATCCGGCGCGCCCGCCGGTCATCACGCTGCGCAGCACCATCGCCCCCAGCGTTCCGACAAACAGCACCAGGCCCGGGATCCCCATCTCCAGCCAGATCGAGACGTATTCGTTGTGCGGCACCCAGCGCGACCCCGACATGCCGGTTCCATGACCTAACAAAGGCTTCTGCAACACCGCCTCCCAGCCGTCCGCCAGGTCCTTCGCACGCTCGGGCGACTTCAGCTTGTCAAAGTCCAGGCTCAGGATCGCCTCCAGACGGCCCGCCGTGTTCTTGTCCTTCGTGATGCCCTTCTCCGTCTGGCTTTGCAGGATGGCGACGCCGGCTCCCGCCAGCGGGACGGCGATTGCGGCGCAGACCAGCAGGAATCCCAGGTTCCGCCTTGCATTCAAAAGCACATAGGCGGCGGACATCAGCGTCAGCACCACGAAGCCGCTGCGGCCGTAGGTCAGCGCCACCCCGACATACGAAAGGGCAACCAGCATCAGGTTCACCCTGAAGCTCGGCACCAGCGCAAAGCAGATGCCCAGCATCTCGCAAAGCAGCACCGGCGGGAAGTTCGGATGACTGTTGAAGCCGGCATAGCGCCCGGGAATGCTGGAAAACTTCGCCAGCCCCAGCATCTCGGCCAGCTCGGAGCCCACCGTCAGCAGGATCGCCAGCACCGCGGCCCAGCGCACGGCCCTCAGCCCCTGGTCCGTGGCCAGCACCGCCAGCATTGCAACCAGCACCAGCAGCATGCGCATCAGGTCCATGCCCGTCTGTCCGGCAAAGGTGACCGTGGCCCTTTGCAGAACGACGGAGTCAAAAACCCGCACCAGCGGCAGCAGCAGCACCAGCAGCGCCGCCGGCGCCAGGCGCGGCCGGTTCAGCAGCGAAAGGCCGATGCTGGCCGTCACGCCCGCCAGCGTGAACAAAATGGGCTTCAAGGGCGACAGCCCGGCGTTGTAGCTGCCGATCACCGCATCGGACGCCATGAGACCGAAGATGGTGCCACAGCACCAGATGATCATCCGGTTCAGTCGGGTCTTGGGCTGGGGCATGTCGGCGGCGACACTCATCACTGCCAAACATCCCCTGCAATCCGCCGGCTGCCAACCGGCAACTTGTCACGCCGCAGCCTTCGCCAGCGCCTGGTCCAGGTCGGCCAGGATGTCGTCGATGTGCTCGATGCCGATGCTCAGGCGCACCAGGTCGGGCGTGATCCCGCCGGCGGCCTGCGCAGCTTCATCAAGCTGGCTGTGCGTGGTGCTGGCGCTGTGGATGGCCAGTGACTTCGCGTCACCCACGTTGGCGAGGTGGCTGAACAGCTTCAGGTTGTTGATGAACTTCTTGCCGGCCTCCATGCCGCCCTTGATGCCAAAGACCACCATGCTGCCGCCCTTGCCGCGAAGGTACTTTTGGTTCGCCGCCTCCTGCGGGTCGCCCGGCAGGCCCGGGAAGCGCACCCAGCCCACGCCCGGATGCTTCTGCAGGTGCCTGGCGACGGCCAGGGCGTTCTCACAATGGCGCTCCATGCGCAGCGGCAGGGTTTCGATGCCCTGCAGCAGGAACCAGGAGTTGTCCGGCGCAATGCAGGCGCCGAGGTTGCGCAACGGCACCGTCCGCATCCTCAGGATGTAGGCCAGCGGCGCCAGCGGCGCCGGAAGGTCGATGCCCCAGCGCAGCCCGTGATAGCTGCTGTCCGGCGTGGTGAAGAGCGGGTGACGTCCGCCAGCCCAGTTGAACCGGCCGCTGTCCACCACGATGCCGCCGATGCCCGCCCCGTGCCCGCCGAACCACTTCGTCAGCGAATGCACGACGATGTCCGCGCCATGCTCGATCGGCTTTGTCAGGTAGGGCGTGCTGAAGGTGCTGTCGACAATGAACGGCAGGCCGTTGTCATGCGCGACGCGGGCGATGGCCTCCAGGTCCGCGACCTCCAGGGCCGGGTTCGAAACGGTCTCGCAGAACACCGCCCGGGTCTTGTCGTCAATCGCACGGCGGAAGTTCTCCGGATCATTGCTGTCCACGAACCTCACCGTGATACCCAGCGCCGGCAGGATATCGTTGAACTGCGTGTAGGTGCCGCCGTAGAGATTGCGGGCGGAGACGATGTTGTCGCCGGCCTGGGCAAGGTTGATGATCGAATAAAAAACGGCGCTCGTGCCGCTGGCGAGGGCAAGACCCGCCATCTCATGCGCCCCCTCCAGCAGCGCCACGCGCTTCTCCAGCACGTCGGTCGTGGGATTCATCAGACGCGTGTAGATGTTGCCCAGCTCCTTCAGCGCAAACAGGTTCGCCGCATGCTCGGTGTCGCGGAACACATAGCTGGCAGTCCGGTAGACCGGAACGGCGCGGGACAGGGTAGTCGGATCAGGCTGCTGGCCTCCGTGAAGGCAGAGTGTCTCAAGTTTCATGACAGAAAGAAGGTGTGTTGATTGAGCTGGCGACACTAGAAACTCGCAGCACGAAGGGCAACGCCGATCTTGCGGGGTTTGATGCAACAAGCCCCCCCTGCCCCGCTCAGGTTTCAAAATAGGTATAACCACGAAGGCCGGCCTCAAACGCCCCCATGATCTCCTTGCGTTCCGAAGGGGTGATGCGCTTGGAGACCACGGCGCTCTCGGCCAGGGCACGGAAGCGGTCCGCCAGCTCCTTGGGGTTGTATTCGCAGTAGCTGAGCACCTCGGCGACGCTGTCGCCCTCCTGCTCGCGGCGGTACTTGAGCTTGCCGTTTTCAATCGAAACCGACACGACATTCGTGTCTCCCAGCAGGTTGTGCAGGTCACCCAGGGTCTCCTGGTAGGCCCCGACGAGGAAGATGCCGAGCATGTAGTCCTCCGATCCCGCCCCGATCTCAGGATCGTGCAGCGGCAGGGAGTCGCAGATTTCATTGCTGTGGGCGAATCGGGCGATCTTGCCATCGCTATCGCAGGTGATGTCCGAAAGCACCGCGTTGCGCGTGGGCTTCTCCTTCAGCCGATGGATGGGCATGACCGGGAAGATCTGGTCGATGGCCCAGAGGTCGGGCAGGCTTTGGAAAACGGAGAAGTTGCCGTAATAATAGTCCGTGAGCACAGCGGACAGCCGCTCCATCTGCGAGCCGTCATGCCCGACGGAATCCAGCTTCGTGGAAAGCCAGTTCATGATGTCCCAGTACATCTCCTCGCCCTGGGAGCGGTCACGGAGGGACACCTTTCCGTAGTTGAATTCGCTGCGCAGCTTATCGCGGTAGTAGACGGCGTCGTTGTAGATCTCCTGGACACGTTCGCGGGAAAGCTTGTCCGCCTTGCTGCGCTCCTCAAGAAGCTCGGCCAGGTTGCGCACCAGCGGCGGCGCATCCTTTTCCAGCTCGATCTTGCCGCGTGCGGGCTCGAAACGGTTCACATCAAGGATGTTGATGACGAGCACGCTGTAGTAGGCCACGACGGCACGGCCGGACTCCGTGATGATGTCCGGATGCGGCACGCCCGCCTCCGCCGTCACCTCACTGATCGCCTCGATGACGTCCGCGCAGTACTCCTTCGTGCCGTAGTTGCTGGAGGCGGAGGTGGCGCCCTTGAAGCCGTCGTAGCTGATGGCCAGGCCGCCGCCAAGGTCGAGGATGCCCATGCGGGCGCCTTCCTGCACCAGACCGCAGTAGACGCGTGCCGCCTCCGTCACCGCCTGACGAATCGCACGGATGTTCGGAATCTGGCTGCCCTGGTGGTAATGCAGCATCCGCAGGCAATCGAGCATGCCCTGCTCGCGCAGATGATCGACCACCCGCATGAGCTGGGAGATGTTCAGGCCGAAGACGCTGGCGTCTCCGCCCGAGCCGCTCCAGTGGCCGGCGCTTTCAGCGCTTAGACGGAAGCGCACGCCAAGGGTCGGCCGCACGCCCATCTTCTTCGAGCGCTCCAGGATGAGCTCCAGCTCGCTCGGCATCTCCAGCACCAGGATCACCTGGATGCCCATCTTCTGGGCGTTGAGCGCCAGGTCGATGAACTCCTCGTCCTTGTAGCCGTTGCACACAATATAGGCCTCGGGGTCATGCATGTAGGCCAGCGCCGCGATCAGCTCCGGCTTGCTGCCCGCCTCAAGCCCGTAGTGATACTTGCGCCCGTAGCGCGTGATCTCCTCGATCACCTCCTGCTGCTGGTTCACCTTGATCGGATAGACGCCGCGGTAGACGCCCTGGTACTTGCCCTCACGGATCGCGTTCTGAAAGCCCTCGTTGAGCTCGTCGATGCGCCAGCGCAGAAGGTCGCCGAAACGGATCAGCAACGGCAGCTGCGTGCCGCGGTCGCGCAGGCCCTTGACGATCTGCGGCAGGGACACCGGCTTCGTCTTCTTGCCGTCCTTCAGGTTGACCACGACCTCTCCCCGCGCGGAGATGTCAAAATAGGTGTGCCCCCACTCGCGGATGCCGTAAAGATCGGCGCTGTCTTCGATGGTCCAGGCGGTGTTTTTGGAGCGGCGTTCCATGGGGGTGAAAGGAGGGGGGCGACTATGGGGGCAATCCCAGGGATGAAAAGTGAAGATTGCGGTTTGATTTGGACAGCGCCGGTGATGCTGCCAGGATGGCGCGCCTTTCTCCTGACCGCATGGCCACACCCCTCTCCACCCCGCTTGCCGACGTCCCCGGGCTGCCGGCAAGGACGGCTTCTGCGCTGACCAGGGAGGGCGTCGCCACGATCCAGGACGTGCTCCTGTGGATCCCCTTCCGCCATGAGGACCGCACCCGGGCTGTCGACTCGGTCTTCCAGCCCTCGGCCCAGTCTTCCTGCCACCAGGTGACCGTCACCAAAACCGGCAACAAATTCTTCGGCAAAAGGCGCGGAGCCGGCATGTTCGAGGCGCAGGTGGAGCCCGTCGGCGGCTCCGCCATGGGCCAGCTCCTGACGCTGCGCTGGTGGAACATGCCCTACATGAGCCGTGTCATCGCCGAAGGCCAGCGCCTCGCCGTTTACGGCCGCATCAAGGAATGGAAGGGCCGCCTGTCCATCGACCACCCGGAGTTCGAAGTCATCGACGATGAGGAGGAGGGCGAGACCATCCACACCGGACGCATCACGCCCGTCTACCGGCTGCGCTCAGGCGTCACCCAGAAGGCGCTGCGCGCCGCCGCCTGGCATGTGGTCCGCTCCCTCGGGGATGACTTCATCAGCGACCTTCTACCGAAGCCGAGCGCGGCGGGCGAGTTCGCCGGCTGGAACCGTGCCCGCGCCCTGAAGACCGTCCACTTCGCCCCGACGATGGAGGACCTGGAAAAGGCGTGCCGCTACCTGGCCCTGGAGGAGTTTTACGGCTACCAGCTGCGGGTCGTGCGCCGACGACGCGCCGTGCTTGAGGCCGGCGGACGCTCACACACCGCCGGTGAATTGGCGCGCGACTTCGAAAAGACGCTGCCTTTTGAAATGACCGGCGCTCAGAAGCGCTCGCTCCAGGAGATTCAGCGCGACATGGCCTCCCCCGTCCCCATGAACCGTCTTCTGCATGGAGACGTCGGCAGCGGCAAGACCGTCGTGGCCTTCGCCGCCATGCTTGGCGCGGTGGAAAGCGGACGCCAGGCCGCGCTCATGGCCCCGACCCAGATCCTGGCCGAACAACATTTTCAAAACGCCCGCAAGTGGCTCGAACCCCTCGGCGTCAACGTGGCCCTGCGCACCGGCAGCCGTGCCGAGGAGGGTGGCGTGGAGCTCTTTTCCAAAGGCAGCTCCGGACGCAGCCAGGTCGTCATCGGAACCCATGCCCTGCTTCATGACGAAGACCTGGTCCGTGATCTCGGCCTCGTGGTGATCGACGAGCAGCACAAGTTCGGCGTGGCCCAGCGCGCCAGGCTCATCCGCAAGGGCGACACGCCGGACGTGCTGGTGATGACCGCCACGCCCATCCCTCGCACCCTGACCCTGACGCTCTACGGTGACCTCGACGTCTCCACGCTCGACGAACGCCCGAAGGAGCGCGGCAAAATCACCACCAAGGTGCGCCCGGCCTCGCGCATGGAGGAGGCGGCTGAGTTCCTGCGCGGCCAGCTGGAGCAGGGACGTCAGGCCTACCTGGTCTACCCCTTGATTGAGGAGTCTGAGAAGATCGACGTCACCGCTGCGAAGAAAGGTCACGAGGAGTGGACGAAAAGGCTGCCACATTTTCAGGTAGGCCTCCTGCACGGCAAGCTTTCCGCCGAGGAAAAGGACGCCGTCATGCGCGACTTCCGCGCCGGCAGAACTGACGCCCTGGTCAGCACCACCGTCATCGAGGTCGGTGTGGACGTGCCCAACGCCAACGTCATGTACATTCACCATGCCGAACGCTACGGGCTCGCCCAGCTGCACCAACTCCGGGGCCGCATCGGTCGCGGAGAGCACACCTCCTACTGCGTCCTCTTCATCCCCGACAAGGACGAGGAGGCAAGGGAACGCCTCGCCATCATGGAGGAAACCACCGACGGCTTCCGCATCAGCGAGGAGGATCTCCGCCGCCGCGGCCCCGGTGACATCCTCGGCAAGGCCCAGAGCGGCCAGGCACCCCTGCGCTTTTCCGAGCTGCTCGCGGACACACGCCTGGTTCGCCTCGCACGTCAGCTCGCGGAAAAAACCCTCGACGCCGATCCGCTGCTCAAGGGCGCACGCTTCGCCGGAATTCGCGCCTTTGTGTTTCAGGATGACGACCCGCAGGCCATGATGCAATAAGCAGCCCACCCCCCATGACCGCCCCCGAACGCATCGAACTCATCGGCCACGAACTCGCCATCCTTTGGAAGGACGGCCATGAGCAGTACATCACCTCCGAGGCCCTGCGCGCAGCCTCCCCCAGCGCCGAGAACACCGGTGAGCGCGACCTGCTTGGCCGCCGCATCGGCGGCACGGACCAGAAGAGCTATCCCGGCGTCATCGTGCGCGGCTGGCGGCCTGTCGGCGGCTACGCCATTCAGTTTGACTTCAGCGACGGCCACAACACCGGCCTCTACACTTTTGATTATCTCCGCCAGCTTGGCGAAGGCGGCGGCACCCGGCCCTGAGCCGTCAAAGCCTCGGCTTTTCAGGCCTGACCGGCGCGTCTGCGGAACGTACGCCCTTCACTGTCGTGCCGCGCTTGAAAACCTTGTCCGAGCAGCAGACAAACAGCTGGTCAAAGCCCGCACCTCCAAAGACGGCGTTTGCCAGCCACTTGCGCTGCGGGCTGGCGATGATGCCGCTCACCCGGCCGGCCTGGTCACAAAACTGCAGCCCAAGATGCGTGGTGACATAGAGCCGTCCCTTGGAGTCGAGGGTCATGCCGTCCGCGCCGCTCTCCATTTTGTCATCAGGAAGACGCAGATGATGATAGGGCTGCTTCGCGCTGAGGCTGCCGTCCGGCTGGATGTGATAGCTCCAGACAAACCGGCCGCGCATGTCCGCCACCAGCAGCAGGCTCTGATCGGGCGTCAGCCGCACGCCGTTCGGAAAGGCCAGCCCGCCTTTTTCATTCGTGTCCACCACACGTTTCTCACCACTCGGCGTGATCAGCCAGACCTGACGGTTCGGCGGATCGGTCACATAGATGTTGCCGTTGCTGGCGACGCAGAGGTCGTTCGACTCCAGGCCTTCGGCGATCACCGAAACCCTGCCCGCTTCATCATAGGCGACGATCTGCTTCCTCCCATTGGCACAGGCGTAAAGGCGACCGTCCGGACCGAACATCAGACCGTTGGCCTTGCCGGTGTCCTCCGCGAAGACGGACACTTTGCCATCCAGGTCCACCTTGTGAATGCGGCTGTTCGGAATGTCGGTGAAGAACACCTCGCCCCTGGCGTTCACGGCCGGACCTTCGGTGAAACCATGCCCCTCGCTCACCAGCTGCCACTCGGACCCTGCGCCCAGCACCTCCATGACGGGGGCCTTTGAACCCGTGCCGCGCGTCACCGGCTTCGGCCAGTCTTTCCAAAGCCAGCGCAGTGCGTCAGGAAGAACCGCGGTGGCATGCTTGCCGTTGTGCCCACCGTCGCCCCAGACATGATTCACCTCATAACCGGCAAACTCAAAGGCTGAGAGCATCTCCTGATTGGCGAGGAACCAGTTCCCACCCGTGCCGTTGGCATCGTTGCTGCCGTCCTGAAGGAAAACCCGCAGCGCCTTCGGCTCATGCTTGCGGATCATCACCGGATAATCATTGCCACCGCGCTGGTCAACAAAGGTGCCGATGCTGCTGAACACGCGGCTGAACTCCTCCGGTCGCTCCCAGGCGGCGGTGAAGGCGCAGATGGCCCCGCTGCTGCTGCCGGCGATGCAGCGGTCGTTGCCGCTTTTGGAAAGCCGGATGGCGCGCCCGTCCGTCGTCTTCATCGTCTCCACCTCGGGCAGCAGTTCCTCCAGCAGAAATCGCGCATAGGCATCCCCCAGACCGTCATACTCGAGGCTCCGGTTGTAGCGGTCGAGCGCCTTGGTGCCATCGATGGCAGGCACGCGGCCGTGCATCACGAAGATCCCGATCGTCACCGGCATCTCCTTTTTGGCGATCAGGTTGTCAAACACCACCGGCGCCTGCCATTGAATGCCGTCCTGGTTGATGTGCACGCAGGCCGGCTTGTCCGGCTGGTACTGGGCCGGAACATAAACCCAGACATCACGAATTGTGCCCGGGAAGATGCGGCTGTTCGAAAACTCAAACTTCAGGATCTCGCCCTTGGGCACGCCCGGCTGGGGCTTGGAGTCAGGACCCGGCTGATAGTCGTCAGCGGCCCGCAACAGGCTGGAGCAGAGGAGGGAAAGGGCGATGAAGGCTGGATGAAAACGCATGAAATGATCCAAACGCCCCAGGCGCGGCCGATCACTCAGCCTTTGGCATCCATCCCATCGCGCTCATCCATTCCGCGCATCGCTGCGGCCAGGCGTTGATGGGCTGCTTGTTGTTCCTCATGCCGAAGCCGTGGCCGCCCTGGGTGAAAAGATGCAGCTCGGCGGGAAGGTTGCGCCTCTTGTATTCAAGATAGAGCCTGGCCGCCGCAGCCGGATTCTGCCCGTCATCATGGGCGCAGGCCAGGAACATGGGCGGCGCATCCGCCGGCACGCTGAAACCCTGCCGGAACTTCGTGGGATCGGCGGAATCAAGAAAGCCGCCGCCATAGATCATGATCCCAAAGTCCGGCAGGGCCCGGGCCGCTGGCCGATCGCAGGCCAGGCGCGCCAGCAGGTTGCCTCCAGCGCTGAAGCCAAGCAGGCCCACGCGCTTTGGATCCAACCCCCACTCCTTGGAGTGCTGACGCACCAACTCAATCGCACGGGCGGCGTCTGCGGCCGGCTTTTCATGAGGCGCTGCCTCGTCACGAGTCGGAGTGCGGTACTTGAGCAGCACGCCGGTCACGCCCAGTCCCTGAAGCCACTCGCAGACCTGACTGCCCTCATGAATGGCGGAGAGAAACACATAACCGCCTCCGGGCGCCACGACCACGCTGGTGCCGTTCGGCTTTTCCGGCCGGTATACCGTGATGCTCGGATCATGGATGTCGGTCACGGTGCTTTTGCCGGCCTTGGTGCGGATGAAATCCTCCGTGGCCTTGGAATGCGGCAGCATCCTGCCAGGCGCCCCTTCAGGCCAGAGACGCATTTCAAGAGGCTCGGCGGCCTGGCCGCAGGCAAGAAGAAAAAGAATGGGGACAAGCTGACGCATGAGGCGGAGGGAAACGCCGCTCCGACGCCGGTTGTTTGCGGCATCCACGGCTGATTTTCACCCGTGCGGCTTCAGCGGCTGATTTCCAGGTTCAGCTTGTCGCCGCCCTTGATCTCAAGGCTCCAGGCCCCTGCCCCGGGCTTCTGCTCCTGCGTGGTGACCGTGCCATCCACCGTCTCCAGGCCGGGCACATCCGCCGCGCTGTAGCTCACCGTCAGCCTAACCCGGCCTTGCACAGGCCCGCTCTTCTCATCGAGCTTGAAGTTGCCATGCATGACGCGGGCGCAGGCGAGCGGCGCAGCCGGATCCTCGGGCGTGAAGATGACGCTGCCCCAGCTCACCGGCGTGCCGTTGACGCTCAGACGTCCGCTGAGGGCGGCGCGCTTCACAGGCTTGTAAAATCCCTGGTTACGCAACCAGTCGTCCAGGTGACGGCTCCAGCTTCCAAGCACCGGATCACCCAGAAACAGGCCGACGCCGTGGGGGCCGGGGCGGTAGATGTGCATCTCGGCGGGCACGCCGTGCCTCCGGCAGGCCAGGTAGAACGCGACCGGGTTCTCCGCCGGAACCACGGTGTCCTCGTCCGTGTGAAAGATGAAGACGGGAGGCGTCTTCTCCGTCACGCGCAGCTCCGTGCTGACATGCCTGGCAAGTTCGTCCGTGTCCGCCGGACCGAGCAGGTTTTTCCGCGAACCCTTGTGCCCGAAGCCCTCGGTCATCGAGATCACCGGATAGGTCGGGGCGGCGACATCAGGCCTGGCGCTCACCTGGTCCACCTCATCGTGGGTCATGCCTTCAGGCTTCTCATCAAACATCGTCGCCGCCATGGAGGTGAGGTGCCCACCAGCGGAAAAGCCCATGATGCCGATGCGGCCCGGATCGATGTCATATTGCTTCGCACCGGCACGGACATGCCGGATGGCCCGCTGCACGTCCAGGAGCTGGATGGGAAAATGATAGCCGCTGGTGCCAAGGCGGTAGTGCAGGACAAAGGCGCTCACGCCCCTGCCGTTCAGCCATCTGGCCACCTGCGTCCCTTCATGATCCGCAGCCAGACCGCCATAACCGCCGCCGGGGCAGACCACAAAGGCCGCACCGTTCGCCTTGTCCTTCGGAGCCGGCCAGACCAGCAGAAAGGGCTGATCCTTGTCCGAATCCCCCCTGGCTCCCGGAGCCCCCTGGGGCCAAAGGCGCACCTGGGCGGGTTCCGCAAGGGCGGACGACAGGGCCAGC
Source organism: Prosthecobacter sp. (assembly GCA_044345155.1). GTDB lineage: Bacteria > Verrucomicrobiota > Verrucomicrobiia > Verrucomicrobiales > Verrucomicrobiaceae > Prosthecobacter. The sequence goes on along the minus strand of JBIJBP010000010.1, from coordinate 29,817 downwards.
AGGAAAAGGCACGGAAGGGCGAGCTTGATCATAACCGACGACATAAACCGACGAACAAACAAACAATAGGTTAAACCAGTTCAGCGCGGGGCGCTGGATCAAGCCTGCTGGGAGGCGGAGGCGGCGGGCGCTTCGGCCGACTTCTTCGGCGGCTTGGTGTAGTAGTAGCTGGCGTAGTTGTAGTAGGTGTACTCCTTCAGGTTCGTGCTGGAGCGGTTCAGGATCACGCCGCCCACGTTCACCTGGCGGTCATACAGCAGGTCGAGCGCCTTGCCGGACAGGCGGGCCATCGTGGAGGACAGGCGGACGACAAACAGAACGGTGTCCAGCTTCGGCGCGAAGCTGCCGGTGTCGTCGGCGACAAGCACCGGGGCGCTGTCGAAGATGACATAGTCGTAGGCGTCGGACATTTCGCGCAGCATCTCCTCGGCCTTCTTGGAAAGCAGCACCTCCGAGGTCTGGTCGAAGGCCTCGCCACGGGCCAGCAGGTCCAGGCCGGGGAAGCCGGTCTTCTGCACCGCATCACGCCAGTCCAGCCTGCCGCGCAGCGCTTCGCTGAGACCGGGCGAACCGGGCAGCTTGAACAGCTCGCTCACGCCGCCGCGACGCAGGTCGCAGTCGGCCAGCAGCACGCGCGAACCGGCGAGCGCCATGGTGATGGCCAGGTTGGAGGTGACTGTCGTCTTGCCCTCATTGGGCACGGCGCTTGTGACCAGGATGGTCTTCGGCGCTTTGCCCTGCCAGTTCTTGAAGAGGATGGAAGAGCGCACGTTACGGAACGCCTCCACATAAAGGTGACGCTCGTCGTTGGGCTGGAGAAGAGCCACGTCGCCACGCTGCCGCTGCTCTGGAATCTGGCCCAGCACGGCCTCGTTCGGGAAGAGCCCCTGAAACTCGCTGTAGGAGTTCATGCGGTCATCAAGCCGGTCAAACAGCACCAGAACCAGGCAGCCAAAGAACAGGCCACCAATAAAGCCGACCATGATGGGCTTGACCCAGTCCTGCACGTCCTTGAAGGCCGGGCAGGCACGTTCCTGGACGGCCACATAGTCCGTCTGCACGTTCTGCAGGTCGGTGAACTTGAGGATGCGGTCGTACATCTCCTCATGGGCCTTCTTGGCGGCCTTGAAGTCCTCCTCCAGACGCTCGTGCTCGGCCAGCTTGGCCCCCAGCTCCAGGGCGGCCTTCTGCTTTTCCTCAATCTGGAAGTCGAGCGCCTTGAGAAGACGGTGAAGCGTGGCCTCACGGCTGCGCATCTCCTTGACGATCTCATCGGCGAAGTTGGCCAGCAGCAGCTTGCCTGACTCGATGCGTTCATCCAGCTCCACGATCTCCGGATGGCCAGGCTTGAAATTGCGCAGCATCTTCGTGCGCTCGTTCTGGACCCGCAGGATGTCCTTCTTGGTCTCCAGGTAGTCACGCTCCGCAGTGGTGAGGCCGAGGCTCGCGGCCGTGGCGCTGTCCACCGTGGGTGACGGAAGGTTGGAACCGGCGCTTCCTTCGGCCGGACTTTTCACGGCAGCTCCTCCCGGAGCGGCGCCTGCCGCCGGAACCACTCCGCGCTCACGGTCCAGCATGGCGGCGTCGACGTCCTCAAGGGCGATCTGAATGTCCTTCAACTGGCCCGCGAGCACCTCGCGGCGCGCCTTGAGGTTCAGAAGGAAAGCGGCAGCCTCATTGCGCCCGTCCGTCAGCACCACGATGTCGTTGGCTTTACGGAAGGATTCCAGCTTCTCGGTGCGCTCCTGCAGTTCCTTACCCTTCTTCACCACCGTCTCCGTGAAGGTGTTGAGGGCCCTCTCAAGCCCCTGCTCGCGCATCTGCTGACGCGCATTGGTGAACTCATCCAGCAGGGCGTCCAGGAAGCTTTTCACGTACTTGGGATCCGAACCCGTGGCGAAGATGTTGAAGATCGCCGACCCCTTGGTCTGCGAAACCTTGATCTCAATGTTGTTATCCTTCAGGTCGGGATGAAGGACGTGCATGCGGGACATGGCACGCCTCTTCATGTCCGTGCTTTCCAGGGTCTCGATGATCGTGCCGTAGAAATCGGTCAGTGACTCCTGCCAGCCGACACCCCCCTCATTCGCCACGACACGTCCACCGGCGACCAGCTTGGCGTAGCTCTTATAGGCGATCGGACGGCTGGCGATGCGAAGGGCCGCGATGCTCACGCCGATGCTCGCCGTCAGCAGCAGGAACCACCAGCGGCGGTGCAGCAGGATCTTGTAGCGCTGGAACTTGGCCGAAGTCTCGTGAATGCGGGACAGGGTCGATGACTGACCCCCCGGAGAAGGCGGAAGAAGCAGGGTGTTTTCCATGACTGAACGGGTGTTGCGGACGAAAGGCCGGCAACGGGAGGCCTGGGCCGGGAATGTTGATTATGCCTCAAGGCGGATGGCTCTGCACGATATTTTGCGGGAGACTCCACCAGCCGCACCCGGCGGGATGCACGCTGGCTAGAAGTTCACCTTTTTCTCGTCCACGATGATGACGTCATTGTTGCGGATGTAGATGTCGAACTCCAGATTGCCCCTGCGCATGATCTGATCCAGGTCGACAACCACCGTCTTGTTGCCCTGGGGCGTCTTGCGCACGAGCTTGACCTTCGTCGGGTTGGCGAACTGGGCGAAACCGCCCGCCCTCAGAATGGCCTGGCTGATGGTGATGTCCTCGTCGATGGGCAGCTCATACTTGCCCTGGCGGATGACCTGGCCGTAAACGGTGAAGAAGTCGATGTCGTAACCTCCGACGCGAAGCCTGGAGTTTGGGTCATCCTGACGCTTGAGGTCGATGGCCACGATGACCGTCGCCAGGTTGTAATAATTGAGCTCCAGCCGCCTCTTCACCTCGGAGGCAAGCTGCCTGCAGGTGCGGCCCGCCGCCTTCACCAGCCCGATGTGCGGGGCGTTCACCTCACCGGTGGCTCCGACACGAAGCTGGAGGGGCTCCTTGCGGTCCTCGACAATTCGCAGTGAGATGACATCCCCGGGTTCAATGGGCTGGGTGTCATCCAGCACTTCCATGGAATTGAGCACGGCGGCGGATTTCTGGACCTGCCCACCCGAGGAGGCCGCCTGGGTCTGTGTCTGGGAGCTGCGTTCAGCATATTCTCGCACGCCAGGGTCCTGGGCAGTGGCCGTGGACACCGTCAGCAGAAGCACTCCGAGGAGGGATGTGGTAAGGATGCGCATGATCAAAAGTTGTAGTTGAAGCCCATGACCAGCCGATTCTGGTCAAAACTCAGGTTTTCGTCCCCCTTCACATCAGTTGTGAAATAACGATACCCGAATGTCAGCGTGGCCTTCTTGGAAAGCAGGTAGGCAAAGTCCAGGTTGAAGGCGTGCTGGGCAAAGTCCTCGTTGGTCACGAATGTGCGATTCGTCTGGGGCTGGGTCGAAGGGGATGTGAAGCCATAGTGGTAGCCGGCGCCGAGTTGAAGGGTCGAGGTCAGACGATGGGAGACGTAGATGTCACCGCCGTATTGGTCAAAGTCCTGGGCAAAGGCACCTCCGGAGGCGGTGGCCTTCTCGTAGTAGGTGCTCAGGCTGACCCGGCTCCCTTTCCAGCCGACGAAGGCGATGCCGTAGTTGACGTAGTCTGCGGTCACATAGTTGGAGGTCAGGTTCAGGGCGGATTCATGCCCCATGGACAGCGACTGCGTCACCCTTGAATTCAGCCGGTTGGTCAGGGTCAAAGAGTAGTAGATCTCGTTCAGATCGCTCTGGTCGCCGCTGTTCAAGGCCAGCTCGCTGGGCGTTGGCGAGGTGGTTGGAGGACCGTAGATGACCTGGGTTGGCAGCGAATCGAAATCGAAAACCTGCACTCCAGTGGCGAAGCGCAGGTAGGTTGATTTACCGACAGGCAGCACGACAAAGGGGCCGAGGTTGTTCAGGATGCCGTCGGCGTTGAACTCATTGATGTACTCAACGCTGGTGACACCGCCTTCAAGGCCCGCCACCCAGGTTCCGGTCGGACTGTAGGTGAGCGATCCATGGATCGAGTCGGAAATGCGGCTGAACTCGTCGTAGTTGAAGCTGGAGTTGCCTCCAGTGTTCCCCCCGCCGGTCTGCGAGAGGGCATCCGAATAGGAGTGCATGTAGTTGAGGGCCAATGACCAGGCGCTATTGATGCGCCAGTTGGCAGCCAGGCCAGAATCGTTCTGGAAAACGCCGAAGAATTGGTTCCTGGCGGCCGTGAAGTCGTTGCGGCTGGCTGGACGAACCGCAAACCGGTTGTAGAGGGTGAAATAGACAGGGCCCGCCTTGACGTCGAAGGCCAGTGTGCTGCCCGGCAGGACGTTCAAGACAAAACCGCCGTTCCCATAGGGCGCAAGATCCGGATTTTCGATGTAACGGTCAACGCCGATCGCGGTGCTCAGGGACAGGCGGTTGTTCTGGGTGAACTGGTAGTTCGCATCGATGCTGATCATCGAGGTGCTGATCACGTCAGACACGGGATCCGTTCCGGAACGGGTGACGTTGTCGTTGTATTCAAACCCCTGGAAGAAGCCAAAGCCCAGGTTGAGCGGGCCGAGCTTCAGGTTGCGCTTGCCGCTCAGGAAGGGGTCTGAGGAGTAGGTCGGGGCGAAGAAGCCGGTCGGGGAGGTGTACTGGCCGGCGTAGTTCGTATAGTCGCCGACGCTTCGGGCGGCAAAAGCCACACTGCCGCTGCGGATCGAGGGACGGCTCACCTCACGGGCCGCCTGGAGGTCAGGCGTACGGGTTCCCATGACATCCCCCTGGTTGTCACGATACACCCCGCTTTCATAGTCATAGACCACCTCGGCGTCCCGGGTTCCCGCCGAACGGAGGTTGCGGATCTGACGTGAACGGAAGTCGTCAAAAAAGACTCCGGTCTGCGATGGAGACGCGCCATATTGCCCGAATGCCGCCGCCGCCATCATGGCGGAAACAGCCAGAAACAGGCTTCGAACGATCACGGCTTGCCGCCTAACCCTGAATAAATACATGAAACGGAGGCTGGTTGGGGGGGAAAGGAGGTTAGAAAAGCCATTGTGCTTTACTTTGTCCATCCAAAAAGCCGCCACACCGGAGATTTCATGGCAGGCGCCACAAAGCCCCGAGTCACCTGGGCTGGCTGGGGTCAAGCATTGTCCCTGGCGAAAAATATCTTCGGGGTGGCAGGTCAAGCTCAAGCTGAACCTCGCTGTGACGGCAGTTGGACAGGTCACGGCGCTTGACCTCCCCCGGCTGAAGGCTGATGATTTCCCGAAGTTTCCACGAAAGACCGTTCTGAAGGCGTGTTTTTTTGTTCATATGAACTAACCAATAAATAGTTCACACGAACAGTTTCTCAAGAAGGAAATGCCTGAAGCCTGAAATTCAACTCAGCTCCAGCCCCCGCCATAAGGATGCATCAGGAAGCCCCAAGTCCTCTCAAAACGGCGGGCAGGGTCTGCAAAAGGATCTTCGCATCCAGCCACAGGGACCAGTTGTCGATGTATTTGAGGTCCAGCGCGACCCAGTCCTCGAAATTCGTGATGCCATTCCGGCCCGTCACCTGCCAGAGGCAGGTCAGCCCTGGCTTGACGCTCAGACGACGACGCTGCGCGTGCTTTTCAATCCTTTGAATTTCATAAACCGGCAGCGGTCTCGGCCCGACCAGGCTCATCTCGCCGAGCAGCACATTGATGAGCTGCGGCAGTTCATCGATGCTCGTCTTCCTCAGCCAGCTGCCGAAGCGGAAAATCCGCGGATCATTCTTGATCTTGAAGACGGGCCCGCTCATCTCGTTCTGGCTTTCCAGCTCCGCCCGGCGCGCCTCGGCATCAATGTGCATGGTGCGGAACTTCCACATCTTGAAACCTTTGCCGTAATGCCCGGCCCGCTCCTGGCAGAAGAACACCGGCCCCTTCGAAGCCAGCCTGATGCCCAGGGCGGCGATCAACCACAGCGGCAGCGTCAGCACCAGCAGCACCAGCGCACCCACACGGTCCACCACGTCCTTGAAAAGCAGCGACCAGGATGCCTGTGGCGTGCTGTGGAAGACCAGCATCAGCCTGCCGCCCATCACGTCAAAGGTAGGCCGCGCAATCGCTGTCTGGAAGAAATCCGCCGCAATCCAGGCCTCCACCCCCTCCGTTTCACAGGCCTGCACCGCCTCCTCAATCCTGCCAAAATGCACATGCTGCGCAGCGAAGATGACCCGCGAGGCCGAAACTTCATGCATCGCCTGAACAAGGTATGAAACCGGCTGGTTGATGATGTCGATCCGCGCCGCCACCTCCAGTCCCGCCCGCTGCTCAGGCGGCATCTGCTTTTCAAAATTCTCCAGGTCCTGGGCCGCGCCCGCCACAATCACCCTCTCCCTCCCTTTGCCGCCCGACAGGCTGCGGCGCAGCTTCCCACGCTGCCAGGATTCCCTCATCATCAATGCCACACCGGACAGCGTGACCGCCAGGATGACCACAGATCGACTGGGCACATCCCATTTCAAAAACACCACCATCGCCCCGATCACCGTCCCCATGATCATCAGCGTCTCCCCCAGCTGCCGCAGGCTCGTCCCCGGCGTCTTGTGATACAGGTTCGAGTAAAAGCCGCGGTACTCCAGCACCACCGGCGTCAGTGGCACCACCACCGCCATCACCCAGTACAACTCCTCAATCGGCGGAATCTCCACCAACTCAGGCCAGAAATGCACCGCAAAAACCGAACGTAGAAAATGCGCAAACCAGAGACAGAAACCCAGAAGGGCGCTGTCGAGCAGCTCCGTGAGCTGTAAATTGATTTCCTGACGACGACCCAGCATAATAGATCAGGCTTATTCTGATTTAATTCACTTCTATTAAATTTATAACCTTCCTAGCGAATGGCACAACTTGTTTCTACCCAGAGCCCCCTCCAGTCCACCCGCCCCCTCACGGTCGGGGTGATCCCCGATGCTACGACTCTCGCTACCTGGACGGCGTTGTCCGACCATGAGCGTCAGCGCACCTGCGACCTCATTGAACTCCGCCTGGACACCCTCAAGCTTCCCGCCGCCGAGCTTCGCGCCGCCCTGTCAGGCTGCCAGAACACCACACCAGTCCTGCTGACCGCCCGCCACCCCGCCGAAGGGGGCCAGGGCAGCCCCGTCGCCGCCGAACGCATGGCCCTCGTCGAACCCCTGCTTGATCTCGCCACGCTGGTCGACATCGAGCTCCGCAGCGCCATGGAAATGAAACCCCTCATCGACAAGGCGCACGCCGCCGGCGTCAAGGTCATGGGCTCTTTCCACGACTTCCAGGCCACCCCGCCCGATGACATCCTTCGCGGTGCCATAGGCTTCGCCCAGCCCGCCGGCCTGGATGCCGTCAAAATCGCCACCTATCTCAACAGCCAGGCCGACCTCGTCCGCCTGCTGCAGATCACCTTGGAACCCCAGCGCCTGCGCCTTTCAAGCATGGGCATGGGACCCCTGGGGCGCATCTCCCGCTTGGCGCTTGCAAAGGCGGGCAGCCTGCTGAATTACGGTTTCATCGGTGAGTCGAACGCCCCCGGTCAGTGGCCTGCTGCACGACTGAAGGAGATCCTTGCCGAACTGTAATCCGTGACCTTCCGGCTGCCGTGACCACTTTTCAAAAAACCGCCCTGCTTGCCCTCTCCACCCTCGCCTGCACCAGCTGCGGCGACCCGGAAAAGGAGGCCCGCCTCAAATGGCGCGAAGAGGAGGTCAATGCCAAGGAGGCCGAACTCCTGCGCCGTGAAGCCGATCTGACCAAGCTGAAGCAGGTCGTCGAAGGCCAGCGCCTCGACCTTGTCTCCCGCGAAAAGACAATCGAACTGAAGCAGAAGCAGCTCGATGATGAACTCGAGAAGACCAAAAGGGTGCGCCGCGAGATCGAGATCAAGCAGCTGCGCGGCCCCATTCCCATCGTCAACGCCGATCGCGTCATCATCATCGACCCTGCCAGCGACGAGGTGCTTTGGGAGAAGAACGCCGACAAGCGCGGAGCCATCGCCAGCACCACCAAGCTGCTTACCGCATTGCTCGTCGTCGAAACCGGCGACCTCGACAAGCTCATCACCGTGGAGCAGAGCGACACCCAGTGCGCCCCCGTGCGTCTTGGAATCAAGGCCGGCGAACAATACACCCGCCGTCAGCTGCTCACCGCCGTGCTGGTGAAAAGCTCCAATGACATCGCCCAGGCGCTCGCCCGGGACAACGCCGGCAGCGTCGAGGCGTTCGCCGCCAAGATGAACGCCCGCTGCAAGCAGCTCGGCCTCCAGAACAGCCATTATGTCAATCCACACGGCCTACCATCCCGCGACGAAAACGAGCCCTACTCGACCGCACGCGACCTCGGGGTCATCGCCAGGGCCTGTGACAAGCTCCCCGAAATCCGTGCCATCGTGAAGCTCCAGAGCTACGACTTCAAATGGCCCAGCGGCAGGGTCACCACCCTTTCCAACACCAACCGCGTCCTGCGCTCCGCAAGCTACTGCGACGGCATGAAGACCGGTTATACCAACGCCGCAGGCTACTGCCTTGTCGCCAGCGGCGAACGCAATGGCAAGCGCCGCATCGTCGTCGTCCTCAACGACACCGAAGGCGGCGTCTGGCGCGATGCCCAGGCCCTTCTGGACTGGGCGCTCAAGGCCTGACCCAGCACAGAACGTCGCAAAAAAAGCAGGAGGCTGCCCGCCCCCTGCCTGTTTTGGGTCACACACTCTTCAGCGGGGGATTAATGCACCCCGATCGCCGCCAGATAACGCTCCGCCTCAAGCGCCGCCGCACAGCCCTGGCCGGCGGCCGTGATGGCCTGGCGATAGACATGATCCGCCACGTCACCTGCTGCAAACAAGCCCTCAGTCTTCGTGCGAGTGCCTTCGGTCTGCAAAATGTACCCCCCCTCGTCACGGTCCACCAGATCGCCCAGGAACTGCGCGTTCGGCACATGGCCGATCGCCACAAACACGCACTTCAGCTCCAGCTCGCTGCGCTCGCCCGTCACCAGGTTTTCCAACGTCACGGCACGCATCTCGCCCTTCTCATCCGTCAGATACTCGGCCACCGTGCTGTTCCACACCGGCTTGATCTTCGGGTTCGCCAGCGCACGGTCCGCCATGATCTTCGAAGCGCGCAGCGTGTCGCGGCGATGGATGAGATAGACCGTGCTGGCAAACTTGGTGAGGAAACCCGCTTCCTCGCAGGCGCTGTCACCACCGCCGATCACGCAGACCGGCACGTTGCGATAAAAGGCGCCGTCACAGGTCGCGCAGCTCGTCAGGCCATGGCCGATGAGGCTCTTTTCGTTCGGCAGGCCCAGATGCTTCGGCGACGCACCCGTGGCCACGATCACCGCCCGCGCCTGGCGCACCGTACCGTCCTCGCTGGTGATTTCAAAATGCCCTTCCGCAGACTTCGCCACGGCGGTGACGTTCGTGTATTCAATCCTCGCGCCAAACCTTTCCGCCTGCTGCTGCATGTTCATCATCAGGTCCGGACCCATGATCCCCTGCGGAAAGCCCGGGAAGTTCTCCACCTCCGTGGTCGTGGTGAGCTGCCCGCCGGGCTGGTTGCCGGAAAGGATGAGCGGATTCAGGTTCGCACGCCCCGTGTAGATGGCCGCCGTGAAGCCTGCGCAGCCTGTGCCGATGATGATGACGTTTTCCATGATGGTTAGGTAGTTGGGAAAGGGAGCGCCGAAGATGGGAAGCAGCCGGGTTTACGCAAGAAGTCCTTCCTTGGCCGGAAATGAATCCCGGGAGACGGCTTGCCATCCCCCCGGGCTCGCTTTAGACAGCCGCCATGTTCACCGGCCTCGTCGAATCCACCGGCACCGTCCTCAGCCTCGAACCACGTGGCGAAAGCGCCCGTCTGACCCTGCGCGCCATCGGCCCCCTGGCCTCGCAGTCGGACCTCGGCGACAGCATCGCCGTCAACGGCTGCTGCCTCACGGTCGCCGCCCTCAACGAACAGGAGCAGACGCTCAGCTTTGACCTCCTGATGCAAACCCTGCGCGTCACCAGCCTGGGCGATCTGAAGCCAGGCAGCCTCGTGAACCTGGAACGCGCCATGGCCCTCGGCACCCGTTTCGGCGGCCACCTCGTCCAGGGCCATGTCGACACCACCCTGCGCATCCTCGACTGGAGCGCGCACGGCCAGGATCACCGTCTGGAGGTGGAGCTGCCCGCCGAGCACCGCGGACTGGTGATCCCCAAGGGCTCCATCTGCCTCGACGGCATCTCCCTCACCGCCGCCGAAGTCACCCCTTCCAGCGTCGTCTGCTGGATCATCCCCCACACCCACCAGGTCACCAGCCTGCACACGAAGAAAACCGGGGACAGGCTCAACGTCGAATTCGACATGCTCGGGAAATACGTCCGCGAGCTGCTCCGGGCGCAGGCGTCGGTGTAAACAGCCCCGCAACGGCCTAACTTCGAAGCTGGACATCTCCGGGGATGTCGTCTCAAATGCCGCGCCTTCCGTTCAGGACGGCGGCTTTCACTCACCTCCAAAACACCAACACTCTCACCACCATGGGCAAAATCCAATTCGGCTCCGAAGTCTACACCTGGTTCATGCAGGGCACCGGCAAGGGCTACGACAACAAACTCGACCACATGATCAAGGTCGCCGCCGAGGCGGGCTTCACCGGCATCGAGCCGATGGTGCTCGAAATCTCCCAGAGCGCCCTTGGCTGCTCCAAATACTGGCTCGGACCGCAGGTCGATCCCATCAAGATGAAGGACACGCTCCAGCAGCACAACATGAAGCTGGCCGGCCTTGCCCTCGTCTGCGCCTGGGACGGCGACACCGAGGCGCCTAACGAAAAGGAGGCCGCCGATTTCGCCATCAGCTACCTGAAGCATTTCCCGGGCTCCATGCTCGGCACCGTCACCCTGCCGTCCGGCCGTACCAAGGACGTCCAGAAGCGCCGCCTCAACGTCGCCCGCAACCTCAACGCCGTCTCCCAGCGCGCCCACGACGCCGGCCTGAAGTGCTCCTACCATCCCAACTCCCCGCCAGCCTCCCTCGTCCGCACCCAGGAGGACTATGACGTCGTCCTCAGCAGCCTCGACCCCAAGGTCACCGGCTGGACCCCCGACGTCGGCCACATCATCCGCGGCGGCATGGACGTGATCGCCACGCTCAACAAGTGGCAGCACCTCGTGAACCACATCCATTACAAGGACTTCAGCGGCAACGGCGCCGAGCCATGGGCGCAGATGGGCACCGGCAAGCTCGACTTCCACAAGATCACCGAGTGGCTCGTCTCCCGAAACTACGAAGGCTGGATCATCTGTGAGGATGAAGCCCACATCGCCGTCGACGACCCCGATGGCGTGACCAGGCAGAACGGCGAATGGTGCAAGGCCAACCTGCACCCCATCGTCGGCCTGTAACCGTTGAAAGCCTGCGGACACCCTCGTCCCTCTTCAAAAGCCCTGCAGTGAAAGCTGCAGGGCTTTTTCATGCCCAGCCGCAGAGGCGATCTTCCGAGCAAATCGGAATGAATGACCAAGGACCCAAAGCCAATCGCCAGGGAAACCCCAAGGTTCAAGGCGCAAGGCTGCACGATGAGTGCGTCCAAGCAGGGACACGCACTGAGGCCACCTGAATCTTCGTGCATTGGACCATTCCATGGTCATTGGGGCTCGGACATTGGACATTCCCATGCTTCCTCGCCCCCCTCACTTAAACCTCCGCGCATCGGGCGCCCCCCTTCACGCCGCCTATTTCCGAAAAATAAAGTAAACCGCCCCGCACAGGCACAGGCCCGCCCACACGAAGTCCCACTTGAACTGCTGCTTCATGTAAAAAAGCGCGAAGGGCACAAAAACGGTCAGCGTCACCACCTCCTGGATGATCTTCAGCTGAGGCAGGCTCAGGGATTCACTGCCGATCCGGTTGGCGGGCACCTGCAGCATGTATTCAAAGAAGGCGATCCCCCAGCTCGCCAGCGCGGCGATGAACCAGGGCTTCGCCTTCATGTCCTTCAGGTGAGCATACCAGGCGAAGGTCATGAAGATGTTCGAAGCCACCAGCAGGCCCACGGCCTTGAAGATCGTCCAGTTCATCGTTGTTTTTGAATCTGCAGAAGCCGCACCTTGCATGCCGTAACATCAGATCATGGCGCATCCGGCCGCTGCCCGACCATCACCGGCACCTCAACCAGCCTGCCATCCCGGAACACGGTCAGATTCGCCTGCTGCCCCGGCACCAGCTGACGGATGGCGGCAAGCAGCTCACGCGGTGTGCCAAAGGGCCGGCCATTCAGAGCTGTGATGACATCGCCGGGCGCGATCCCGGCGGCCAGGGCGGGCGATGACGGGTCCAGGTCCGTCACAAAGGCCCCAACGCGTGAAGTGCCCAGACGGGCATCAATCGCCACGGCGTCAGAGCTCAGCTCCAGGCCAAGATACCCAACGCCCTGCGGAGTCTGGCCGCCGCCCTTGGATTGCGCGATGATGGCATCCACCACCGACTTGGCATCGTTGGCGGGAACCGCCAGGCCCACACCCTGCCAGGCACGCACATTTTCATCACCCCGGTAGATCGCCACGTTCACACCGATGATCTCTCCCCGGATGTTCACCAGCGGTCCGCCGGAGTTGCCTGGATTGATGACGGTGTCGGTCTGCAGATAGTCCATCTGGCTGTCGCTGAGATGCCGGTCTCGGGCGCTGATGATGCCCTGCGTCACCGTGCCGCTCAGACCAAAGGGATTGCCGACGGCAAACACGATCTGTCCCACCTTCGCCTGGTCGCTGTTGGCAAAGGTAAGCGCTGGAAAATCTCTGCGATCCGACTCGATCTTCAGCAGCGCGATGTCCCTCTCGCGATGCGCCCCGAGGATGCGGGCAGGATGCTTCTTGTTGTCATTGGTGGTCACCATGACCTCGCTGACATCCGCGATGACATGATAGTTGGTCACCACATGGCCCTCCTTCGAGATGATGGCGCCGGACCCCAGCCCCGGAATCACCTGAGGCCGGCCGGACACCAGCCCGAAGAACGGATGCCAGGCGGTCTGCCCCCGCCGCACGGTCTTGGTGGTCACGCTGACCACGCTCGGCAGCACGGCCGAGCTCAGCCTGGCAAACTCATCATTCATCAGGCTCAGCACCTTCACGTCATCCAGATTCAGCCTCGGCGCAGGCGGGGCCGTGAAGGCGGCCTCCTGGCCCGGCTTCTCACCACGCAGGAAGTTCATCAGCCCGTATCCCGGCTGGCCGCCACGCCACAGCGAAAAGGCGGCGGAGGCGATCAGGAAGACGGCGAGGGCAAAAAGGAGTCGGCGGAGGGTGTCCATGGAAAAGGCGGCTGACGCTGAAGCTACGATGCCTTGTGTCGATTCGATGGCAAGAAGTCAGGCGGACAACCTCACCCAGTGCGAAGGCGTCAATGCGCCGCACGCCTGACCATGACGGTCGGCTCGGTCCATTTCCAAAACTTCGGCGCCAGCAGCACCGTGTAGTTCACAGGGTCCGCCCCCAGGCTGTTGTGAATGCCGTCCTTGTCCGGTGCCTCCAGGCCGCCCTTCAGCTCGCCAGCCTTCAAGGCTGCCGTCACCGCCTCGTGATCAACGCCCCAGAGGACGAAGACATCCTTTTGGGCAGGCCGCATCAGATGAAGGGTTCCCGGCCCTGGCTTCGCCTTTTCCTTGAGGATGGCAAAGCACAGCCCCTGGCCGGACTTCACGCCGCTGTGCCGCAGGCTGAGCGAGAACACCTCGGGCTTCTTCCTTTCATCCGCCGGCTTCTTTTCATGCAGCTCCAGCACGCCCTGCGGCCCATCAGCCACCTGGAACTCAAAGACCTCGCCCGGTTCATCCACCGGCGACCAGTCTCCCTGCCAGTCCCCGGCCTTCAGCCCGACGGGCCCGACACCAAAGCCGTCGGGCACCGTGGTTTCCGGACAGGCGGTCAGACCGCAGAGGATCGTCAGGAGGGCAAGGCTGCGGACCAGCTGGGTTTTCATGGCGGCCTCAGTCTGCCCGGAAAGCCCGCCCTCCGGCAAGTCGAAACTCGACGCCCGCCATGCACCGGGCTATCTGATGGCATGGGGTGGTCACATGAAGCAGCTCACGAACAAAAGGAACATCTGCAGCGCCAGATCGACCGGCGGCTGAAGCGTGGCGAGACGATGGAAGTGCTTACCGCACCCTCCGGCTCAAAGAAACTCTGCACCACCTTCTGGGGCCAGGCCTGGTGCCGCAACCTGGAAGCCTACCAGGTCTATGACGCACGGCTCCCCCGCGGCCGTAGCTGCCTGCGCCAGGGCAGGGTCTTCAACCTCGACATCAGCGCGGGCAGAATCAGCGCCCTGGTGGCCGGAGCCGATCTTTACGAAGCCTCGGTGCACATCCAGCCGCTCTCCCCGGAACGCTGGCAGGAAATCTCCAGCGCCGCCACCAGCAGGGCTCCATCCATGCTCGACCTCCTCGCAGGCAGGCTTGGCGACGACCTGATGCAGCTGCTGACAAACCCGGAGCATGGACTGTTTCCAAACCCGAAGGAGATCCGCTTCGACTGCTCCTGCCCGGACTACGCCGATCTTTGCGAACACACGGCGGCCGCACTCTACGGCACCGGCCTGAAGCTCGACGCCGATCCCGCCCTCCTCTTCACCCTGCGTGGAGTCGATCCCACAGCGCTGCTTGCCACAGCCAGCAGCGCCGCCGCATCCACCCTGCCGGACACCCGTGGCGACCTTTCTGACATCGACCTGTCAGCACTTTTTGGCATCGACCTCCAACCCTAGGCCGCGCTTGAAAACCAACCGGCAACAAACAGGCGGAGCATCGCAGCCATCCTGCCTGGCAAGATGAACTGGACGCCTGGCAGCCTCAACCGTTCACCAGTTCCAGACGACCGGACCGTCCGGAAAGACGGATGTTAAACCTTGCCTCGGCTTCCGTATGTCCCTAGCCTCCGCGCGCATTTTATGAAATCACCCGCCGCCAAGAAACTGTTCGTCATGATGGTCCTCGAGTTTTTCATCTGGGGGGCCTGGCTGCCGCTTATCTGGGGCTACATGGGCAAGGACGGGCTGAATTTTTCGGACATGCAGATCACCTGGGTGGGCAGCGCCTTCGCCATCGCCTCCGTGGTGGGCATCTTCTTCAGCAACCAGTTCGCCGACCGCAGCTTTGCCGCCGAGAAATTCATGGCCTTCAGTCATTTGATCGGAGGTGCCGCCATCCTGGGCATGTTCTGGGCCAGGGACTTCACCACCTTCTTCAGCCTGATGCTGGTGCACTCCCTCCTTTATGTGCCGACCATCTCCGTCTCGAACTCCATCGCCTTCACCCACCTCAAGAATGCCCAGAAGGAGTTTGGACTGGTTCGCATGGGCGGCACCATCGGCTGGATCCTCGCAGCGTGGCCGCTTTACTTCATCCTTCAGGGCAAAAGCGGCGCCGAGGCGGTGGCCGCAAGCCGCTACATCTTTGTGATCTCGGGAGTTTCCTCACTGGTACTGGCTCTGTTCAGCCTCAGCCTTCCGCACACTCCCGCCAAGCCTGCCGCAGCCGGTGAAGGCGGCTTTGCCTGGCTGAAGGCTGCCAAGCTCCTCAGCAAGCCCTTCCTGCTGGTGCTCTTCATCGTGACCTTCATCGACTCGACCATCCACAACGGCTACTTCCTGATGGCGGGTGGATTTCTCGGAAGCAAGGTCGTCGGCATCGCCCCTGAATGGATCATGCCTGTGATGAGCATCGGCCAGATCGCCGAAATCGCCACCATGGCGGTGCTGGGCTGGTTCCTCTCCCGCATGGGCTGGAAGACAACGATGATCCTTGGCATCCTCGGCCATGCCGCACGCTTCTCGGTCTTCGCCTTCATGCCGCAGAACCAGACCATGATCATCGTGGTGCAAGTGCTCCACGGCATCTGCTACGCCTTCTTCTTCGCAACGCTCTACATCTTCATCGACGCCGCCTTTCCGAAGGATGTCCGTTCCAGCGCCCAAGGACTCTTCAACCTGCTCGTCCTCGGCCTTGGCGACCTGGCCGCCAAGTGGCTCTTCATCCCCCTGCAAGGCAGGCTGACCGCCGCCGACGGCACCGTGAACTACAAGGAACTCTTCCTCTGGCCCACCGGCCTCGCCCTCGCCGCCACCGTGCTTCTCGTCGTCGCCTTCTGGCCGCCCAAAGAACTCGACGCCCCCTCCGAGGTTTCGCACTGATCCTGTCCTGCGTGGGACGGATCAACCAAGGCTGCAAATCCGGCCTCATGACCGCACCCCGCGTTCAGCCATTTCCAGGGTGAGGCTCAGACGCCTGCACATGACTTGGTTCATCAATAACCGAAATGCGAACGTCGAGGCAGCAGGTTCGGAGCTCGTCATTCGGCTTTCGAATTTCGAGCTTCGGATTTCAACCTCCCCCAGACCTGCGGCAGCCGGCTCTCAATCAGCTTGCGCGTGGTCTCCGGAATGCGTTCCAGGCTCATCGGCACATTGACGGTGTCCTCGCGCCCAAGCTCCCCGGGCAGCCGTGAATACTTGAACTCTTTGTCCAGGCCTCCATCCAGGGTCAGCGGCAGGTCGCTGCGCAGAGGGTTGGCGATGGAAAGATAAAAACAGTCCTTCAGCCGGCTTCCCTCCGCGCTTCGAAGCCCCGCCCTGGCCAGCTCACGAAACAACTCGCGCGCCGTCCATTCGGCAGGGTTCACATACTCCATGCGGGGAGCGATGAACTCCGCGAGGCCGGGCTCGCGGCGCAGCGCCTGAAAGGCGGCGTCAATGTCCGGCTGCACCAGCGGAAAGTGCGTGCAGCCCAGCACCAGCGTCGAAAGCGGTGCCGTCACCCCGCTTTTCCGGTGCGCCTCGACCAGGGCCCGGACATCCAGCCGGCAGCGTTCGGCCACGGTCTCCTGAAACGAGGGATCGCCCTCGATGACACCCGCCAGGTTCGCGCTGCCCTGCTGGGTGACCACCGGCAGGGCGCGGCCCGCCAGCCCGAGCATTTGATGAATCACTTTTGGATAGGCGCCGCTGGCGCAGGTGCCGACGGTGGCCAGCACACCCACGGCGCCCTCGCGATGCGCGGCCTGCACGCCACGCGCACCGGCCTCCACAACCCCGACGACGAAGACAGGAAGATCCCAGGCCTTCAAGGCCGCCCGGATGTCCTCGATGCCATAGGCCGTCGCCGTGTTGCAGGCGATGACCAGGGCCTTCACGGGCGGCTTGTCATGCCGGAAGGTTTTTGTCGCCGGATCAAACCAGCGCCGGCCGAGCAGGAACACGGCGTCCTTCACGATCAGCTCGCGCAGGTAGTCGGTCCGTCCTGCGGCGGGATAGTTGCCGTAGGGCATGTTCGCCTGGTCGCCGAAATATTGAAAGCGCTCGTCGGCGAAATCAGGTCGGCCGTCTCCCCCCGGCTGGAGCGTGTCATTGTGAAACACATCCAGGCTGAGCAGGGCCTCCAGCACCGTCAGGCCTCCGATGCCGGAGTCGAACACTCCCACAGGCAGAGCAGCGAGATCTTTCTGAAAGGCACCATGCTCAAAGGCGTAGGCTGCCCGTCCATCAGGATGAGCAGCGGCATGCCCAACCAAATCTTTGGCGCTGGCGACACAGGCCAGGGCTGCAGCGGTCAGGATGACGAGCATCTTCATTGCAGCGAAAAGGCCTCCGGCAGAAGCTGGGCCAGCGTCAGGGTGACCGGGCGTCCCTGACGCAGGAAGGTCACTTCCGTGGCGCCCCCAGGAAGCGAGAACTCGGCGATGACCTGACGGCAGGCGCCGCAGGGTGGGAATTCATTCCCCAGACAGGCCACGGCAAGACGAGCCACCTTCATTCCCGGCCCCTCCTCGGCCACGGCCCGGAAGACCGCGCTGCGCTCCGCACAAATGGTTAGGCAAAGGCTGGCATTCTCGACGTTGCAGCCCGAGTGGATCTGGCCGGAGACGGTTTCCAGCGCACAGCCGACCTGAAAGCCGGAATAGGGCGCATAGGCGGCCTCAGCCACCGCCTGGGCAAGGGACAGGAGATCGGACATGTGCACAATCTAACGGCTGGAAGTGCGCTAACTAACGAATTGTGGCCTCGGTTCTGGGCGCACTCTCAAAAACCAAAGTCTCCCAGCAGCCAAAGGGCGAATTCAGCACATAACTTAATCCGAATTCGCAGAAATTGTCAGAAAACAACCAAGGCAATCAAAAAGAAGCGTGTCTATGCCGCAATCACGCGACCGGACACAAAAACAATAAAAAGAAAAACAACTAGAAATATGAAAATTGCCCACAAACTCATGACTGGCAGCCTGGCTTTCGGGTTGTTGATCAGCGGTCTACGCGCCGAAGAACCCACCGTACCAGAGATTGAACCATCCAAGGACGAAATCATCCTTGATGACCCCGTGGTTGAAGTACCGGATGACCTTGAAGACCCAGTCTTCTTCGAAATCATCAATGACGTTGACCCCGTCATCATCGTTGATGATCTCGTCGTTGAAGTCCCCCTCGAAAAGGATCAAAAGATCGTCGATTCTAACGACGATTTCACCAAGCTTCCCGCAAGTGAAGGTGAAGATGAAACCATCCAGGTTTCTTCTGCAGCCGTCACTGCCGCCAGGTTGACAGGCGAAGCAGCCGACACTGGGAAGGACGATGCCATCGACACCAAGAAGGTTCGCGGCTCTGCCCCTGAGAAACCGGCCTCGACTGAGAAAGAAGCCAGCCGTGCCTCAGCCATGGTGAAAAATGGCCGGGTGTTCCTGACTCATTAAGGTCGCCTCTTGGATCATGCTCATTGAAGCCATCGGACTCAAACCCCGATGGCTTCTCTGCACAATCATCATACTCCCAGATTATGCGAGCACATCGCCCCCTGATCACAGCGATTGGATGCCTGCTCACGGGCAACGCCTCATTGCTTCTTGCCATTGGTGCCGAAGATGCCATCAGGCCAGCACTTCCAGCTCAAAACAGCCCGTCTCAGGTTGTCAGGAGGAACACAGCGGCTGCTGAGGGAATGGTCGAAGATGACCATCAGGTTCTCATTGATCGAATGCGTGGCATCATCGTCACAACCCATGAAAAGAATGCACTGAACCTGCAGGCAGGGAGTCCGCAGGGCTTCACTTCCGAAGGCTTATCGCCAGCCGAAGCCAAGGCAGTGTCCGAAGTTCTGCGGAAGTTCCTGTCCAAGCCTGTAACCCTGCATTCTCTGGATGAAATGGCCGGGCTTGTTGAAGCAAGACTTGAAAGCCAGAGGAAGGTCATGATGAAGGCTGGCTTCCCCCCTCAGGAAATAACCGCAGGCATCGTGGTCATGACAGTCGGTGCAGCCAGGATTGACAGGGTGATCCTTCGCGGAAGACCTGCCTTTGGTTCCGCCTTCATTGCGAAAAGCGTTCATTTTGCCCCAGGCACCGCTCTCCGGACGGACCAGCTCGCCGCTGACCTTGACTGGCTGAACGAAAACCCGCTGCGCACGGTAAGAGCAGAGCTGTCGCCCTCGGCTCGGGATGATCGGTTGAATCTCGCCCTTCAGGTGAATGCCCGGAAATCCTGGCGCACCTTCAGCGGTGTCGACAACTCCCTCAGCGACCGCCTTGGCGACTGGCGCTGGTATGTCGGCCTTCAGCATGGCAACCTGTGGAACCTCGATCATCGCATCACATCACAGTTCACAGCCGGCCTTGATTATGAAGCCCTTCACGGTGCCAGCCTGACCTATGAGCTCCCCCTTCCCTGGCGCCATCTGCTGGATGTCGGCCTCAGCTATTCGGAAAGCAGCTCCCAGCGCTCCTCCGGCAGAACATGGGTCGATCAAAGCGGCAACTATCAGCGCTACCAGCTTACCTACATCATTCCGCTGAGATCGCGCCGCGGCTGGCGCCTTCAATGGCGCTCCGGCCTCAACTTCCGTGACCAGCTTTACCATCTCGACGCAAGCACGCCTGGAACAGCCTCGATTCAGCACAGGCATGGCTGGCATGGCATCCAGGTTGAAAGCGGCATGACCGCAAGCAGTCAAGATCGCCTTGGAATAACGCATTCCAACATGCGTCTGCTTTGGAATGCTGGCAGCGCCTTCCTTGGTTCAAGTGATCAGGATGCACGACAGCTCGGCGCTGGGGGCTCTCAGGCATGGATGGCTGAGCTGACCTTTCAGCGCACCTTGAACCTGAGAAAGGCAGGCCTGCTCATGGCAGGCATTGAAGGGCAATGGAGCGACCGTGCACTGCTGGCGGCGGATCAGTTTGCCCCGGCTGTTTTCGGACGTGTGCGTGGATTTGATGAAATCACCGGCTATGGAGACAATGGACTCATCTTGAGCCTGGAATGGCTGACTCCCTGGATGAAAACAATGCGTCTAGGGACCATCCGGGGGCTCATCTTCACAGATGGCGCCCTAGTCCATCAACGACAGACAGCTCGTGATGTGAAGCTCCTGTCCACCGGTGCAGGCCTGCGCTGGCAGAGCAAGGCTCTATCCCTGCAATGTGACCTCGGCATTCCCATCCATGCCAATCAAGCCATCGAAACCCAGCCTCAGGCCCGTTTCAGCATGTCGGTCAGATGGTAGGCCCTCAAAACATTGGATCAGGGCTTCGGCACCTTCTTGAACTCGCGCGTCAGGTTCGTCAGCGAGTCCTCCACGCCCATGCGCTCCAGGCTCGACGCACCGACAAAGCCGTCCGCCGTCGTCTTGCTGAGGATGTATTCGACATCCTTCGGCGTGTTGATGGGACCGCCATGCGTCAGGGTGAACACATCCTTCTTCACACTCTTGGCCGCATCGATGATCTCCTGCGTGCGGTTCACGGTGAAATCCCAGTCCACCACGGCGTTCACCACGCCGATGCTGCCGCCGACGGTGGTGCCGACATGTGCGATGATGGCGTCCGCGCCGTTCTTCGCCATCTCAATGGCCTCCTCGGGCGTGGCCACGTAGACGATCGAGAAAAGGTCCATGCGCGAGGCGAGGCCGATCATTTCGAACTCCTTCTTCACGCTCATGCCGGTCTCCTCCAGCACACCGCGGAAATGACCGTCCACGATGGTGTGCGTGGGGAAGTTGTTCACTCCCGAAAAGCCCATCTCCTTCACGCGGCCCAGCCAGTGCCACATGCGACGGCGTGGATCCGTGGCATGCACGCCGCAGATCACCGGAATCTCCTTCACCACCGGCAGCACTTCGTACTCACCGATCTCCATCGCCACGGCGTTGGCGTCACCATAGGCCATCAGCCCGCAGGTGGAGCCGTGCCCCATCATGCGGTAGCGGCCGCTGTTGTAGATGATGATCAGGTCCGCCCCGCCCTTCTCGATGAACTTGGCGCTGATGCCCGTGCCGGCGCCGGCCGCAATGATGGGCTCGCCCTTCGCCAGGGTCGCCTTCAGGCGGTCGATGACTTCCTGCTTCGTGTAGGGGTTTCCGATTCCGGTCCAGGGATTGGGCATGGCAGTGAAAGGTTGACGGTTGTTGGCGATGGTTGACGGTTGCTGACAATGGTTGGGAAAAACCAGCGTCAACCACGGTCATCAACAGTAAACAACCGCAAACCGCCCTCCGTGCATCCTTCCGCCGCCATCCAGGAACTATCCGAAACCCACACCCTTGGGGCTGACACGGAATACCGCGTGGTCAGGGCCGGGGCGGAGGACAACCGGCCCTGGATCCGGGGTGCGCCGGTCTGCGGAACCCTCAAGACCCACCGCATCTGCCATGCCGGCGTCATGACCGCCACGGCCCCCTATCGAATTGTGCGGATGCATCAGGGCGGGCTGTACTTCCTTGCCTGCCTCAGCGGTGAGGGCCGGGTGCTGGTGGATGGTCGCTGGCAGAAATGCGGCCCTGGCATGGCCGTGGCGCTGCCACCCTTCATGGTCAATGCCTTCGAGGCTGTGAAGGGCAGGCCCTGGCGCTGCTGCTGGGTACGCTATGAACAGATCCCAGGCCAGCAGCCCATCCTCAGCAGCAGCTCGCCGCTCATGGCGGCCTTCAACGGCAGGGCCCTTTACGCGGCCATCGAGGGGCTGATCGAGGAGGCCTCCCATGAATCAAAGCCCGCCGCCATGTTCCACTGGGTCGAGCTGATCCAGAACTACGTCGAACGCTTCGCCCAGCCCTGGCAGCAGGACGACCGCCTCTGGCGTCTCTGGGAAAGGGTCGCCGCCGATGTCGGCCATGACTGGACCCTGGACGAACTGGCCTTCCAGGCCCATGTCAGCGCCGAGCACCTGCGACGCCTCTGCCGCAAGGCCCTGGGCCGCACGCCCATGCACCACGTCACCTGGCTGCGCATGAAGAAGGCCTGCGAGCTTCTCAGCACCACAAACCTGAAGATCGAGACCGTCTCCCACACCGTGGGTTATCAGAACCCCTTCGTCTTCAGCAACACCTTCAAGAAATGGATCGGCTGGCGGCCCAGCGAGCACCGCAGCCGCTCGGGCCAGGCGCAGGTAAACTGACAAGATCGGCGCCTTCGCGGCGTAGTCCTGTCACCATGCCTACCGACCGCCGCTCCTTCCTCAAGTCCGCCTCCCTTGCCGCCAGCACCGTCGCCTTCCCCGCCGTGGTCAGATCGGCCAGCCCCAACTCGAAGCTCCAGGTGGTTTCGGTCGGTGCCAACGGCATGGCCTTCAGCGACATCAAGAACATCGGCGGCCATGAGAAGGTTCAATATGTTGGCTTCTGCGACATCGACAGCACCCGCTTTGACAAGGTGGACGCCGACTTCCCAGGTGTGGCCCACTTCACCGACTTCCGCGAGATGTTCGCCAAGCTGGGCGACAAGTTCGATGCCGTGAACGTCGGCATTCCCGATCACATGCACGCCAAGGTGGCCATCGACGCCATGAGAATGGGCAAGCATGTCTACTGCCAGAAGCCGCTCGCCCACACCGTCTGGGAGGCGCGCCAGATGCGACTTGAAGCCGCGAAGGCGAAAGTCGTGACTCAGATGGGCAACCAGATCCATTC
Organism: Prosthecobacter sp.; assembly: GCA_044345155.1. Taxonomy (GTDB): domain Bacteria; phylum Verrucomicrobiota; class Verrucomicrobiia; order Verrucomicrobiales; family Verrucomicrobiaceae; genus Prosthecobacter. The sequence continues at coordinate 6,924 of JBIJBP010000010.1, read as the reverse complement.
CAACCTCGAGTACCGCCTCGGCACCCGCCTGATCAAGGAAGGCGCCATTGGCAAGGTCAAGGAAGTCCACTCCTGGGTGGCCGTCACCGGCAACGAACGCAACAAACGCCTGTCCCCCGCCCCGGGCGCCCCGGTTCCGGCCCATGTGAACTGGGACCTCTGGATCGGCGTCGCCCCCATGCGTGACTACGCGCCCTGCTATCATCCCTTCGTCTGGCGCGACTGGCAGGACTTCGGCGGCGGGGCGCTGGGCGACTTCGGCTGCCACATTCTCGACCCTGTCTTCACCGCCCTCGGACTGCACGCACCACTCACCATCACCGCAGAGAACAGCGGCGTGAATGATCAGATCTGGCCGACGCATGAAACCATCGAGTACGTCTTCCCAGGCAATGAGCTCACCGCTGGCAAGACCCTCAAGGTCACCTGGATGGACGGCGGCCTGCGCCCCGACCGCAAGATGGCCCGCATGCCCGACAACCTCGACCTGCCCAAGAGCGGCTCGCTTTTCATCGGTGAGGAAGGCAACATGGTGCTCGCTCACGTCGCCGGCCCGCGGCTTTACCCCGTGGAGAAGTTCCAGGGCTTCAGCTATCCAAAAGAGAAGGGCCTGAGCCACTGGCACCGCTGGGTGGACGCCTGCCTTGGCGGTGAAAAAACCAGCGATGGTTTTGATTACGCCGGCCCCCTCGCGGAAACCGTCCAGCTTGGCAACGTTGCAACTCGTCTCGCCGTGGGAGAGATCGACCAGCGCACCGGCCGACCTCTCAAGCCCAACACCCTGGAATGGGACACCGAAGCCCTTGCCTTCAAAAACAACCCGGCTGCGGACAAGCTGCTGACCAAGACCTACCGGGAAGGCTGGACCATCTGAGGGCCAGCCAACGCACGAGCAAGTGCAAGCGCTCCTGGAAGCCCCGCTTCGGAAGGCAAAATTGCGTTCAAATGTGATCCATTCTGAAATTCTGCTTCCCCGCGGGCGGATTCCGCGCATGCTCCGAACGCTCATCCCGAGCCTTCATGGAAGCCGTCAACATTCAGTTCGCCCCCGAGACTGGCACCGAGGAAGAATGGAACGAGGCGTATGCGCGTCTCGCCGACTACTTCCGCTCCTACCAGCTTCACAACCGCATCCGCCGCACCCAGCTCATCCTGGAAACCCTCCGCCGTGCTGCGGCCGCCCACAAGAAGGATCCGTCGCGCACCCCCACCACGCACAGCATCGAGCAGGCGCGCCTCATGATGCGTGACTGGCTGGCGGCGATCTACAGCGACATGAACCTGACGGAAAGCCAGATCGAGGCCGCAGGCAGGCTCGGCTTTCACCTCAGCGGAGGCCCCTCGCGCTGGCCGAACTTCTTTTTGGACAAGGAAAACCTCCCCCCGGACATGCGGGAGGCCATGCGCAGCGCCATCCGCACCTCCGGCCCCGGCATGACCATCAGCCGCATGACGCCCCGTGAGATGGACCTCGGAATCGTCTCCGAGGTCGCCGAGGACACCTTCGACCGCCTGGGCCGTCATCCCATCCTTCGTTATTCCATCCTCATCGGCATCGTCGGAGGCGTGCTGGGCTACCTTTACCACCTCCTTGCATGAGCGTCATCGGATCTCAGACCGCCAACATCAACGCCACCGCCGGGATGCCCCCGCCGCGCATCGCCCGGATGCGCCGCGCCACCTTCTTCTCCTTCGTCGGCCTGGGAACCTTCGTCGGCTCCTGGCTGATGTACACCTACCTGGCCGAACAAGGAATGCGGAAGGCGGAATGGCTGCTGCTGGCCACCTTCCTGCCCCTCTACTACCAGCTCAACGTCGGCTTCTGGACCGCCATCTTCGGCCTCTGGCTCATGAACCGGCCCAAACACGACCCGCTGAACCTCTGGCGCACCCTCAAGCCCGAGGACAGGGATGCAGAGATCACCGCCAGCACCGCGATCATCATGCCGGTCTTCAACGAGGACGTCACCCGCGTCTTCGAGGGCCTGCGCTCCATCTACCTATCCCTGGAGCAGACCGGTCATTCCAAAAACTTCGACGTCTTCATCCTCAGCGACTCCAACCAGACCAGCCAGTGGATCGAGGAGGAGACCGCCTGGCTGGAACTCTGCCGCCAGCTCAACGCCTTCGGCCGGATCTTCTACCGCAAGCGGCGCAAGCCCATCAACCGCAAGAGCGGCAACGTCTCCGACTTCTGCCGCCGCTGGGGCAAGCGCTACCGCTACATGATCGTCCTCGACGCCGACAGCCTGATGTCCGGCGGCCTGCTCACCAGCATGGTGCGCATCATGGAGAAAAATCCCGGCATCGGCATCCTCCAGACCTTCCCCAAGCAGATCGGCGCCGAAACCCTGCTCGGCCGCGTCATGCAGTTCGCCCAGGCGCTCTACGGCCCGCCCTTCATGGACGGCCTGGATTACTGGCAGTGCGGCGAGGCCAACTTCTGGGGCCACAACGCCATCATCCGCCTCGAACCCTTCATCAAGTACTGCGCCCTGCCCCCGCTCCCCGGCAAGGAACCCTTCGGCGGGCACATCCTCAGCCATGACTTCGTCGAGGCGGCCCTCATGCGCAAAGCCGGTTATGCCGTACGCCTGCTGCCCACCACCCGCGGCAGCTATGAGGAGGGACCGCCCACCCTCGTCGACATGCTCAAGCGTGACCGCCGCTGGTGCCAGGGCAACATGCAGCACTTCTGGCTGCTCTTCGCCAAAGGCTGGCACCCGATGAGCCGGTTGAACTTCGCCCACGGCATCCTGAGCTATGCCAGCAGCCTGCTCTGGCTCCTCTTCCTCGTCTTCTCCACCTTCCTCGCCGCCACGCCCGTGCAGCACGTCAATCCCCAGGCAACCCTGGCCATGCGCATCCTTCTTGGCATGACCGCCATGCTCATCTTCCTGCCCAAGTTCGCCATCCTGCTCGACGAGATGATCACCGGCAGGCTTCACAAGCCCTTCAAGGGCCGCCTGCTGACCTATATCAGCAGCATGGCGGACACCTTCGTCTTTACCCTCATGGCCCCGGTGCTGATGATCTTCCATTCGCAGTTCGTCGTCTATACCGTCCTCGGCAAAGGCGTCCGCTGGGTCACCCAGCGCCGCAAGCTGGACGGAGGCGTGGACTGGGCCGAGGTGTTCTTCAACCTCTGGCCGGTCACCGTCATCGGCGTCGCCTGGAGCGTGATCGCCTGGATGGTCTCCCACAGCTTCCTGCTCTGGATCAGCCCCATCCTGGCCGCCCTGCTGCTCGCCATCCCCATGGGCATCCTGGTTTCAGGCAAACGCTCCGGCCACCGCTTCGGACTCTTCCTGACTTCCGAGGAAACGGAGCCGCCCACCGTGCTCGACCTCATGAACAACAACCTCGCGGAGATCAAGGGACGCATCCACCTGCCCGCCGAGCTGGAAAAGCATCATGGTCTCCTTCAGGTCTGCCTGGACCCTTATGTCAACGGCCTGCATGTCTCCCTGCTCCGCAGACGCAAGAGCATCGGCGTCTCACGCACCTACCTGGACCAGATCGCCGACCGCCTGATCAAGCAGGGCCCCAACGCCCTCAGCCCCCAGGAAATGAAGGCCATGATCCACGACACCGAGATCATGACCGATGTGCATTACCGCCTCTGGTCGGCACGCGACAGCGACCTGGCGCCCTTCTGGGCCACCGCCATTCGTCAGTATAACCTGGCAGCCAGCAACCCCTTCACCCACACGCTCGCTCAGCAGGCGGAAACAGCCTTGGCTTGATGAGCCTGGTTCAACGCCGGAGGTGCAGAAAGTAGTTCACTCCCTCCGGCTCCCAGCGCACCTCGGCCTGATCCTCCGGAACTCCAGCCTGCGCGGCAAGCGCCAGCAGCGTTTCACGGCTGCGATGCCGTAGGCTCCAATGCCCGAAGATCTCCATGAAGTCACGACTTGGATTGAAGTCGGAAAAGTTGCCGATCACCACCTCCCCGCCCGGCTTCACCACCTTCAGCAGCACGCCAAGAAGATGAACAAAGAGCCGGTCTGACAAATAGTCGAACAATCCCGCCGACCAAACCAGGTCATAAGCACGGGCGGGCACATGCTTCAGGATGTTCCGATGATGAAAGGCGATCCGGTCCAGCCATGGCGAACAAAGACGGCGGCCATAGTCCACCGCCCTCGCATCCATGTCCACACAGTCCGCAAACACCGGCGCATCCGGCTGATCGAGAAAGAATTCTCGCAGGTCACGGCATGGACCGCTCGCCACATTCAGCAGATCCAGACGGCCGGGCTGCGCGGCAAGCCGGTCGTTCATGAGCTGCTGAAAATATGCCTTCCGATTCCTCACCGCCACAGGTGCGGACTGCGCATGGAAAAACAGATCCCACTGGCGTTTGTCCGGATCGGCACAGACATGACGCATGTAAATGTGGTCGATGATCTGAAAATCACCACTGTAGCCAAACTGTCGCTCGATCGCCTCGGCCTGCATGGTGCCTGTCAGATGCCTGTGGGTGATGTCCTGCACATACACCGACACGTCGCCCTGGTTCACCACCCCGGCACGAACAGCATCCCCAAGATGCCGGATCGCCCGGTTCAGAACCCCATATTCTCGTGGCAGCGGCCCTCCTTTGACGATGAAGTCCTGAAAAAGCTCATCAAACTGCGTCAGCAGCCGCGGTTCACGCCGGACAGGAAGTGTTGCCTCAAGAAAAAACATAAGGGGAAAAAGCGGTCACGGTCGCTAATTTTAAAATATCACCACCACCTAATGGTTTCTGATGATTATTTATTAAAATATACAAACAATCAGCATCGCACAACTGCTCTGTCCATGTCGGGCGGAACTTTAATTCTGAAAATTCCACTCAATCCGGCTAGCGCCAGTAAGCCCACTCACTCAAAGCTCACCACAGCTTCCAAGCCACTAAATCCGTGTCTGAGCGTGCCCAGACCCGGTTTCCTGAAAAGGCGGGGTGTGCCCAGGTTTTGCCGATGATCTGATGACGTCCCAGCTCCTCGACGCCTCCGCGTCCCAGCCGGATATGAACCAGTTCGCCATTGGCATTCAGCAGGCTCGCCAACCCATCGGATTCACGCAGCCAGACAAGCGACATCTGGGGATTCCTATCCTTGGGGGTCAGCCTGTTGTCATCACTCCAGAGCAGCCGGCCTGTTGCCATCTCAACCCCCTGCAGCCCCCTGTTCTTGTCCAGAAGGAAGGCCACTCCATCCTTGAACAAAGGTGCCGACATCAACCCGCACATGTCTTTCTCGTTCTCCCAGGCCAACGACACTTCCTGCGCTGATTTTCCTAGCCTCAAGGCCTTGGTTCCATGCCAGTAACCAGAGACCAGCAGCAGGCCGTCGCGATAAAGGGGCTGGGCGATGCTCACCCCGTAGGTCACTTTGTAGGGCCAGCTCCACAGAGTCGCGCCAGATTCCGGGTCTAAGCATTGAACATGTTCCGGTCCCCAGGCAATCAGCCGCCTGCCCCCTTCATGAAGGATCACTTCAGGCGTGCAATACCCCGCTGGATCAGGCCCACCGCGCCAGACAAGCTTTCCAGTCAGGCGGTCAAGCGCCAGCACACAACCGCCATCACCCGCCCCCACATGCAGCAGCACGCGAGGCCCGTCGATGACCGGTGATGCGGCAAAGCCCCAGGTCGGCACCTTGGCCTCATGTTCCGCAACCGTGTCCACCTGCCATATCCGCTCACCCGTCGCTGCATCCAGGCAGACCGCCATGCCAACCGCACCAAGCGCATAGGCCCTGCCCTCATGCAAGGTCACGGAAGACCTCGGTCCTGTGCCATACTCCATGTCCCCATAGTCCGCCGACCATTCATACAACCAGACCTGCTCACCAGAGTCGGCTTTGAAGCACCCCACACGCTCACTTCCCACAGCCCCTTTGCCAGGACGGTCCATCACATACACCCGGTCGCCGCTCATCGTCACTCCGCCAAAACCCGCCCCAATCCCGACCCTCCAAAGACGTTCGGGCTCCCTGGAGGCAAAATCGGCAGGAACATCTCCAGGATTCCAGCCTCCTGCACCATCCGGCCCACGCCAGCGCGGCCAATCAGCAGCATCAAGCACCTGGATCCAAGAAAGAATGAAAAGGAAAAATCGGCAATTCATGAACAGCTAGACAAACGATCCTGACCAGCCACGCATTCCAAGCTGCACGAAAAACCTCAGGTCATCGCTTCATGACATCCGAAGTAGGGGCAGGACTGCTTCCTTGCAGCGGAGTCGGAACTCAACGCTGCCGCGACGACCCGGACGGCCCAAAGATCGGACGGGGCGCGGATTTCCAAATCCGCAGCTGGCCCGAGCGCAGGAAATGTCCGGCATAGGCACCCGATTTGTTCGGAGGATCCCGGTCCCTTCATCTCGTTGGTTGAGGTGCAGAAAACTTTCGAAGCCGTGCGGCCGAACCGCCTTGCTGCGGAGTCGGAACTCCGCGCTCCGGCGCTGCCGCGACAACCGGGACGGCCCAAAGATCGGACGGGGCGCGGATTTCCAAATCCGCAGCTGGCCCGAGCGCAGGAAATATCCGGCATAGGCACCCGATTTGTTCGGAGGATCCCGGTCCCTTCATCTTGCTAACGAAGCGAGCGGGATGCTTCGAAGCAGTGTGGCTGAACCACCTTGCTGCGGAGTCGGAACTCCGCGCTCCGGCGCTGCCGCGACAATCCAAACGACACGCTGAAGGGGATTGGACGAAACTTCAGGCAGCGTCCCTTCCCCCCATCAAAGCATACGGCCTGTGGGTTCTCCACAGGCCGCTGCTGTCGTCTTGAGTTGGTTGTTTCCCTCTCTTGATCGGCTCAGGTCCCTCGGGATGGGACCCGCCCCGCCATCCTTCCCTTGCCTTAAGGCGTCGGGGCTCCCAGCGTCACCCGCCCCGCCTGCGGATCCACGTCCCCGCTCCGGTTGCTGAT
>JBIJBP010000202.1:0-6859 GCA_044345155.1 Prosthecobacter sp. | reverse complement strand
GGCGATGGACTGCCTGAAGAGCTGAAGGCGGACAAGTCCCTGCTGGAGCGTGGCGAACGCCAATACAATATCTACTGCGCAGTCTGCCATGGTGCCTCCGGCAACGGCAAGGGCGTCACCTCCAAGTTCGGCATCCTGACGGCCTTCAATTTCCACCAGGCTGGCAGCCTGGATCCAGCGAATGCAGGTGCCTACAGGGCCGATGGAGCCATTTATGACGTCATCACCAACGGCAAGGGCCTGATGGGCTCCTACGGCGGCAACCTGACCGTGCGTGATCGCTGGGCCATCGTGGCCTACATCCGCGCCCTCCAGGTCGCCGTGAAAGAGGGCAACGTCTCCGTCCAGTAACCCGCGCGCTTTTCCAAAACATGGGTCATCACCACGTCACATTTGAAGATCTGCCGCAGGGCGGAGAAAAGTTTGAGCCAGCCAAGGGCGGGAAGCTCATCAATGCCCTTGGAGGCCTTGGCGCCCTGGGTTTGCTGGGTTCCGCCGTGCTCTTCTTCACGAAGACGGACACCTTCGCCTACTCCTGGCTGTTCGCGATCTTCTTCGCCTTCACCATCATCTGCGGCGGCGTTTTCTGGGTGATGCTCCACAATGCCTCGAACTCCGGCTGGGGTGTGGCCATCCGCCGCCTCTGGGAGCAGCTTGCCAACATGGTTCTGCCCCTGGCCGTGCTCAGCATCCCGCTGCTTTTCCCTGCGGTGCAGAAGCCCCTCTATGAATGGATGAACCACCACCGCGAGGCCGCTCATCACGCCCATGAGGCCGGCACCAGCGTTTACGATGCCCTGCATCACATGGCGGAGTCCAACAGCCACCTGCATGTCCTGACCAGCAAGTTCGGCTATCTGAACATCTCCTCCTGGTTCAGCTGGTACACCCGCTTCGCCTTCTACTTCTTCGTCCTCTGGTTCATTGCCAGCAAGCTGCGCGGTCTTTCCGTGAAGCAGGACGTCGATGGTGACATCAGGCACACCGTCAAGGCTCGTCAGTTCGCCTGTGTCTGGCTGCTGTTCTTCGCGCTGACCGTCACCTTTGCCGCCGTGGACTGGATTCAGACCCTCGATTACGCCTGGTTTTCCACCATGTGGGGTGTTTACATCTTTGCCGGCTGCGCCTGGTCCTCGATGGCGGTCACCATCATGCTGGTGACCTGGCTGCGCAGCCTTGGCTACCTGAAGAAGGTTGTTTCTGAGGAGCACTACCACCTCATGGGCAAGCTGCTCTTCGCCTTCACGGTGTTCTGGGCCTACATCGCCTTCTCCCAGTATTTCCTCATCTGGTACGCCAACATCACCGAGGAGACGCGCTTCTACCTGACTCGCAACACGGAAGGCTGGCGCTATGTGTCCATTTTCATCGTGGTCGGCCACTTCATCGCCCCCTTCCTGGCCCTGCTTTCCCAGGCCCGCAAAAAGAAGCCCGCCATCATGATCGGCGTCTGCCTCTGGATTCTCTTCATGCACCTGGTCGACCTTTACTGGAATGTCATCCCTGAACGCGGCCCTTCCCTGGGGGTTGGCGTGCTGGTCCCTGGTGCCTGGGTGGGTGATATCGTCGCCCTTGCAGGTGTCGTCGGCACCCTTGGCTTCCTCTTCCTCCGCAGCCTGGCGAATTACAGCCTCTATCCCTGCCGCGACCCGCGCCTGCTCGAATCCGCCAACGTCGTCAACTGATCCTCATCATGTCCGCTGCCGCCTCCACCTCGAAACCCGGCGCCCCCTTCCTGTGGGTGTTCGGTGCTTTCACCAGCTTCGCCATCCTGCTGGCGATTTTCCTGAACCTTGCCAAGCCGGCTCCGGTGGATCCTCGTGAGCCTGAGCGTCTCGCCAACAAGGCGGAGATCATCAAGGCCCAGGCGGAACTGACCGCCAAGATGGGCCTGAGCGATGCTGGCAAAAAAGGCGAGGTGTTCGACAAGACCCTGACCCTTCTTTCCTCCCGCAAGCCCGCTCCGAGCACCCAGGTCGTGCCCGGCTCCCCGACTCAGCTCAAACAGGCCGCCGCTGCGCCTGCACCTGCTGCGCCAGCCGCCGCCCCGGCCGCTGCCGCTCCCGCCTCCAAGTAACGGCCGCCCTTTTTTCCGATGCAGACGACTCCCTCATCCGCAGACCAGGACCTCCAGGCTGACAACCTTCGCCGCGCGGCGATCGACAAGTCGGTCAAGGGGCCGGTGCTGTTTCTCTTTCTGAACGGCGCCTTCTGGCTCATGGCTTCGACGATCCTCGGGGTTCTGGCCGCCGTGAAGCTGTTTTCGCCCTCCTTCCTGGGTGACTGTCCGGTTCTTCAGTTCGGCCGCCTTCAGCCTGCCCACCTGAACGCCCTCGTTTATGGATGGGGCATCCAGGCTGGCCTGGGCGTCATGCTCTGGATCATGGCACGCCGTTCCGGACAGGAGCTGAAGAGCGGCAAAAGCCTGCTCTATGTGGCTGGTGTTTTCTGGAACATCGCCCTGACGTTGGGCCTGCTTGGCATCCTCATGGGGGGAAGCACCTCGATGCAGTGGCTGGAGATGCCGCGCTGGGTCTGGCCCATCCTCCTTGGCAGCTTCCTGGTTTTTGCCTGGCCGATGGTGATCATGTTCGGCCGTGCCTTCCGTCCTGAAGGCTTCATGGTCAGCACCTGGTACATCCTCGGCGCCTGCTTCTGGTTCCCCTGGATCTTCATCACCGCCAACGTCTGCCTGCACTGCCTGCCAGGCCTCGGCGCCCTCGGCGCTGGCATCAACGCCTGGTATGTTCACGGCCTGATCCTCCTGTTCTTCGCTCCGGTGGCCATCGGCTCCGCCTACTACTTCATCCCCAAGATCACGGGTCAGCCGATCGCCAGCGCCGAGCTTTCGAAGCTGGGCTTCTGGGCCCTGGCCGTCCTGGCAGGCTGGACAGGCATGCAGACCTACATGGGCGGACCGCTTCCCGCCTGGATGCCTTCTATCGGCGCACTCACCGGCACCCTGCTACTGATCCCCGTCGGTGTCGTCGGCCTGAATCATCACCTGACCACCTTGGGCAAGCACAACCTTGTCGCCTCCTCTCCGACGCTGCGCTTCACCTTCCTCGGCTCCCTGTTTTATCCCGTCACCGGCATCGTTCTGGCGCTGCTTTCCAACTACAGCACGGGCGTCACGCTGCAGTTCACCCACGCCACCTACGGTTTCCAGATCGTCGCCGTCTACGGCTTCTTCAGCATGTGCGTCTTCGGGGCCATCTATTACATCGTGCCGCGCCTGGCGGGATGTGAGTGGCTGAGCGTCCGCCTGATCCGCAATCATTTCTGGTTCTCCACCTACGGCATCGCGACCATCGTGGTGACCAGCCTGGTCGCCGGCGTGCAGCAGGGCGGTGACCTGAACCACCCTGAAATGTGGGACCAGGACTTCATGCAGCTTTCCCTGAACGCCCGCCCGTACATGGTCGCCCGCGCCCTTGCCTGGTGCCTGATCACCTGGTCGAACATCTGGTTCCTCATTCATCTCATGCTCATGGTGGCCGGTCTTGGCCGCCGCAGTTCCGCCCCCACGCTGCTGCATTCTGCGCATGATGACACCCCTCACGCCGCCCACGCATGAGCAACTTCCGCTCCTTCATCCTCGGCCTCGTCGCCACCTTCGGCCTTCCCTGGCTTTTCCTCGTCGTTGTTCCTGTCATCAAGTATCAGGGCCTCGCCCCTGCCGCCTATGACAAGGACAAGGATGGCGTCGAAGGCTATTATCCTCCCGCTCCGATCAACGGCCAGGGCCAGCTCGTCTACATCCGTGAAGGCTGCGCCCAGTGCCACACCCAGATGATCCGCCCGACCCAGCTTGCCCTGGACGGCTGGCGCAAAGGCTGGGGCCAGGACCAGGAGGCCCGCCCGGCCGCTCCCGTCCGTTCCAACACCCTTCGTGACTATCTCGGTGAAAAATACGCACCCCTGGGTTTCATCCGCAGCGGTCCTGACCTTGCCAACTACGGCTGGCGCGCCCCCGAGCGTGGCTTGATTCACCAGAAGCTTTATGCACCCCGGTCGATCCACGACTGGTCCAACATGCCGGCCTTCAAGAGCCTTTACATCGTCCGTAAGGCCCAGGGCCCCGCTAGTTCCAAAGCCCTTCAGCTCACCGGCAAGGATGCGCCTGCGGAAGGTGATGAGGTTGTCCCGACTCCTGAAGCCGAGGCCCTTGTCGACTACCTCCTGTCCTTGAAGAAAGACTACCCCATTCCGGGTGTCTCGGCCGAAGTGGCCGCCGCCGCTGCGGCTCCAGCGAAGAAGTAAACGCCCTCTGTCCTCAATGAGCGCCCCCTCCAACAGCTTCCAACCCGACAGCACCGACCTGGACCGCCTTCACTCAGCCGTGAAGCGTGAAAAGGCGGACCTGCAGCCCGGTCGCGAGCCCGTGCCCATGCTTGTCATCTTCCTTGGCATCATTGTCGCCGTCATCGCCGGCGGCCAACTCGGTGTCATGACCGGAGGTTACAGCTTCAACACTTCCAATCCGTTCAACTTCACCGCTGCTCCCGATCCGCGTCCTGGCGGCGGAGCCGGTGCAGGTGCTACCGATCCCTTCCAGACAGCGATGAAAAAAGGTGCGTCCGGCTACGCGGTCTGTGGCGGCTGCCACCAGGGCAACGGCATGGGCATCCCCGGCCAGTTTCCTCCGCTTGCCGGATCTGAGTGGGTCACGGGCGGCACGGAGCGCCTCGTTCGCGTCGTCCAGCACGGCCTGGTCGGTGCCATCACGGTCAAGGGCCAGGGTTACAACACACCGGGCGGCATGCAGCCCTTCGGTGCTGCGATGTCCTCTGGCGATCTTGCGAACGTGCTGACCTACATCCGCAACAGCTGGGGCAACGAAGCCACCATGATCACCAAGGAAATGGTCGAAAAGGTTCGCTCGGATGAAAAACGTGCCCAGCAGTGGACCGAGGCCGAACTTGCCCCCTTTGCTGACAAAAATGTCCCGGCCGGTCCTGGAGCCACCGCTGCCCCCGCAGCCAAGTAAGCCGTCCGCACGATGCATCTGATTGACGGAACATTTGAAGGCGAGCGCGGCATTGGTTCGCAGCTCGCCTGCAAGTTCCCATCCGTCAAGCCTGCCAGGCACCAACATCCCCTTTAAGCCGAGTTCTTTTAACCGTGACCCTTCTATGAGCGCCGCCGCCCACACCCACGATCATTCCCACGATCACGCGCATGACCATCATGAGCCGGGATTCATTGGAAAATATGTCTTCTCCACCGACCACAAGGTGATCGGCATCCAGTACGCCATTACGGGCCTGCTGTTCCTGCTGTTCGGCTTCTTCCTCATGCTCCTCATGCGCTGGAGCATCGCCTACCCAGGCCAGCCCATCCCGGGTTTCGACATCGTCAGCAAGCTCCCCGTCATCGGCGGCATCTTCAATGAAATGATCGGCCGCTGGGCTCCCGGCGGCGTGGTCAACGGCGAGCTCTACAACATGCTCGGAGCCATGCACGGCACCATCATGGTGTTCCTCGGCATTGTGCCGCTCGGCTTTGCCGGTTTCGTGAACTTCGTGATGCCACTGCAGATCGGCACCATCGACATGGCCTTCCCCCGCCTGAACATGTGGAGCTACTGGCTCTTCTTCATCAGCGGCGTCGGCATGCTCGCCAGCTTCTTCCTTGGCACCGGCTCCGTGCAGACCGGCTGGACGATGTACTCGCCCCTCGCCAGCACGACCGGCCTTGCCGTCACCAACGTCTGGATGCACGGCCACACCTGGTGGCTGCTGAGCATGGTCTTCAACATCTCGGCCTCCCTGCTTGGCTCCGTGAACGTCATCACGACGATCATCAACCTGCGCGCCAAGGGCATGTCCTGGATGCGCATGCCCTTCTTCTGCTGGGCCATGTTCATCGTCGCCTTCCTGCTCCTGCTTGCCTTCCCGCCCCTGGAAGTCGCCGCCCTGCTGCAGTTCTCCGACCGCGTCTTTGGCTCCAGTTTCTTCCTTCCCACCGGCCTCATGGAGGGCGGTCAGCATCTGGACATCGCCGGCGGTGGCTCACCGCTTCTCTACCAGCATCTGTTCTGGTTCCTGGCGCACCCTGAGGTGTATGTGCTCATCCTGCCGGCCTTCGCCATCCTCGCCGAGGTCATCCCGGCCAACACCCGCCGCCCTCTCTGGGGTTACAAGGCCATGGTCTATGGCGGCCTCACCCTCGGCTTCCTGAGCTTCCTGGTCTGGGCTCACCACATGTACCTCACCGGCATGGGCACCATGATGTCCACCTACTTCCAGATCACCACCGTGCTCATCTCCGTGCCCTCCGTGATCCTGCTCACCGGCCTGATGATCTCCCTTTATGGCGGCTCCATCCGCTTCACGCCGCAGATGCTCTTCGCCTCCGCCTTCCTGCCCATGTTCGGCATTGGCGGCCTCACCGGCCTGCCGCTGGCCTTCACCTTCATCGACCTCGCCCTTCACGACACCTACTATGTGATCGGGCACTTCCATTACGTCGTCGCCCCCGGCTCCATCTTTGCCTTCTTCGCCGGCGTCTATCACTGGTATCCCAAGGCCACCGGTCGCAAGATGAACGACCTCCTCGGCAAACTGCACTTCTGGCCCTCCCTTGTCGGCATGAACCTGGTGTTCGCCCCGATGTTTATCCAGGGCATGGGCGGCTTCCACCGCCGCTGGTACGACGGCGGCAAATACTTCGAGCAGACCTCCTCCGCCTCCAACTGGTTTACCGAGCTGACCTCCGGCTTCTTCGGCATCTTCGGCATGGAAGTCCCTAACAACCTGCTTGGCCTCAACGTCCTGATGACCTTCGGCGCCATCATCCTCATGCTTGGCCAGGTGCCCTTCATCCTGAACTTCTTCCTCAGCATCAAGGGCGGTGA
>JBIJBP010000082.1:0-22422 GCA_044345155.1 Prosthecobacter sp. | reverse complement strand
GCGGGGACATCCTGAACATCTGCCTGAATGCGATCTACGCGGGGAGCACGGACCCAAACCCGGAGCGGTGGGCGGTCACGCAGGCGATGATCGAGGCGGAGATTGCCAAGGCCAGGAAGGCGAAGGCGGAGCACTCGGGGGAGAAGGCCGGGCCGAAGCGGAGGATTGGGTTTTGTGTGGGGTGAATGAACCGCCTCAAGAAAATCTCATTGGGGGCCAACTTCATCCAAAGACACGGGCGCGGACCCGATCGTCGAGTTTGTGGCGCTACTTTCAGGCTTCAAGAAGTGCCCCAGCCCTTTCCTCTCACCACTGGCTTGATGATTGAACAGGATGCCTGCGTAATTCATCGTTAGAGTTGGACTGCCCTCCTTGTAGCTGCCGCTGAACATGCCCGTCTTAGGATCAATTTTCAGGCTCAGTCTCTTGGTATTCGACGGCACGGTCACGCCGTTCGGATCCATAATGGTGAAGGGCTGCTCAAAAGTCTCGGTCGGCGACTGAGCGAAAGACAAGGCCATGGCAGCGGGGCTGCCCGACAACCCCAGGAACCCATGCAGGTCATTGGGAGTGTATCTACCTCCCCTGAATTCGAGGGTTGTCATGAAACCTGCTTTATAGCTCCGGTCCTTGCTTACCATCGGCTGGGGCACCTTCCACCAGTCCAGCACATGATTCGTATGCTCGTTGATTTCGCCGGTTTGAAAATCGATCTTCGCCACTCCCTGAAGACTTCCGGTGTTGCCATACAGCATCACATGCAGAGGAATCGAATCGTCCTCGGCCAGCACCGTGCTGAAGGTGAGAGTGCTGCCGTCAGCAGCCTTGCCGGCCCAGTTTGCGGCACCGCTCTTGCTGATGCTAACTTGAGTGTATCCATGGCCATGCGGGGTGGCTAAGTCATCAGCGGGGGCCGTGGTTCGTAGGACGGCGTTGTAAAGCCCCTGGTTGGCAGCAGGCACCAGGTTGGTTGAACTCCAGACATTGCGCCAAGCCACGAGATCAGCTCCTGGAGGAGACTGCCCTGTGGCACCATGCCCAGCGAGCGCATGCAGCGTGTCGTGGGCGACGATCAGCGTGCGATCCTCCGGGTTGAGCGCCAGTGCCACGGGATGATCGTTCCGGTCCACTGCGTCCACGTAGTCGCTGATGACCCCGCTGGTTCCGTTGGAGTTGAGCTGCACGAGCAGAGTGTCAGCCACCACCAGCGTACCATCCCCCAGGGAGAGGATACTCGCCGGTGCCAAGAAACGTGCATTGCCAAGCAATCCCTCGTGGGCGCCCGGCACCCCCGGTGAGCCTGCGTAGGTGGTGGTGGCTCCAGTAAGTGTGACCCTGCGGATCACGCAGTTGTTTGTGTCAGCCACGAAAAGTGCCTTCAGTAAGGGGTCGTAGGCAATGCCTCTTGGGCTGTTGAACAAGACCGACGTGCCAGAACCGTCCTTGTGACCAGCTGTGTCAGCCTTACCTGCCAGGGTGGTCACGACGCCCGAGGGTGTGATTTTACGGATCGTATGGTTCCCGCGATCCACCACATAGAGATTGCCCATCGGGTCTAAGCAGAGGGCGCATGGCTGGTTGAAGCGTGCCGCCGCTCCTGTGCCATTGGCCGCGCCTACCTGTCCAGCACTTCCGGCAAATGTAGTCACCACTCCAGCGGGAGTGATCCTGCGAATGGTGGCGTTGCCTGAATCCGCCACATAGAGATTACCACTGGAATCCAGAGCGAGCCCCTCAGGAGAACTGAAGGCAGCCCCAGTGCCTGTGCCATCTGAGGATCCGGGTGAGCCTGTGCCAGCCAAGGTGCTGACTTCGCCATTTGCCGCATCCACCAAGCGAATCACATGATTGCCCGTGTCAGCGATGTAGCCTTTGCCGGTGCTGTTGAGCACGACACCTCGAGGTCCTGAGAACCGAGCTTCATCCATGCTACCATTCACCAGCCCCTGTTCTGCGGGGTTGCCAAGCTCAAGACTGCCAGGGCGCATGACGAAACGCGGATCGGTGACACTGCCGGTCAGCTTGCTTTCAGCAGTGCTCAGATTGATCTGAAGAAGGAGATCGCAAAGAGTAGCCGGAGAACGCTTGATCTGAAGGACGGCCGAAGGATCTTCATCCAAGGAGGCATCCAAAGCACCCATGATTGAGTGTTTCTGGCCTGCCAGCGTGGCAGAACCTGACACCGCCCCTGTGGATGCGACTGTGAGTTGCACCTGCCCTCCCATGTTAAAGTTGCTCTGCCCTTCACGTGTAACGATGCCATGGAAAGTTCCCACAGCCTGCGAATCGAGAGGCTCGATCACAAGGTTCCAATGCCTGGCTGCACTTGTGCCGGAGGGATTGGCAGCCTTGAAGCTGAGCTTGAATGGAAGATCGGCACCCAGGGAGTCCTTTTTGCTGGGAGAGGTTGGCCTGCCAGTCAGACGTCCGGTTTTGGCATCTAGCTTCAAGCCTGCAGGCAACCCGCTGACGCTGAAGGTTGTTGGACTGTTGGTCGCGGTGATGAAAACATCGACAGGCTGGCTTACAGAAATGCGCTCAGGCAGAGGGATCGCATCCACCACGGGCACGGCATCTACCACCTGGACAATGGCCTGGCCGGCAGACAAAACGGGGTCATTGCCGGGAGTGGTCATCGTGACCTCACAGCTGTAGCTACCAGACTCACCGGCAGTTATCCTGGTGATGGCTAGAGTGGCCTTGTCAGCCCCGGCAATAACAGCTTCGCTTGACTGAATGCCGTTGGCAAGGGGAACTCCACCACGCTTCCATGCATAGCTAAGCGTCACTCCGGGAAGCTTGGGTGCTACCGCTGTGCAGGCCAGGGACAGAGAGCCTCCAGCCTTGATCACTCGGGTTTCATCCAAAGGGGAAACTATACCTAAATAGGCGAATTGAGAAATCTGAAGGCCAAATTGATTTGTCGCGCTTAGCCAATATTGAGCAGCATCAGAAGCTTTTGAATTATAGATTCTGCATATAGAAGAATTAATAGAATGAATTCTAGACCATTTGTATAAGGTCGTGCCTTTATACCAGTTAAAATTCATTGGTATCTCCCCAGCAACATTGGCCTCCAAAACTGCTTCAGATCCTAAGGGCACAAGCGTGCTGTAAGGCTGTATAATAAAAAATGGAGCTTCCTGAAGGTCGCCAAAGTAGTTCTGCTGGATCTCCTGATCTGTGAGCGGCATGCTACTCAAGCGCAATTCATCGATCATCGCGTTGATATAACTGCCGCTTCCGTCACCGCCAATCTGGAAGATCGTGTTCGAGGCGTCGATGTCAGGTAAATCAGGCGCAGCAGCATTCGCTTGGAGCGCCCCGTCCAGATACAGCCTTAGTTCCCCGCCCCCCCAGGTAAAGGCCGCATGATGCCATTCCCCTGCCTTCCAGTTGCTTATGTTGACCGATACTCCAAACTCAGGCTGTCCGTCTGGGGAGAAACGGTTAAAAATACAGCGCCAATTGTTGGCACCATCTTTGCCGAACAGCATTCCGCCGCCACTGCCCATTTTCAAGATCATGTGCTCCTGCCCGTCATTGCCCGCCCATTCCGGCTTGATCCAAAATTCCAGCGTGCCCTGCCGCGGGTCGATGTTGTCAATGCGTGGATAGAACAGCTGGTTTGGATTTCCCAGCAAAGCGGCCTGACCGCTGACGCCCACCGCATAGTTCAACCCGGAATTCGTCGATGGTATCTCGCCTGCCGAACCAGTTGCATTATTTTGAAAGCTCAGCAGCAGAGAGGTTTTGTCAGCCACAAAAGTTCCAAGGGTCGAATAGCCTGTTCCCAAGCTGTTGGTTGCATAAGCCCTGAAGCTGTAAGTCGTGCCATTCGTCAGGCCGCTGATGGCGGAGTCAAAGACGCCGTTTGTGCCAATCACGATCACCCTCGTGACGCCCTCGCCTCCGATGAGCGGATCGGCGTTGGTCGCCGTGGCAGAGTAAACCACCCCGCGCTCGGTGATCGCTGCTCCGCCATCGCTGGTCACGTTGCCACCAAGGGTTGCACCAGTAGCTGTGATGTTGGTGGCTGTGGGTGAGGTCACAGTTGGCGCGGCCATCCGCGTCACGGTCACGGTGTAGGTCTTCTGGGTGGTCCCGTCCTGGGCGGTCACGCGCACATCCACCGTGTTGCTTCCCAAGTTGAGCGCCAGCACGGCACTTGGGCTGCCGCTGGTGACGGCGGCGTAGGTTCCGGTGTTGACCCTTGCCTCGATCGTGGCGTTGGCCTGCGCACGGGTGGGCGTCACGGTGATGGAGGTGGTCCCGTTGGAGACGCTCGCGGAATAGGCGGTCGTGGCGCTGGCGAATACAGGGCTGAGCGTTCCTATGCTCAGGGTCAGGTTGCTAAGGTCGGGGTTGGCGCTCAATGTCGTGAAGGTCATCACGCTCGTGTAGCTCGTCCCCTGACTGTTGATAGCATAAGCCTTGTAACTGTAGCCGGCAAGAGGCGTCAATCCGATGATAGGCGTGCTGAAGACGCCCGTACCGCCGGTGGCGGTGACCTTCGTCACCCCGGTGCCGCCTATGAGCGGGTTGCTGTTGGTCGCCGCGGCAGAGTAAACCACCCCGCGCTCGGTGATCGCTGCTCCGCCATCGCTGGTCACGTTGCCGCCGAGGGTTGCGCCAGTAGCTGTGATGTTGGTGGCTGTGGGTGAGGTCACAGTTGGCGCGGCCATCCGCGTCACGGTCACGGTGTAGGTCTTCTGGGTGGTCCCGTCCTGGGCGGTGACGCGCACGTCCACCGTGTTGCTTCCCAAGTTGAGCGCCAGCACGGCACTTGGGCTGCCGCTGGTGACGGCGGCGTAGGTTCCGGTGTTGACCCTTGCCTCGATCGTGGCGTTGGCCTGCGCACGGGTTGGCGTCACGGTGATGGAGGTGGTCCCGTTGGAGACGCTCGCTGTGTAGGCTGTCGTGCCACTGGCAAAGGCCGGACTCAGCGTGCCGCTGCTCAACGTCAGGCCGCTCAAATCAGCGTTGATGCTCGAACTCGTGAAGGCCATCACGCTCGTGTAGCTCGTCCCCTGACTGTTGATAGCATAAGCCTTGTAACTGTAGCCGGAGAGAGGCGTCAATCCGATGATAGGCGTGCTGAAGACGCCCGTAGCGCCGGTAGCAGTGACCTTCGTCACCCCCGTGCCGCCTATGAGCGGGTTGCTGTTGGTCGCCGTGGCAGAGTAAACCACCCCGCGCTCGGTGATCGCTGCTCCGCCATCGCTGGTCACGTTGCCACCAAGGGTTGCACCAGTAGCTGTGATGTTGGTGGCTGTGGGTGAGGTCACAGTTGGCGCGGCCATCCGCGTCACGGTCACGGTGTAGGTCTTCTGGGTGGTCCCGTCCTGGGCGGTCACGCGCACATCCACCGTGTTGCTTCCCAAGTTGAGCGCCAGCGCGGCACTTGGACTGCCACTGGTGACTGCGGCGTAGGTTCCGGTGTTGACCCTTACCTCGATCGTGGCATTGGCCTGCGCACGGGTGGGCGTCACGGTGATGGAGGTGGTCCCGTTGGAGACGCTCGCTGTGTAGGCTGTCGTGCCACTGGCAAAGGCCGGACTCAGCGTGCCGCTGCTCAACGTCAGGCCGCTCAAATCAGCGTTGGTGCCCGGGCTGATGGTGGCAGGATCTGGCGCAGCCTGGATGCTGGCAGGATTGATCTGGCCGGCCAGCTGATACTCCACCTGATTGCGGATCTGGACGGCCGCCGAGGCTCCCGCTGGCGGCACCAGCTGATAGGTCAGCTGCACGGGGCTGGCGGGAATGCTCCCCACCCAAACCGCCTCGCCAAAGTTGTACTCCACGCTGCCGGTGCCTGATACATTCTGCAGGGTCCAGCCGGCAGGGATCTCCGGCCTCACCAGCAGGCTCCACAGTGTGCCGGTGTAGTTCATGGAAACGCTCACCGTCAGCGCCTGGCCAGGAACATATCCCGAAGGAACCGTCTGAGTGGCCGCAAAAGACTCCGATGCAACGCCCACCTCGGCCTCCGATGCCATCATCGCCAGCCCCACTGTTTGAACTCCCGGCGCAAAGCCGTCCGGCCCGAGGGAATTGGCATGATAGGCCCCCGCACGCCAGTAGCTGAGCACCCGATTCATCTCCGTGCCGCTCAGAGCGCCTTTCGGGCTGAGGTAGTCGGCCAGGTGGTCCCGGCCGCGGCCTCCCGCGCCTGCGGCAAAGCCATCCGGAGTTTCCGTGCTGCTGAAATAGCTCCCCGCACGCCAGTAGCTGAGCACCCGGTTCATCTCCGTGCCGTCAACTGCCCAACGCGGCAGCCTGTAGTCGGCATCGTGATAGGTCTGCTGGGATAGCAGCAGCGGATTCGGTACCGCTGTGACCAGCTGCGGATTGATCATGTTGCCTAGCTGGTATTCAAAGGCAGAGGAAAGGCTTTGCTGTCCGCTGGAACCTCCTGGCACGCTGAGCACAGCGCTGATCTGGACTGGATTTTGCGGGATGCTGCCAGCCAGAAACACAATCTCGCCGCCTGCCAGTTCAGGCGTGCCATCCCCGGATACACTGACCATGCTCCAGCCAGCAGGCAGCTGCGGGCGCCAGAGCAGCGACTGCAAATTCCTGCCGACCGGGTAGCTGAACGATGCATTGAGCACGATGGTGCCGCCCGGCTGGTAGGCACTGGAAGGAGCAGAATGGGCGGCGGCTACCGTCAGATTTTCCGCACGATTGACGGTCACCGTGTAGGTCTTTGTGTTGCCTGCCTGCGCGGTGACGCGCACGTCCACCGTATTGCTCGCCTCGTTGAGCGGCAGCGCGGCGCTCGGGCTGCCGCTGGTGAGTGCGGCATATATCCCGCCGTTGAGCCGCGCCTCGATCATCGCATTGGCCTGCGCTCGAGTTGGAGTGATGGTGATGGAGTCGGTGGCGTTGCTGACGCTCACGGTGTAGGCGATCGTGCCGTTGGCGAATGCCGGACTAAGGGTTCCGTCGCTCAAACTCAGCGCGCTCAAATCAGCGTTGGCGCTCCGGGTGGTAAAGCTGGCCAAACTGGTATAGCTCGTGCCCTGGCTGTTTACCGCGTACGCTTTAAAACTATAGCTTGTATCCATCACCAAATTCGTCACTGGCACCGTAAAGATGCTTGTACTGCTAGTGCTTTCCACCTTTGTCACTCCGCTACCACCGATCAAAGGATTGGCATTGGTCGCTGTAACGGAAAAAACCACTCCACGTTCTGTGATGTTAGCTCCGCCGTCGCTGGTGAGATTGCCGGAGAGTGTTGCTCCGCTGGCCGTGATGCTAGTCGCAGTCGGACTGCTAAGCGCCGGAGCGGCAAGCCGCATCACTGTGATTGTGTATGTGTTCTGCGTCACACCGTCCTGCGCAGTGACGCGCACATCAACTGAGTTGCTGCCTATGTTGAGTGCCAGCGCTCCGCTCGGGCTGCCACTTGTCACTGCGGCGTAGGTTCCGGTGTTGACCCTTGCCTCGATCGTGGCGTTGGCCTGCGCACGGGTCGGCGTGACGCTGATCGAACTCACCGCGTTGGCCACGTTCGCGATATAGCTCGTGGTGCCGCTGGCAAAAACGGGACTAAATGAGCCGCTACTCAACACCAAATTGCTCAGGTCTGCGTTCGTACTCAAAGTGGCAAAGGTCGATGCCGGCGAATAACCGACCCCACCCCCGTTGATCGCGTAGGCTCTATAGCTGTAGCCTGTGCCCGGGGTCATTTGTATCACCTGAATTGTGAAGACTCCCGTAGCGCCCGTCATTGAGATTTTGGTCACACCGGTGCCACCGATGAAAGGATCACTGTTGGCTGTTGTAGCAGAAATCACAATACCGCGCTCTGTGATCGCGGCTCCACTATCGCTGGTCACATTGCCACCGAGGATGGCACTCGTGGCATTAATGGTCGTGGATGTTGGACTGGTCACGATGGGAACCAGCAGCCGCGTTACAGTGATACTGTAAGTCCTCTGAGTCACGCCATCCTGCGCGGTGACGCGCACATCCACCGTGTTTGCACCCACGTTGAGCGGCAGCGCGGCGCTCGGGCTGCCGCTGGAGACTGCCGCGTAGGCCCCGCCGTTAACCCGCGCCTCGATCGTGGCGTTGGCCTGGGCGCGAGTCGGCGTCACCGTGATGGAACTCAGCGCGTTGCTGACACCCGCCGTGTAGCTGGTCGTCCCGCTGGCGAAACCAGGACTCAGCGTTCCGCTGCTAAGGTTCATATTGCTCAGGTTGGCGTTGGTGCTAAGGGTCGTAAAGGTGCCCACACTCGTGTAGCTCGTCCCCAGGCTGTTGATTGCGTAGGCCTTGAAGCTATGGCTCGTGGCAAGCGGGAGGCCTGTGACTGGTGAGGTGAAGGCCCCGGTCGTGCCTGCGGCTGTCACCTTGGTGACCCCAGCACCTCCAATGACCGGATTGTTGTTGGTCGAGGAAAGAGCATAGACAACTCCACGTTCCGTGATCGCGCTGCCACCATCGCTTAAGACGTTACCACCCAAGCTTGCACCTGAATCCGTGATGGCTGTCGCGCTAGGCGTGTTGATCAATGGCGCGGCCGTGGCGGGAAGCGTGGTGCCGCTCAGCGCCACTCCGAGAATCCCGGTGCTGGCCAGATTCGGCAGGGCGAGCACACCTGTCGTTCCACGCGTGATGGATGAATTGGGCCTGCTGTCGTTGTCCCTGAACGATGCGAGGACGGGTGCTGAAATCGCACCCGACGAGGCATTGATCGCAACACCGCTGTCTGTAATGGTGAGGCTGTTATCCTGAGGTTTGGTGATGGAAGTCAGCAGCGGGAATGAAATGGCTCCACCGGAGAAGGCCTGAATGTAAAGATACTCGCCGGCTGTGGACGGTCCGGTAATCGTGGCCAGGTTGGAGAAAATCAGCTCGCTGTTGACATCCTGCGCGACCCAATAGACGTCCAAATTCAGACTCGTCGGATGGGCGTAACCGGCCACGCTGTTGAAGCGAGCCTTCGCGCCGGAATCCACCTGGATTCGAGTAAGATTATCGACCGAGGTCAGGCTGCCGAAGGCCACATTGGCTCCCCCAGTGACCGTCAGGGTTGCGTTTCCCGTGATCGTTGTCAGGTTGCTCGTCGTCAGAGCTCCACTCCCGCTGTTGAATTCGATGGAGCGCGCATTGACCAGGGAGGTGAACCGCTGCGGGTTGGATGCCTCATTGAGGTTGATGCTGGCCCCTTTCACCGCCAGCAGTTGCGGTGCCTGCAAAACCCCTCCGCCATCGGCCAAAAACTCCGAATCCGGGTTGCTGTCGTTGTCATTGAATGCTGCCAAAACTGGAGCCGAGAGTCGTCCTGAAGACCTTGCTTGGAGAACCACCCCGCTGTCGGCAACAGCATTATTGGGGCTGTCTTGAGGCTTGGTGATGGAAGTCAGCAGCGGGAATGAGATGGCTCCACCGGAGAGAGCTTGTATGGAGAGATACTCACCCGCTGTGGACGGTCCGGTGATCGTGGCCAGGCTGGTGAAAATCAGCTCGCTGTTGACATCCTGCGCCACCCAATAGACGTCCAAATTCAGACTCGTCGGATGGGCGTAACTGGTCACGCTGCTGAAGCGAGCCTTCGCGCCGGAATCCACCTGGATTCGAGTGAGATTATCGACCGAGGTCAGGCTGCCGAAGGCCACATTGGCTCCCCCAGTGACCGTCAGGGTTGCGTTTCCCGTGATCGTTGTCAGGTTGCTCGTCGTCAGAGCTCCACTCCCGCTGTTGAATTCGATGGAGCGCGCATTGACCAGGGAGGTGAACCGCTGCGGGTTGGATGCCTCATTGAGGTTGATGCTGGCCCCTTTCACCGCCAGCAGTTGCGGTGCCTGCAAAACCCCTCCGCCATCGGCCAAAAACTCCGAATCCGGGTTGCTGTCGTTGTCATTGAATGCTGCCAAAACTGGAGCCGAGAGTCGTCCTGAAGACCTTGCTTGGAGAACCACCCCGCTGTCGGGGCTCGCATTGCTGTCCTGAGGTTTGGTGATGGAAGTCAGCAACGGGAATGAGATGGCTCCACCGGAGAGAGCTTGTATGGAGAGATGCTCGCCCGCTGTGGATGGTCCGGTGATCGTGACTAGGTTGGAGAATATAATCTCGCTGTTGGCTTGTTGCGCTAACCAGTAGATATCGACATCGGCGGGGTGAACAAAGGTCTGCAGGTTGGCGAAGGTTAGTTTTGCTCCTCCGGATACCGTCAGGCTGCCCGCATTCAATGCGGTCGTTCCGGAAACCGCCACCTCGGCACCGGGGGCGTCTCCGTCCACTGTAAAGCGCCACCCCGATGTCAGGGTGAAGGGGCCGTTGAAGTTCCACTTGCCCGTGATCCTCAAGGTCACATGGGAAGCGGGTGCGGTGTAGGGAACGTTCACCGTCACCTGGCTGGCTCGGAGCGAAGTGCCGGATGAAATGGTGAAGGTTCCCGAATTGATCACTGCGGTGTCGCCTTCGATGGGGAGGCGTCCCCGGCTCCAGTTGGCGGCGTTGCCAAGGTCGCCGCTTGCCGCGATCCAGTAAACAATCTCCCGCACGGCGGGATTGAGGCCCTGGTTGTATTCATCGAGGTTCGAGATGCCGTCTCCATCAAAATCGCCGGTCGCCGTCTGCGACAGGTTCCTGAAATAGGTCATCTCCCAGGTGTCCGGCAGACTGTTCCAGTTGCTGTCCACATAGAGGAACGCCATCGCGCTCGTCACGCTGCCGCTGGCGTTGGTGACGATCACATAATATCTCCCCTCCATCGATGGAGTGACTTCGGGGAAATACAGGCTGTCGCCAATGGCACCGGCCACGTTCGAGCCGTCCTCCCGTTTCCATTGAAAGCTGGCGGGGGAGGAGGAGGAAACGACCACGCTCAAGCCCGCGCCGCTCCCGGCACCGACGATTCGGCTCTGCGGCTGGGTTTCGATGACCGGCGAACCGGCGACCGCCGCCCGGACGGCCGTGAGGTTGCCGTTGGCGTCGTGGTCGAAGCCGGTCGTGGCGAGGGCTTGGGTGCCAAGCTGCGCGAGGATGAGGGTCAGGAGGCTGATCCACAAGGCGCTGAGACGGGGGACGGAGAACGAGACGCGATTCATTGGAGTCGGTAGTTCATAGTCATGAACAACTATTTATTAGGTATGCAAAAATGAAAGAACCTATCAACACCTCGACTAGGCGGCAGATACCCCGGTTCTGTTGTTAAATCAGGCGTTGGACGACCTCCTTCTATGTGCCCCTCATAAGTCCAACTCTTGTCCTCGTTTTCTACACTATAATCAAATCCCGGAGCATGAGGATGCTGCCCTTCAGGATGTGTCATATAAACATTTTGTTTTCTAAACCCATTAGGACAATCACCGCTATTATGAATTGCACCCGGGTCTTCTTCTGGCCAGCCTCTGCAATTTTTTGAGCCAATTTTATCGTAGACACGCCCTTTGCATCCCGATTCCAAGCGACAATTGCCACCTCCAAAATAAAGTTTCATGTGATTTATCAATCTTTCCAACCTAGTCGGGTCATCAGGATTTAGGCCGAATTGGTCTGAAAAAATATTTGGGATGTTTCTTACATAGCCATACAGGTTAATCCCACCCGCCTCCCCAATCGGATCCCTCGAAATCCATCTCCCCGTAGCAGCCGCATAGGCTCGATAAGGAGCCAGATGCAGCCCGGACCCCGCATGCCGGAAGTGCCCGGTAAAAGCAAGCGGGCTTGCGGCTGCACCCGTCGCGAAGGACGGGTTGCCCCAGAGATCGTAGGAAACGCGTTGGACTAGATTCCCCGCCGTGTCCGTGGTCTCGCGGATACTGCCGAGGTGATCGATGGTCTGCAGGTAGGTTTGTGGGGAGCCCACGGTGAGATCGACGTAACCGCCGCCGAAATAGCGCTGCTGCACGGTGCCGCCGCTGGCATCCCGTAGCTCGCGGATGGAGAGCCCCTCCCAGAGATAGCTCTGCGTGGAGACGACGCTGCCGTTCTGCTTTTCCACGAGACGCACGCGGCGGCCGAGGCCGTCGTAGGTGAACTCGGTCCGCGCGGTGCCCTGGTTGATGGCGAGCAGGCGGTCCTCCGCATCCCACTCATAGGTCTGGGCGGGCAGAGTGGCGGTGGTGAAGACGAGTTCGTTCAGCGCGCTGTAGCTGCTCGTGGCCGTGGCACCGTCCACGGTCTGGGTGAGGCGGTTGCCAGCGGAATCGTAGCTCCAGCCGTAGGACTGCACGGTGGCACCGCCCTGTGTGGCCACGGCGGAGGTTAGCTGGTCCGCCTGATCGTAGCCAAAAGCCCAGGTGCGCGCCTGGGCGGTGACCGCTCCCACCTGCTGCCGCCAAGTCAGGATGCGGCCCACGGCATCGTAAGTGTAGTCAAATACGGAAAGGGGCGTGGTGCCGTCCGGTTTCAGGTGGCGGATGCGCTGGAGGCGGAAGTCCTGCGCGGCGGGCAGGTAGCTGTATTCTGTCTTCTGGCCACCGCTGTGGGTCAGGCTCAGTACCCGGGAGGTGACGCCATCGTAGCCGATGGCAAAGCTGCCCAGTTGATTGGTTACGCCCGTGGGCCGGCCAGCCGCATCAAAGGCGAAGCTCTCCGGGACGCCCCCGATGCTGCGCTGGACGATGCGGCCGAGCTGATCGTAGGTGTAGGCGATGGTGTCATTGCCCCAAGGCCCATCGACGCTGGAGAGACGGCCTGCGCCACTAGTGGCGGGCGTCGTGGAATGATAGGCGTAGGTGGTGGTGCCGACCCCGTCCGTCATGCTGGTGAGACGACCGTAAATTGGATCGTAGACATAAGAGACGTTAGGTGTGGGGTTCTGGGCGTTCTGGTAGCTAACGCTGGCGAGCGTGCCATCCAGATTGTAAGCTAGTTTTTTGACTTGGCCTTTTGCGTCGGTCACGGAAATCAGGCGGGAATTGGATGGATCATAGCGATAGATTTCTTTCGACCCATCCGGATACTGCTTGTAGCTGACTCGCCCCTGGATGTCATGCTTCCAAAACGTGACCCGGCCCATAGCATCGATCAGTGATTTCAAGTCGCCACAGCGGCACCATTCATACTTCACCTGGCGCCCGGCCGGATCTGTGATGGAGACCAACTGACGCAGGCTGTTGTAAAGGATGGAGGTGACTCTGCCGAGACGGTCTTTCTGGCTGGAAAGATGCAGCCGGTCATAGGAAGCCTCCTCGGTCGTCCCATCCGGAAACGTCACACGGGTGATACGGTCAAAGACATCGTATTCGTAGCTGACGGTGTAGCCATCCGGTGTGGTGGATTGGGACACCCTGCCGAGGGCGTCGTAGTCAAAGGTGGCAGTGTCGGCATTGCCTGCCAGAGGCCCATTGATGCTTGATAGCCGACCTTGGCGCTGCCGTCCTACGCCATTCGTGCTGAAATAGCTGTAGGTTGTAGTTTCGGCTTTGGGATTGGTGACGGATGTGACCTGTCCCTGAGAATTGTAAGTGAAGGTGGTAGTCTGCCCGGCGGCATCCGTGGCTGTCAGCGGCAGGTGTTGCCCGTTATAGGTAAAGCTGGAGAGTGTGCCTCCACCTTGAACCGAAACGCCCAGAAGATCCTGCTGATTTGGCGCATACGAAAAAATCATTTTTCGACCGAGCGAGTCAGTGGCGGATGTGACTTTCCCAAGATCATTGTATTCATACTGCAGAAGCTCTGTACTTCCATCTGCAAGACGGCGGCCGATTTTGGAGGGCCTTTCCAAATTTCCGACCAGTGTGGCGCCCTCGTCGTTTTGCGGCTGACCTGGATAATTATACCAGACCCTGTTTTCAAAGGGAAGTTTTACGCTTTCCAATGGACTTGTTGCTTGTGAATAATTTGGTGTATGCAGCCAATGATATAAGCGTGCAGACTTATAATTCTCCGGCGCTTCCGCCCAGGCTTTTTTATCCCAGAAGTATGAATTGCGAGCATATAGAATTTTATTTCTGACAAACATACCTGAAGGAAGAAGTTCAGTGGGTTCGCTTGTAGGCTGAAGATCTTCACGTTCATTGAATTCCAGCACTTCGGTCTGCATAAGAGGATCAGTTGCGGTAAGGCGACGAGTGCGTCCGGATTCTGAGGTTGTAAAAGATGTTGTTCCGTAGGGCGTCGTTAATTTTTGGATGAAATCCGAGGTGCCTGCATAGTTAAACTCGGACTGCAAACCCAACACATCCTGGATCGAAACGAGGCGCCCCGAAGCGTTGTAGTTGAAAGTGGCGCAGCGCCCAAAAGGATCGGTCACTTTAGTGATCAGGTAGGAATCGGATGCCTCATAGCCGAATGAGGTCGATTGTCCGATGGCATCGGTGATTCTGGCAAGACGCATCAACCCATCGTAGGCAAGTGTGACTGCATTGCCGTATGGATCGCGACGCTGAGTCAAAAAAACCTTGCGAGGGTGGACCGAACTGCCGTCCGAATCCGCAAAACGATCTATTGAACCATTGGGATACTTCAATTCGTAAATGATAGGCGACGAAGAAACACGCCTCAACACAGACTGGGAGGCCACCTGCGGTGCGAAAGTCTGAGTGGTGCTATTGTAGCCGATGAAACTCTGGGTGCCCCCGCCACCCGTCGCGAGGGATGCTGAATTCGCATTTGCGGGGTTATCCTCAATATAGCTAAGCCAGTTATGAGTCCACTTTTTGCCCAGATTCGAATAGGAAAAGTTGGCCGGCTGCTTTGCTTCTCGCTGGTTGTAGGTCGCAGTGAAGTAAACTGGGGGGCCATAAGGCGGACGATAGCCGAGGGGAGTATCATCGATATTCAGGCTTACGACCAAGGTATGAAACCTGTACACAGCCATTCCTGCGCTGCATTCTGCGCCAGGAGGACCACCTGACTTGTGGTCCTCAGGGCCAGTTCGATTTTCATCGGTTCCATTGGTGGCACCTTTTCCAAAGACCTGCGCGGCCTCGGCTTCGCCGACCGCTTCCCAGCCGCGGGGAAGCGGACCGGCAGGCACCAAGAAGTAGCCGCTGGCCTGCTCATCCAAGCAGCGTGCGGTATGCCAGGTATCATTTTCAAACGTCGGGTCCTTGCTGTGGTAGCGGCCAGCCTCCGTGTCGAGAAGGGCGGCATAATGCCCGACCTTCCAATGAATCACACTCGGTGTGATGACAGTTGCTTCGGGCGCACGACGTGCCACCTGATAGTCGAGTCCCATCTTCCGGGCAAGCGCCGCCACCTGGGCAAGTGAGGTTCCTTTGACAGTAGATTCGAGCTCCAGTGTCTGCGATGCCAGTTCGGGCTTACCCTGGCTGCTGAGAATGCTGGCAACAGCCAGCGGCCCACAGCGGAAAGCCATCTCCGGCCTCTCTTCCATCAGCGCCAGACCCTGTCGAGCCGCCGAGACGCGCTCCGTAGCCGGGCCCTCGAACGTGCGATCCTTCACCTCTGCGAGAAAAGCACGGATCTCCTCCATCCGGCCCAGCCTGGAGAGCATTTTCACATATTCACCACCCGCGAGATCAGCCAGGGCACGCACTTTGGGCTCGGTGAGCTCCTTGCCCATGTCCCATGCCTTTTTATACGAGTCGATACAGCGCGAGAAGTAGCCTGTCCGATATTGAAACAGTCCGAGATTCGTGGCGACCGCCACCCGCCACGGCGAATCGGGATGTTCGTTGAGGAAGCCCTCCAACGCGGAAAAATCATCCGGCTCCGAGCGTGCAGCGAAGCGATTGAGGGCCTGAATGAGGCGCGTGCGCTCTTCAGCATCATCGCCGGCGGACGGGACTAAAGGCTCCGGCAGGCCGCGCCAAATGAAAATTGTCTGAGCAGTAGCCTCGTCCGGAATTTCCTGGGCGGATACGCCGGAAACAAGCGCCAGCACAAGACCGAATGCAAAGCGGAAAAGCAGTTGTTTCATAATCACAAATTAATCACACGGAAACTAACCAAGGGGGCTAACTTTTTTGAGGACCACCATGAATTTTAAGCAAGGTCAAAATTGATCCCGGGAATTCTTAATTTTTTCTTTAATAGACTCTTCAGATCTTATCGAAGGAATGTTTTGCGTATCTTCTGAACTTGATGAGCCCATGCAAAAAGAAATAATCTTACTTAGGTTGGTAAAAATACCGGATGGATTCGGTTCCGGTATGTTTTTTCGCAGCTCAAGCTTTTGCTTTTGTAGTGCGAAAGCCTCCTTTAAACGACCTCCGGGTTGGTAAAATTGCGTTAGGTTATTTAATAAACTTAATGTGTCGGGATGATTTGGACCCAACTTTTCTTTATACAGCGCTGCCGCAGTCTCTAAATGTTCAATCGCGCTAACGTGATCACCCAAATCATAAAGAATCCCTCCAATTTCTATTCGTAGACACGCTTCTAGGATTGGCTGCCCTTTAGATCGCACCTCAATCCGTTGCGCCGCGCGCTGAACCGCTTGGTGCAAAGTTATGTCTGGGTCAATATCGATCTTGTTATTCGCCTGCGCGAGTCCCCCTGACTGCCGCAGTATCTCATTGTTAAAAAAATCAATCAATCTTTGCGCTTGCTGCTCCGCCCTTGTAGCTCGCACCGCTTGAAACGTGCTCGCACCAATACCCACGATTAGAAGAAAGAATAGGCTCGCCGCAAAAGCCAGTTCCAGTCGGTTGCGCCTCGCAAATTTACCAAATTGATACCGCGCACTAGGCGGCGCCGCCTCCACCGGCTCATCGTCAAGATGGCGCTGAATGTCTGCAGCCAGAGCCTCAGCGCTTCCATAGCGCTTCTCCCTATTTTTCTCCAACGCATGCATGGTGATCCAGTCCAGATCTCCCTCTAAATTGTGGCGCATGCGCTCCGCACTCCTCATTCTCACGTCGCTCACTGCAACTACCCGTCTGCTGGGGCGCACCGGCACCTCATCACGGATCCTGGCCAGAATTTCGTCCACGTCAACACCCCGCATCGCATCCTTGCCTAGCGGAGTTTTGCCGCACAACAACTGATACAGGATTACCCCAAGGGTATAGACATCGCTACGCGTATCAAGGTCCGGTTCAGCTCCAGCCTGCTCAGGACTCATGTATTTTGGCGTCCCAATCACCATACCCTCTTTTCTCAGGGCTTTGGCAATCCCAAATCCGATCACTTTCGCCACCGCTTTACCGTCCCTCTCCAGGACTAATATGTTTGAAGGCTTGAGATCGCGGTGTAGCACGCCTTTCTGGTGGGCGTACTGAACAGCGTTGCACACCGTGATAAAAAGCTCGAGTCGCTCTCGAATCGTTAGACGCCTCATATCGCAATACTCCGTAATAGGCAACCCGTTCACCAACTCCATGACAAAGTATGGCTGTCCATCTTGAGTCGTAGCGGCGTCCAGCACAGCAGCAATATTAGGATGCTTCATGAGCGCTAGTGCCCGGCGCTCGACCGCAAAGCGTGCAAGGACATCGCGGCTGCCCATGCCTGGTTTGATAACCTTAATAGCCACCTTACGCAAAATCGGCTCCTCCTGCCGTGCCTGGTACACCAATCCAAAACTACTCTCGCCAAGCAGTTCTAGAAGACGGTAGGGTCCAATAAAATTCTGGACCCGCTGAGAAGGTCTGCGGGATTCGAAGGGTAAACTACGAGCTGACGAATCGTTATCGAGTGGATTCGTATTTAGTGCCACACTGGTGCGGCTGATTTCTGCAGGTGCAGCAAGAAGTAGGCAGGCAGGGCATGTATTGCCGAAGAAACCGTGCGGCAAATCATGTCCACAGCACGCACAGGGCTTGTTTGAAGGCGGAGACGCAGACATGGCTAGAATAGTACCCTAGGGCTGGACGCATTGAGAGAGGAAGAGGCGCCTACCAGAAGTTATTTCAAAGTTAATCTGGGAGACGCAAAAAAATTATGGAGATATATAATTGAAGATGAGCCTGAACCGAGCACAATGAAACAGGTCCCTAATGGGAGTTAAAAAAGCAGTTCTAAAAAACTTATCAAAAGAAGCAAATCGTCCATTCAAGTCGTGAAGTAACCCGGAAATAATAAGTCAATTCAGCCTTCCTTGAAGTGTTGATTGCTGATCTAGTCTGTTGAACAGAGTGATGTAGGTATAACGTGGTGTGCTGTATTTCAGCGCGTAGTAGCTGCGTTGCGTATTCTAGTGTTCGATTTATCTGGCGATCGTTACGCGTGCGGCGGCGAGGTTTTCAAGGCGGTGCTGCCAGGCGCATTCCTCTTTGAGGGTTTGGACGAACTGCTCACACGACCCGTTTTGCTTGGGCGTGTAGGGAGCGATGTATTCTGATCGCGCTAGGGTCACGGGTTACCCCGTGCCCCCGCACAGATCCCGGCGGACGATATTACCGCACCGGGCTCTTACCTCGAGTTCTGGCGGCAAAGAAGCGCTCTTCAGGCCATGGATGCTGGATCTTGGGCGTTGGCAGCCAGCGTCTGACATGGAGACTCATCTTTCTCCAGTCGAGTCGGCGTTTGTGGCTGCGACGGCAGAGACTGCGGTACCAGCGTTTGGTAACCTCCAGGCGGAGACTGCCAAGTGAACGTAGGTTGCCGGGCACGCCATGATAGCCGTAGCTGCCCCGCAACACGCTTTGCAGCCATGCGCCTTGCTCGGCGATGGGCTGCTCGCGCCAGCAGCGCAGCTCTTGAACAATGGCCTGCACCTTGGCACGCTGCCGCCTGGCCATGCTCTGACGAAGGATTTGGAACTTGCCAGTTCTCCTCGCACTCGTGCAGGCATGGGTGACGCCCAGGAAGTCGAAGGTCTGGGGTTTGCCCTCGCCTCGTGCCTTCCGCTTCTCCGCTGCGTAGCCGCCAAATTCGATGAGCCGGGTCTTTTCTACGTGCAATTGCAGTGAGAACTTCGCCAGCCTCTCGCGCAGGTCGTGATGGAAGCGCTTCGCATCCCTGCGGTGCTGGAAGCCGATGACGAAGTCGTCCGCATAGCGCACGATGATGAAATCGCCCCGGGCGTGGCGTTGCCGCCACTGATTGACCCACAGGTCGAGCGCATAATGCAGATACACGTTGGCCAGCAGGGGCGAGATGACCGCCCCCCTGGGGTGTGCCTTCCTCACTTGGCTGCCATTGGGCTGCCTCCATGACTCCTGCCTTGAGCCATTTGCCGATCAAGCGCAGGATGCGCTGATCTCCGATCCGGTGCTGGACAAACTGCTGCATCCACCCGTGGTTGATGGCGTCGAAGAACCCACGGATGTCCGCGTCCAGCACCCAGTTCTCCGTTTTGCTACGCAGTCCCACCACCAGGGAATCAAGCGCCTGATGGAGGCTTCGCCCAGGCCGGAACCCGTAGAAGAAGCCGAGGAAGTCGGTCTCATACACAGCATTGAGCAGCTGAACGACCGCGCCCAGAAGGTTTTTGCCCTCCATGGAGGCGATGCCGAGCGGGCGATTCTTGCCGATCGCATTGGAGATGGAAAGCCGCCAGCAAAGCACCTGCCGTCGCCGACGCTATCAATCAGCAAAGGCACTGTGCGTGACTCTTACGGTTTACCAGGCCCTCACAGGCCACGGACAATGAAGCCACAAAAACGAATGCTCATCCAGCAAACGCCGCCGCGAGGGCGTTGAGTTCCTCCTGGATTTCCTCTTTGGAGGTCACCGTGTCAGCGATTTCTTTTTCCAGCAGGCTGCGGTAGCGCTTGCGCATGCGGTGGATTTCCACTTTGAATTGGTTCACAGTCATACCCAGCTTGGCGGCAGACTCCGTGTAGGGCTGCTCACCGGCGTTCCAGGCAATGAAGGGCTGCATCACCTCGTAAGCCTTGAGTCTTTCAGGCCCCCTCAATTCATAGTATAGGCGCAGTTTCCGCCGCACCCGCTCCAGCAGGTTGGTGGCCCAGGCGCGGTCAAAGAGCTTTTCAGGCGAGTCATCGTCCACCGGCTCCACGCCGTATCGCTCCTCGGCCATGGCGTGGTCGAAAGATTCGATCACGCAACGCCCGCCACGCTTAACAGCGCGCCCACGCACCCACTCCCTAGCCAGGAAGAGCTTCAAATCCGCCAAAAGAAAGGCCCGGAACTTTCCCTTTTTCTCTTCAGCACGGTCAAGATAGCCACGCTCCAGCAGGTGGGCTAGATAGCCTTGGGTCAGATCCTGGGCATCTTCGGGAGAGGCGGTTTTTCGGCGCAAATAAGCATAGATGGGATACCAGTAGATGCGGCACAGGTCGTTAAGCGCTTGGCCAGAGTCCTTGGCACGCCCTACCAAGGTCCAGCGTGTGCTTGGAAAAGGATCGGTCGTCTCCGCCTTGGCGATCATCCAGCGGGAGTTCATAAGGGTGGAGTTGGAGTCGGAGGAATCGGACGACATGGCGGGTATTTTATGAAGACTATTCTTTTTCGATGTTGAACCGCAGTTTGGCCCAGCCGTCATTCTCAAAGTATTCCACCCGCACCGCCACTTCCCCATCAACCGACTGTTCCCAAGTCGCTGTGCTTTGCTCACGCCGCGGATAGCTCCATTCTTCGATGACGACCTTGCCGTTCATCAGCACGCGCACACCGTCATCCGCATCCACCGTGATTTTCCAGCGCCCTTTGCTCAGGTTCATCGTCGAGGTCGCAATCATACCAAAGTTTTCAGTGCCAATACCGGCCTGACGGCCAAGTTCGGGGAGGATGTCAACCGGCCCTTCGTCGACAAAGTCTATGTCCAGATTGTCCAAGCCAATGCAGACTGACCCAAGGCCAGTGGCTAGGCTTTTCCATTCGTCCTGTGCCTTGATGGGATCCGTGGCAGCAGTCCATCCAAAGAATGTTGATCGCCATTTTTGTGTGAGCTTTGGAATCCTTTCCAGCACCGTGGCGGCTCGAGCCATCCCCGGCGAAATTGTGAGGGCCTTCTCTGCTGCCTCTATAGCTTTGGGATAGTCTTTTTGGCGTAGCAGGCTCTCTGCAGCGCGACACCAGAGTTCAGCGTCCGCGGCTGGCAGCAGTTTCAGACCGTAGGCTCGAAGATGCATCGCCTGCATAACCTTGGTTTCATCTCGTTTCTCCCGGGGTTTTCGCGCTTCCTTTGTCTGGATCACCTCAGCTAGCAGCACATGCGCCAGCGGAACCGATGGGTCGTAACCCAGGGCCGATTCGATAGCTTCAAGGCTCAGCGGTTCCGAGTCGCGCTCCCGTTCTGCAATCTGCCGACGAGTGAATCTGGAGTCCGGCGTCAACTTCCTCTCCGCGGCCGGGGTGGCGGCCCACCGTTCAAGCTTCGACCAAACATCATTGCCGAGGCGGGCCTGCCTAAGGAGCGGGAGTCGCTCCCCTTGAGGAATCCTCAGGAACCCTTCTTGAGTCTTAAAATCCAAACCGACTGTGGCACCAGCGTAAGCCAGAACCCAGTTCGGAACCATGCCCCATGACTCGGAAGAATTTGAGTTCCAAACCCTCGCGGTATTGTCCCAACTGGCGGTGACAATCCGGCTCCCATCCGGACTGAACTGCGCGCTCGTCGCAGCTCCTTCATGGCGCATGGGTTCGCCAAGCGCCTTGCCCGTGGCTACATCCCACACCTGCGCGGTATTGTCCCAACTGGCGGTGACAATCCGGCTGCCATCCGGACTGAACTGCGCGCTCTCCACTTCCCCTTGATGACGGAGAGGTGCGCCCAGCGCCTTGCCCGTGGCTGCATCCCACACTTGCGCGGTATTGTCCCAACTGGCGGTGACAATCCGGCTGCCATCCGGGCTGAATTGGGCCTCTCTCACATCCAATTCATGGCGCATGGGTTCGCCAAGCGCCTTGCCCGTAGCTGCATCCCACACTTGCGCGGTTTTGTCCCAACTGGCGGTGACAATCCGGCTGCCATCCGGACTGAACTGGGCGCTGTTCACTCCCCCTTGATGACGGAGAGGTTTGCCCAGCACCCTGCCCGTGGCTGCATCCCACACTTGCGCGGTATTGTCCCAACTGGCGGTGACAATCCGGCTCCCATCCGGACTGAACTGCGCGCTAATCACAGCTTCTTCATGGCGCATTGGTGCGCCCAGCGCCTTGCCCGTGGCTGCATCCCACACTTGCGCGGTTTTGTCCCAACTGGCGGTGACAATCCGGCTGCCATCCGGACTGAACTGCGCGCTGTACACTCCCCCTTGATGACGGAGAGGTTCGCCCAGCGCCTTGCCCGTGGCTGCATCCCACACTTGCGCGGTTTTGTCCCAACTGGCGGTGACAATCCGGCTGCCATCTGGACTGAATTGGGCCTCTCTCACCTTCGATTCATGGCGCATGGGTTCGCCAAGCGCCTTGCCCGTAGCTGCATCCCACACTTGCGCGGTTTTGTCCCAACTGGCGGTGACAATCCGGCTGCCATCCGGACTTAACTGGGCCTCTCTCACCTCCGATTCATGGCGCATGGGTTCGCCAAGCGCCTTGCCCGTAGCTGCATCCCACACTTGCGCGGTTTTGTCCCAACTGGCGGTGACAATCCGGCTCCCATCCGGACTGAACTTGGCGCTGTTCACTCCCCCTTGATGACGG
>JBIJBP010000201.1:0-6965 GCA_044345155.1 Prosthecobacter sp. | reverse complement strand
ACCAGTATCAGCCGGAGGATTTCTTCGATGAAATGTTCACCTCCGGGAACGCAGTCCGCCCGCACTACCACGCCGTCGGCGAGGCCCTGAACGCCGTCTCCGCCGAGGAGTTCCGCAACCGCCAGACAGCCGTCGAAGCCGCGTTCATGCGCGGCGGCGTCACCTTCACCGTCTATTCCGACTCCCAGGGCACGGAACGCATCTTCCCCTTCGACTGCGTGCCGCGCGTCATCTCCGCCGAGGAATGGGACGTGGTCGAAAGGGGGCTGATCCAGCGCCTCACCGCGCTGAACCTCTTCCTGCATGACATCTACCACGAGCAGAAGATCATCAAGGACCGAGTCATCCCGCCCCAGTACCTGCTCAGCGCGAAGCACTTCCGCCGCGAGTTCATGCACTTCGAGGTGCCGAAGAACGTCTACGTCCACATCTGCGGCACCGACCTCATCCGCGACAAGGACGGCCGCTACCTGGTACTGGAGGACAACCTGCGCTGTCCTTCCGGCGCCAGCTACATGCTGGAAAACCGCAGCGCCCTCAAACGCACCTTCCCCGAGCTCTTCCAGGCGGCCGGCGTGCGGCCGGTCGACCAATACCCCGCCGAACTGCTCAAGGTCCTGCAATACTGTGCGCCGGCCAGGTTCCGCGGCAACGACGCCCCGAACGCGGTGCTCCTCACCCCCGGCGTCTTCAACAGCGCCTACTTTGAGCACGCCTTCCTGGCCCGCCAGATGGGCATTCCGATTGTCGAGGGGCGTGACCTGCTCGTCCGTGACCACAAGGTCTTCATGCGCACCACCGCCGGCCTCGTGCAGGTGGACGTCATCTACCGGCGCATCGACGACGACTTCCTCGACCCCTCCGTCTTCCGCGCCGACTCCCTCCTTGGCGTGCCCGGCCTCGTCAACGCCTACCGGGCCGGCAACGTCAGCCTGGCCAACAGCATCGGCACCGGAGTCGCCGATGACAAGGTGGTCTACTACTTCGTGCCGAAGATGATCAAGTACTACCTTGGAGAGGATCCCATCCTGCCCAACGTCGACACTTATCTCGCCTCCGAGCCGCAGGACTGCGCCTTCATCCTCGACAACCTTTCCAAGCTCGTCGTGAAATCCGCCAACGAGGCCGGAGGCTACGGCATGCTGATGGGCCCCTGGGCCTCCAAGGAGGAGATCGAGACCTTCCGGAAGATGGTCGAGGAAAATCCCCGCAACTTCATCGCCCAGCATCCGATCTCCCTCAGCCGGCATCCCACCTGGTGCGGTGACCATTTCGAAGGACGGCACATCGACCTGCGGCCCTACATCCTGTGCGGCGAGAAGATCGTCGTGACCCCGGGCGGCCTCACCCGCGTAGCCCTGCGCAAGGGCAGCCTCGTCGTCAACAGCTCCCAGGGCGGCGGCTCCAAGGACACCTGGGTCCTCAAGGACTGACGCCCGCCGGCCTGCCTAACCAACCCTGTGCCACCCCCTTCCTTCAGCCATGCCCCCCGTTTCCAACGCACGTGAAGAACTCGCCCGCCACAAGCAGGCGAACGTCATGCTCGCCCGTGTCGCAGGCAGCCTCTACTGGATGAGCCGCTACCTCGAGCGCGCCGAGAACCAGGCCCGCCTCATCGACGTCAACCTCCAGCTCCTCCTCGACTTCGGCCATGTGACCGACGAGCAGCTCAAGGCCCACTGGCTGCCCATCGTCCGTTCCTCCGGCGACGAGGAACAGTTTAACGAACTCTATGAAACGGCCGACAGCGAGAGCGTCACCGAGTTCATGACCTTCCGCACGGAGAACCCCAACTCCCTCGTCTCCTGCATCTCCAACGCCCGTGAAAACGCCCGCCAGGTCCGCGACCAGATCTCCAGCGAGATGTGGGAGGTGCTGAACGACGCCTACCACTTCATCCAGGGCGCCGACGCCAAGACCGTCTGGCACGAGGGCGCCAGCGCCTTCTACGACCAGATCAAGCGCTTCTCCCACCTCTTCCAGGGCATCACCGTCAGCACCTTCTCGCGCAACGAGGGCTTCGAGTTCATCCAGTTCGGCAAGTACCTCGAGCGCGCCGACCAGATCACCCGCCTGCTCGACATCAAGTACCACATCCTGCTGCCCAGCGCCTCGGATGTCGGGGGTGCCGTGGACACCGCCCAGTGGCATGCCGTGCTCCGCAGCGCCAGCGCCCTGGAGGCCTACCGCCGCTATTACGTCGCCGATGTCTTCTACAAGAAGGTCGTTGAGTTCCTGATCTTTGACGACAGCTTCCCCCGCAGCCTGAAGTTCTGCTGCCAGGAGATGGACCACTTCATCGAGCTCATCACCGAATCCTCGGCTGAAGCCGGTGACCGCACCGCCATCGAGCGTTTCAGGGCATTCCTGGAAAAGCTGAACGAGCTTTCCGTCGAGGACATCTTCTCCCAGGGCCTGCATGAGTTTCTGGACGAGGCCCAGGTCGAGGTGGGCAGCATTGGCGGCCAGCTTTACAGCACCTACATGTACTTCCCGCCGGTCGACCTTCAGGCCGAAATTCGCTTCCACCAGCAGCAGGAGCAGCAGCAGCAGAAGGGGTGGTCTTGATGAAACGGCGGGGGTAAGAGCCTGGCTTCAAGGGAAGGTGGAACGGGAAAGGAAAATGTCCAAGGCACGGGCTCCAAAGACCCCGGAGGGTTCCAATGCGACCCATGGACTCACGAGCTTCAGCTTCTGACCGTGATGGAGACCCCGAAGCCGCGTTTCCTCATCCAGCTCCGCGACTGCCGCTTCTTCTGCCTGTAGCGAAGTGCCATGACGGAATCATCCGGCTCACCTTTTTGATTCGGCGATTGAATTCCCTGCCCCTTGGTCATTCGTTTTCAGCCCCTCAAGGGCCTGTCCATCCGCCGACGGGATGCAGCCCTGCCAAACCTCAGCAACCCAGCCAGCAGCACCATCAGCGCCGCCCCAGGCTCCGGCACCGGTGTCGGTGAGATGGAAAAGGAAAAGTCGTCGAAGTAGTTCTTGAAACCCACCAAGCCGACGGCAGACCACTCCAGGGTCGCAAGATCCTCAGCGTCAAATCCGATCGACTGACCGCTGAAAAGCCCGGATGCAGGGCCTAAGATGGACGTGTTGTTGTCAAACCCAGCGGCGGAAAGCCCGACCGTGTCAGCGGCAGTGTCGATCTGCAGGGAGATCATCGACCATCCCTGGGTGCCCATGTTGATGGCGGTCGTCTGCCAGGCAGCCCCTCCCCCGATGCGGTACTGCAGGAAATTGTCCCCCGTGTAGCCGACTTCCAACAAGGTCTGCCCCAGGGAGTCCTTGAAGGCCATGCCCAGCACATTGATGGATTCAGTGTCATCATAGTCTGACGGGCAGGTCCAGAAGGTCAGATCGATGAGGCTGCTGCCAGTCAAGGAAGGAGCGATGCCATTGAAGTCCCGGTCATCGAACTGATAGGCATAGTGAAGGTCTTCGTCAGTCGCCAGCACATTGAGCACCTGGCTGCCTGTCCTGGCGTTGGTGTAACTGTAGGCGGCCACATAATCGCGCTGAAAAGTGTTGCCCAGATAGAGAGGCGCACCCAGGTCGTCATTCAACCGCCCCCCTGCCAGAGCCTTCCACAGCCCGGAATTGTCTGCAATGTCCACGGCCGTTCCACCGGGGCCGCCAAGATTCGTTCCAAACTGCCCGGCGTTATATCGGCTCACGTCCGCCCCATGAGTCATGTCGCCCAGGGTGTTGGGAAAAGCGCCCGGCGCAACAACCCCCGTGTAGCCATTGGCCGGGTTGTTGCCCAGGTAGAACTGGGCGTCTCCTGCAATGAACTGAGACACAATCAAGCCCGTCCCCGGCACACGATATCCATCTCCCTCTTCAAAGCTGCCCAGATAAGCCCAGGTCATCCCAGGCCACCCCAGAATGAGGCAGATTAGAAAGATCTGTGAGGCTGAGAGCTGGCGAAACATCTTCGAACAGCCGCCACAGTAGGGCAAAAAACAATAATATCAATAATTATTAGACATTAATGCGCACTCATCCCGTTGAGAACCAATCCCATCCGCGATTTCGAGTTTCGAGTTTCGGATTTTTTTACCGCCTCTTTTTCTTCCTGCCATGCAGGATGGCGCGAGCCTTGTCCTCCTCATCCAGCACCGTGGTGTACTTGTAGCTGAAGCCGGGCAGTTTCTTGCGCTCGATCTTCTGATTGATGAGGCGTTCGATGCTGGCCACATACGGCAGTTCTTCGGCCGAGAAGAGGGTGTAGGCGTCGCCTTCCTTCTGAGCACGCCCGGTTCTTCCGATGCG
Source organism: Prosthecobacter sp. (assembly GCA_044345155.1). Classification (GTDB taxonomy): domain Bacteria; phylum Verrucomicrobiota; class Verrucomicrobiia; order Verrucomicrobiales; family Verrucomicrobiaceae; genus Prosthecobacter. The sequence continues at coordinate 2,687 of JBIJBP010000201.1, read as the reverse complement.
ATGCACATAGTCCTCGGAATTTTCGGGAACCATGTAGTTGATGACGTGGGTCACGCCGCTGATGTCCAGCCCACGGGCGGCAAGATCGGTGGCGACGATCATTTCAAACTCGCCATCACGAAATCCCTTGAGGGCCTTTTCACGATCTTTCTGGCTGATGTCGGAATGCATCACGGCGACCTTGTATTCACCGCTCTGATTGAGGGACGAATAGAGCTGGTCGGCCTGGGCCTTGGTCCGGGTGAAGACCATGAGGCTGTTGAAATGGGTCTGCTTGAGGATGGCCAGCAGCAGTTCCTCGCGCTGGTCGCTGGCGACCGGATACATGTAGTGGCTGACGGTTTCCGCAGGGGAGAAACGGATGCCCACCTCGACGCTCAAGGGATCCTTCAAGGCGAAGTCCGCCAGGTTCTTGATCTGGGGCGGCATGGTGGCCGAGAAGAACAGCGTCTGGCGGCTCTTGGGCGTGGCCTCGACAATGCGGCGGACGTCCGGCAGAAAGCCCATGTCCAGCATCCTGTCCACCTCATCCAGCACAAGCACTTCAAGGTTTCGCGTGTCTGCGGTCCTGTCCTGCATGAAATCCAGAAGACGTCCTGGGGTGGCCACGACCACGTCAACCCCCTCTTGAAGGGCCTTGCGCTGCTTTTCATAGCCAACGCCTCCGTAGACCGCGATGACGCGCAGGCCCGTGTGCTTCCCATATTTTTCAAACTGCTCGACCACCTGCAGGGCCAGTTCACGCGTCGGCTCGAGCACCAGGCATCGGAAGCCTGCCGGGGCACCCAGACGGCTCAGGGTCGGCAGGGCAAAAGCAGCCGTCTTGCCGGTGCCGGTCTGTGAAGCCCCAATGACATCCTTGCCTTCGAGCACCACGGGAATCGCACGCTGCTGAATTTCCGTAGGCTTCTCATAACCCGAGTCACGAATGGCCGCCAGAACCGCCGGAGCCAGTCCCAAGGACTCAAAAGCCTCGGGATAGGGGCCTTCGGGAACAGGAGGCGCCGGGGGCGGCGGCTGCGGTTCGTAATTCTTGATTGGAGCGCTTTTCTCCTCGCTACGGCCGCGGCGCGAGGAGCCGTCACGTTCACGCCTGCCACCACGATCACGACCTTGATCCCGGCCATCCGTCCTACCGCCACGTGGACGATCAGACGAACGGGGGCGTTCTTCACGCTCAGACCGAGGCGCGGCTTTAGTTCCAGAACCTTCTGTGCGGCGACGCTGATCGTGCTCCTGCTTCGAATGCGGATGCATCTTGGCGGGTGCATGCTCCGGAGAATGCTCCTGCTGGACTGCCTTCTTCTTCCCTCCCAGTCCAATGACCTTCTTGATCCCGTCCTTAAGGCGACGGAGGATGGACTTCTTCTTGGTGGTCTCGGTTTGTCGGGAGGCGTTCACGCGATGCTACAGGGAAATGTTGGACAGGCCAGCCTATCGGCCAGTTTGCGACGGATTGCAAACAGCAGCCATTTCCCATCATTTCAAGGCGACCCGCAAACAGCCTCAGTCAATGCTGTTTGGTGGAGCATAGCGGGTTCGAACCGCTGACCTCCTGCATGCCATGCAGGCGCTCTACCAACTGAGCTAATGCCCCGGAAAAGAAAACCGGCTCCCCTGGTTGGGGGAGCCGGAGACTAGCGGGCTTCGATGTTTTGACAAGCCGTTTTTATATCATTTCGCAGATTGCAGCGTGGCGCTTACTTCTTGCTGCCACCCTTGCTGCCCTTGTCGCTCGAAGCTTCGGCGGCGGGCGCTGACTTCTTCTTGCTGTCGTAGATCTTCTGGCCTTCGGCGACCTCGTCGGACTTCATGTTCTTCTTGAGTTCGTCACGGTAGTTGACGGCCACCTCTGCGTTCTGCGAGGCATCACAGGCCATCATCGCATAGGCGAGCGCGCGCGGGAGATTGGGGTTGGTCTTGCCATCCTTGATGTTCGTCAGGCCGCGTTCATTGAGGCTGGCCAGGCGGAGCATGGCGAGAGGCACGCCCTGTTCGGCGGCTGACTCATACTGACTGGTGGCCGCGGTGTAGTCGGGGGCGCCGATGCCGGTGCCGGTTTCAAACATCTGTCCCAGGGCAAGCTGCGCCGGGGCAAAGCCGGCGTTGGCGGAGCGCTGGAACCAGGCCAGGGCGGCCACGCTGTCCTGCTGGGTGCCGCCACCCTGCTGATAAAGGCCGGCCAGTCGGAACTGGGCCTGGGGAACGCCATTGGTTGAAGCGCGCATCAGGAAGCCAAAGGCCTTTTCGAGATCCTTGTCCACCACCGTGCCGGTTTCATAATACACACCCACGTTGTAGAAGGCTGCGGCAGAGCCGTTCTGGGCGGCCATGCGGTAGAGGTCCAGGGCGCTCTTGGGATTAGGCTGCACGATCACCTCGGCCTTCTCGCCTTCACCATCACGCAGGCCGGTTTCGAAGTAGTTGCCCAGGCGGAACAGCGCCTCGGCGTCGTTGCCGTTGGCAGCCTTGGTGTAGTATTCCACAGCCTTCTTCGCGTTGCGGGCGTTGCCGCCAAGTCCGTTTTCATAGATGGCGCCAAGCAGGCGGCTGGCGGCGGCGAAACCGGTGTTGGAGGCATCTTCAAACATCTTCATGGCCTTGGCCGGATCCTTCTGGACAAGGGGCTTGGCACCGCCGGTGGCGGGGTCACCGTCAAACAGGCGGGCGGCATAGGTGCTCATGGC
>JBIJBP010000200.1:0-6982 GCA_044345155.1 Prosthecobacter sp. | reverse complement strand
CGTGCGCGGAAAAATGCGGAGCAATTTCAGAAAATGAAAGACCATTTAATGAGTCTCTACATAACGGTCAGCCAAACCTCACTGCACCTCACACCTCACTGTCGGCGGTCTTCTGCACCGCCCGGAGCGACCTGGAACGGATTGGTGCGCACCTGGCCGGAGCCTCGGGCATCTCGGTGGACATCGAAACCTACGGGGCAGGCAAGGGCGATGGCCTCGATCCCTGGAAGGGGGAAATCCGGCTGCTTTCCCTTTGCCGCGAGGGCGGTCCGATTTGGACGCTCGACCTGCGGGCCATCGGCTACGACCTGGGCGAACTGAAGCCCATTCTCGAATCCACCGAGATCATCGCCCACAACGCCAAGTTCGACCTGCTGTGGCTGCGCGTGAAATGCGGCCTGCGCGCCTCCAAGGTGTTCTGCACACTCACTGCCGCACGCCTGCTGACTGCTGGCACCAAACCCGGCAACGACCTCGACAAGTGCCTGGAGCGTTACCTCGGCATCGCTCCCGCCCCTGATCACAGCCGTTCGGACTGGGGTTCCATGTTCCTCACCGAGGATCAGCTCGCCTACGCCGCGCGCGACGTGGCCCATCTGCACGCCCTCTCCAACAAGCTCTGGGGCGAACTGGAACACGAGGGACTCGACCGGGTGGCGCGCCTGGAGTTCGATCTCGTGCCCGTCATCGTAGAGATGGAAGCCGCCGGCATTGCCGTGGACAAAGCCAGGCTCCGTGAGATCGAAACGAGGGCACGCTCCTCCGCCTCCGATCATGCCGGGATGCTGCGCCAAAAGCTCAACCTGCCGAAGCTCAACCCAGGCAGCCCTCAGCAGCTTCTTGAAGCGCTCAAGGCTGCTGGCATCGAGCTGGAGAACACCAACGAGGAAACGCTCAAGGCGGCGGACGATGGCGAGATCATCCCGCTGATCCTCGACTATCGTGGCGCTGAAAAGCTCGCCCAACAGGCGGCTTCGTTGCTGGAGTGCGTGAAGCAGGACGGACGCATCCATGGCCGCTTCGATCCGACAGGCACGGCCACGGGACGGTTCTCGTCGAAGGACCCGAACCTGCAAAACGTGGGTCGAGGCGAGTTGCGAACCTGCTTTGTGCCTGAGCCTGGCAACAAGCTCATCGTGGCCGACTACTCGCAGATCGAGCTGCGCGCGGCTGCCGTGATCGCAGGCGAGAAGAAGATGATCGAGGCTTACAAGAACGGTGTGGACCTGCATAAGCAGACCGCTTCTGAGGTGCTGGGGAAGCCGCTGGATGAAGTGACCAAGGAGGACCGGCAAACATCGAAAGCCTGCTTCTCGGGAGACACTGAAGTGCTGACGCCGAAAGGCTGGGTGCGTTTCGACCAGTATGATGGTCGGGCCGAAGTCGCCCAGTATGTGCTTCCCGAGGGCGTTGTCTGGAATCCTCCCCGCCCAAGGTCTAACCGCTGGGGACATCCGACCGGTAAGGTTCACTGGGACGCTGGGAATGGAGCCATCGAGTTTGCCACACCCCTCGGATTTCAATCCTTTGAAGATCGTGAACTCTTTCACCACGAAGACCGTAACACCGACCTAATGGTGACCGCCGATCACCAGATCGCGTTCATCACCAACGCGGGCGACGCTCGCAAGGTTGCTGCGGCAGAAGTCACGACCGGCAACTGCCGTCACTTCATCGCGGCGGGTCACCTTCAGGGATGCACACCGCCAAACACCCGGCTGGAGCTTTTCACCCGCAGCCTTGCGATGGTCATCGCCGATGGCTACTTCTCTTCAGCACGCTGTGTCCGCTTCGGCTTCAGCAAACAGCGCAAAGTAGAGCGTTGCCTGAAGCTGCTATCGGCTCTCGGTTTCCATCCAAAGGTCAGCACATCAGGCCGGGTCACCAACATCAGTGTCGCGGATGCAGTCTGGGTCGATGCAATGAGGGCATGGACTCAGGGCGGCAAGGATCTCTCCTGGAGCTGCCTGCACCAGCTCCCCGCCCGGATTTATCTCGAAGAGGCCGCCAACTGGGACAGCCATGTGATCCTTGGGGCTCAACGGGACCGGGCGCTGTTCTGCACCACTTCCAAGCAAACGGCCGAGGTGATGCAGGCGATGGCTGCTCTCAGTGGCATTCCGTCCCTGCTCAGTTGCAGCCCAAAGACCAACCCAAAGCATAAGCCGACCTACCGGCTCTCTTATGTGCTGCGTGGCCCTTCCACCTGGCGTGCCTCATGGAACCTGAAACCCACCGGCCGCCGCGAAACAGTGTGGTGCGTGCAGGTTCCTTCAGGGGCTATTATCGTGCGGCGCAACGGCAAGGTCTGCGTGCAGGGCAATTGCAATTTTGGGCTGCTTTACGGCCAGAGCGCCCCAGGGCTAGTTCGTTACGCCGCCTCCAGCTACGGCGTGCAGATGGAACTGGGTCAGTCCGAACAGATCCGCCGGCAGTTCTTCCGCACCTACGACCGTCTGCGCCAGTGGCATGGTGTCAGCCACAACCAAGCCGACGCCGGTGCCCGCGAGGTCAGAACCGTGCTGGGCCGCCGTCGGCTCATCCCGGAAACCGCTTCCGAGTGGGAACGCTTCACAGCCCTGGTGAACACGCCCGTTCAAGGCGGATGCGCCGATGGCATGAAGCAGGCCCTGGTGCTCATCGCGGAGCGCCTGCCCGATGGTGCCCGCCTGATCTCCACCGTGCATGACGAGGTGCTGGTGGAGGCTCCCGAGTCCATTGCGGAGCAGGTCTGCGAACTGGTTCGCGAGGCAATGATCGAGGCGATGGCCGCCCTGTTTCCGCAGGTGCCCATTGAGGTGGAAGCGGGAGTCTGCGCCCACTGGGGCGAAAAATGAGATCGGCCTGTCGCCAGATCTGCCTTTGCCGCATGAATACACCCAGCTTTTGACAGCGGTCACAGGGCATGCACCGCCCGGCCACTGAACACGACTGCTTCGTCTCTCTGAATCGTTTCGCTCAGCTGACAGGACGCAACCGTGCCACCCTTCTCATCCGGGTGAAGGACGGCCGCTTGATTCCGGATGCCTGGCTGGAAATCGGCCCCGGGCGGCGGCTGCCGCTCTTTCTGGCGTCCTCCGCTCCACCGCTGCGCCAGACACCGACCCGCTCCCACCCGCTTCTCTGATCCCAATGAAAACCCGCACATCCAAACAAGAACTCCCGCCTCTGAGCAAAGCCGACGTCGCTGCCCTCAAAGCCCTGCATCAGCAATGGAGTGCCCACACTCAGCGGATGGTCCAGCTGACGCCGGAGCAGGTGCTGGCCGATCAGGCCGCAGCTCTGAAGGTCTTTCTCGCCTCGCCGACTTTGGAAAACGAACAGCGGCTGGCCGTGGTGGCTGACGAACGGCTCACCCGGCAGCGTTATCGCGTGCTGCACGACGCCTACCTTGAGCTCGCATCGCAGGCCAAGACCAAGGCGGTAGCCATCATCCGCCGTCACCTGGAGCAACTGCTGGAGGCTGCCCGGCAGGGCTTGCGGGATCGGGAGAACGAAGCCCTCAAGCAGGGCCAATCGCGCCTCCTGGATGAACGGAGCACGGAAATGCGGCAGTGGGTGGCTCGGATGGAGCAGAGCCTGAAGGTGCTGGACGAGGCGGCCTCTCATCCGGATGAGTGGGCTGAGGAACTGCTGCGCTGGGTGGAGCAGACACCCCCGACAACCTTGTTGCGCAACGATGCTGAGCAAAGCTGAGCGGGCAGGGGAAAGCCGTGCTGCTGAAGGCGGGGGATGGCAGCCTGCCAACAGACATGTTGAGCAGGTCTGTTCAGCACAATTGTTCAGCGTCGTTGCGCAGGAGCCGGGCCGGAGACTGAATGGCCCCGAGAGAGCTGCAATGCGGCGGTCAGACAGGTGGGAAAAAAGCCATCGGGAGACGGTAGCTTTACACTCCTGTGAAAGGGCTCAGGAATGCGAAGGGTAGGGTTTGATAAAGTGCAAACCGTTGGAAAAGAGTTAGTTGCGTTGCGGTCGAAAGCCGTTGAGAGCGGGAATCGCGTGGGCAGTCAGTGAAAAAAGTGGGAAGTGCGAAAATTGCGTTCACATGGAATTTGCGTGGTGGGGCGCAAACCCAGGGACAGACGGCGGCTCGGGAATAGATTTCCTAGCACGGGAAGGCAACCACCAGCAGGAGGAGGCAGTTGCGTGCAGCCTAGTTCCTGTTTTCGGCACAAAACTGCCCAGAAACTGCGAGGATGCGTTGTGGTTTTGGCGTATAGTAAAGGACTATTTTCTGCCGCGATGCTGTCATCCTCACCCATTCATAAACCTCGCCCGCTCCTTGATGCCAGCACCTTGGCGTTCTGGACGACATTGCTGGTGGTTTTCCTCTTTGGATCTCTGGTGCAAGCAGCACCGATCGTCAGCAATGTGACAGCTACTCAGCGTCTAGGGACGAAACTGGTGGACATCACCTATGACCTCACAGCGCCCGGTTTGGAGACAGTGGACGTAATATTGGAAGCTTCTAGCGATGGTGGCACGACGTGGACGGTGCCTGTGACATCTACGACAGGGCATATTCGTTTGGATGTGACGCCAGGGTTAGGTAGGGCGATTGTATGGAACGCCGGCTTGGAATGGCCGGGTGGCTACACCAATCAGATGCAATTTCGGATCACGCCAGATGACGGTTTTACGCCAATCCCGGGAGGCGGTTTTACGATGGGACGAACAAGCGGCGATACGGACTATTGGCAGCCGCCAATTACGGTGACGGTGAGTTCTTTCTACATACAGGAGACAGAAACAACAAAGGCTCAGTGGGACAATGTGCGCTCATGGGCTATCAACAATGGATACCCGGATTTGGCCGCCGGTGAGGCGAAAGCGGCGAGGCATCCAGTGCAAAAAGTAAGTTGGGCCGAAGTTATTAAATGGTGTAATGCTGCAAGCCAAATGGAGGGATTAACTCCGGTCTACACCGACAGCAATGGCCAGATTATTAAGATAGGGACACCTATTCGCCCAACTGTAAACTGGAGCGCGAATGGGTATCGCCTGCCAACTGAAGCTGAGTGGGAGAAAGCCGCAAGAGGGGGGGTAATTGGGAGGCGATTTCCGTGGGGGGCGGACGAGATCAGTCACTCAAAAGCTAATTATCAGGTATTTTCGGAAGTGGGCACCACCAACTTCTATGCTTATGACGAAGAACCGCGTCCACCTGCAAATGGAATCCATTATTACCACCCAAAGTACTACGTCTTAGAAGAACCGTTCACCTCACCTGTGAGTAGTTTTGAGGCGAATGGTTATGGTCTTTATGATATGGCGGGAAATGTTGGCGAATATTGCTGGGACCTGCATGTAACAAATTACTACACGACGAGCAATGGCTCGATCGATCCTCGCGGTCCTGTAACAGTTCCAATTGGCTCGGATATTCGTGTGATTCGAGGTGGTTCTTGGGGGGATTCCGCGAGCGAAAGCAGATGTTCGTCTCGTGACGGAAATACTCCATCTCTGTCAAGTAATCGTCACGGTTTCCGTCCTGCTCGCAGTTTGATTGATGCTCCTTCGGGTAGAGCTGGGATTGGTGATGTCTCTCTAGATACAAGAGATTCACAGATAATCAGCTTTCCCACACTGCCAGACCAGTTAACCACAGGCGCTATCAGACTAAATGCTACAGGGGGTGGATCAGGCAATCCAGTCATCTTCAACGTCACATCTGGCCCTGGGGAAATCAACAATAACGTCCTTACGTTCACCGCGCATGGTAAAGTCACCATTACGGCTTCGCAGGCCGGTAATGCCGATTTTCCTGCCGCTGAGGACGTGGTTCGGACCTTCACCGTCACCAAGGCGGAAGCTCCCATCGCTTTTGCCCAGCTCACCCAGGCGGCCAACGGCACACCTCGCCCCGTCTCCGTTTCCACCACACCCTCCGGCCTCACGGTGACCACGCTTTACGCAGGCTCCCAAACCGCGCCAACACTGCCCGGCAGCTACGCCGTGACCAGCGCCATCGAGGATTCGATCTATCAGGGCACCGCCGCAGCCTCCATGACGGTGCTCGGTCTGACGGGTCTAGAGCAACCCATCCTCAGCGGCAGCACTGTCCCCGTGGCGATTAACGGCACCGACTACGGCAACGTCACCCTCGGTCGAGTGCTCACGCGCGTGTTCACCCTGTCCAATCCTGGCTCACAACCGGTGTCGCTCTCTGGCAATCCTCTGGTTGAGGTGGAAGGCGATCACGTGGGTGACTTCCAGGTCAGTGTGCTGCCTGAGGCCGTCATCCCTGCGGGCGGCTCGGTGTCCTTTGAACTCCGCTTTGCGCCCACTCAGCCGGGAGCGCGATCAGCCCGAGTGAAGCTGGCCTGCGCCACCCTGGCCAACGGCCCCATCACGTTCGCCGTCCAAGGCTACGGTGCCCTGCCTGCTCCGCGCACGCAAACGATCACTTTCGCCCCTCCTGCCACTCTTTATCTGAGCCAGTCACCACTCCAGCTCCTCGCAACGGCCTCCTCAGGTCTGCCCGTGTCGCTCCAGGTGATCTCCGGCCCGGCCACTCTTGACTCGGACGGCCTGCTCACCCTCAGCAGCGCAGGCACCGTGAAAGTGGAGGCAAGACAGGCTGGCAATGGCAGCTTTGCCGCTGCGCCTAGCGTGCAACGAACGATCACCGTCAAACCTGATCCCACGGGCCTGACCCTGGTGGACCTCATCAAGACCTACAACGGCCAGCCGCAAGAGGCGGGTGTGGTCGGGGTGGGAGACGTTGACGTGTTGGTGACCTACAAGGTCGGCACCACCTACAGCGAAGCACCTCCCGTGAACGCTGGGCAATACCAGGTGAAGGCGGTGGCTGGCACAGTGACCAAAACCGGCACACTGGTCATCAACCCGGCGCCGTTGGTTGTGAACGTGGAGGACAAGCGCCGACTGGTGGGCGAGGACAATCCTCCGCTCACAGTCATCTTTGAAGGCTTCATTGGCGCTGACACCCTGGCTTCCGTGTTGGACAAGCCCATCAACC
>JBIJBP010000199.1:0-6990 GCA_044345155.1 Prosthecobacter sp. | reverse complement strand
GGAGTCATAGGCGGGGTGTTTCGGTTTGCCAGTTCTTTTTGAGCGGAGTTTTTTCAGTCCGGACGGGAAAATGCCTGCTGGCGGCCCGGCGACCTTTTGCCATGCTGGCTTCATGACTCGTGAAGCCGCCGCTGAAATCCTCGAACGCATCGCCCTGCTGCTGGAATTAAAGGGGGAGAACCCCTTTAAAATCAGGGCTTACAAGACCGGGGCGGAGATCGTCGAAAGCCACGCGGGCGACATCATGCAAATGGCGCGTGACAACGACCTGACCGGCATCAAGGGCCTGGGCGAGGCGCTGCGGGACAAGCTGCATGAACTGGCCACAAGCGGGCGGCTGGAGTTTTATGAGAAGCTGAAGGCAGAGTTTCCGGAAACGTTGTTCCAGCTTTTCGAGGTCTCCGGCCTGGGGCCCAAGAAAATCGCAGCCCTGCATGGCAAGCTCGGGGTCAGTTCACTGGCCGACCTGAAGCGTGTGTGTGAAAGCGGCGAGGCGGCGGCCCTGTCGGGTTTTGGCGAAAAGACGGTGGCGAAGATCCTGGAGGCGATCGCCTTCCGTGAGCAGCACGCGTCGGAGTTTCGCCTGGATCAGGTGCAGGCCCTGGCGATGGGGATTTTGGAGTCCCTGCGCGAGCATCCGGCGGTTTCACGGGCCGAGGTCTGCGGTAGCTTCCGGCGAGGCAAGGAGGTCGTTCACGACCTGGACTTCCTGGTCTCCACCCGGCGGCCGGAGGAGGTGATTGCTGATTTCGTCCGTCTGCCGCTGGTGGAGAAGGTGATCGCCCACGGAGGCACCAAGGCCAGCGTCTATGCCGCCAACGGCGTGCAGTGCGACTTGAGGGCGGTCAGCAGCGTGGAGTATCCCTATGCGCTGCTTTATTTCACCGGCAGCAAGGAGCACAACGTCGTGCTGCGTCAGCGGGCTCTGGACCGGGGGCTTTCGCTGAACGAATACGGCTTCAAGCCAGCCCAGGACGGAGGTCGCGTGCCGGAGGAGGCATCGGAGGTCTATGAAGAGAAGGAAATCTACCAGATCCTCGGCCTGGATTACATCGAGCCCGAACTGCGTGAGAATTCCGGGGAGTTTGAGGCGGCGGAGAAGGGTCGGCTGCCAAGGCTGGTGGAGCTGGAAAACCTGAGGGGTGTCTTTCACAACCACACCACCGCCAGCGACGGCAAGGCGACGCTGCGGGAAATGGCGGAGGCGGCCATGGAGCTGGGAATGCAGTACCTGGGAATCGCCGACCACAGCAAAAGCAGCTTTCAGGCGAACGGCCTGGATGAGCGCAGGCTCAGGGCCCAGATGGCGGAAATCCGCAGGCTTAACGAAGAGTATGCCGGGGATTTCCGTCTCTTTGCCGGCAGCGAGGTGGACATTCTGCGTGATGGTTCGCTGGATTTCCCGGACGATCTTCTGGCGGAGTTGGATTACGTCGTCGCCAGCGTTCACAACGTCTTCAACCTGCCCGAGGATGAGATGACGGCGCGCATCATCCGGGCGATTGAGAATCCTTATGTCACCATGCTGGGTCATGTCACGGGCCGCCTGCTGGCGCAGCGTCCCTCTTATGCGGTCAACATCCCGGCCATCATTGAGGCTGCGGCAGACACGGGCACCATCATTGAGCTGAACGCCAGCCCCTGGCGCCTGGACATGGACTGGCGCTGGTGGCGGCTGGCCGTGGAGAAGGGGGTGAAGTGCAGCATCAATCCGGACGCCCATAGCATTCACGGGCTGAAGGACGTGGTCTTTGGCATGCGCGCAGCGCGCAAGGGCTGGCTGACCCGCAGGGATGTCATCAACTGCCTGCCGGTGGCGGAAGTGGAGAAGGTTCTCGCATCCAAAAGGCGGGGGCAAGGTGTGGATTGAAGCAAAATTGGCTGACGATCCTGCCTGATCCTGGCACGCCAGCTGCCTGAAAGGAAGGAACATGCTGCCTGCAATCCTGGCTGACGCCGCCTCCACCGCTCATGACCTCCTGCTGCTCAGCGCCGTGGCGCTTGCCGGGATCGGCCTGGGGCATCTCTCGATCGGTGGCGTGCGGCTCGGGGTCGCGGGGGTTTTGTTTGCCGGGCTGACCGCCTCGCATCTGGGCTGGCTGCCAAATCCGGAGGTGATCCACTTTTTGAAGGACTTCGGGCTTGTCCTGTTCGTGTTTGCGCTGGGGATGCAGATCGGGCCCGGCTTCATGGCATCGCTGAGGAACGACGGTTTGAAGCTGAACTTGTACGCGGTCGCCCTTGTTGCGGGGGGGGGCGTTGCAGCCCTGGCGGCTGGACGTTTGCTGGGCATGCCCTCGGCGGCCGTGGCGGGCCTGTTTGCCGGAGCCACGACCAACACGCCCGCGCTGGGAGCCGCCCAGCAGGCCCTGCAGTCCACGGGTGCCGACGCCGCCACGATGACCCTGCCTGCGCTGGCCTATGCAACGACCTACCCACTGGCGGTGGTCGGCATCATCCTGGCATTGGTGCTTCTGAGGGTGCTGTTTCGCGTGGATGTGACGGCTGAAGCCGAGGCCTTTCGCAAACGGCACGGGGAGTCCGCCCAGCCTTTGGTGCGGATGAACCTGCGGGTGGACAATCCCAATCTGCAAGGGCTGCGGCTCGGTGAGGTGCCTGGAATCCACGAGACCGCCGTGATCGTTTCCCGCATCCGTCATGAGGGTGAAGACGCCGTCATGCCGGCCACGGCGGACACGGTTTTGCAGGCTGGTGATATCATCATGGCCGTGGGCACGCAGGAGCATCTGGAGCAGTTTCGCAGGATCATCGGCAGTCGATCTGAGGACAATCTGATGAAGGCTCCGGGTAATGTGGGTTATCGCCGCGTCATCGTCACCAACCGCTCCATGCTCGGCAAGGCGGTGGGCGAGCTCGGGCTCGATCATCTTCACAATGTCATCGTCACACGGGTCAGCCGTGGCGACCAGATTTTCACCGCCATGCCCGAGGTGCGGCTGCAGTTTGGCGACATGTTGCAGATTGTCGGGGATGAGGCGTCGCTCGCGTCCGCCACTGCGGCGCTTGGCAATGAGGTGAGGCAGCTTCAGGAAACCAAGTTTGCCGCCATTTTCACCGGCATCCTGCTCGGGGTGTACGTGGGCATGCATCCTTTCCAGTTCAGCTTCCTGCCCGCGCCGCTCAGGCTGGGGCTGGCCGGTGGACCGTTGATCGTGGCCATCCTCATGAGTCATCTGGGCAAGGTCGGGCCGCTGGTCATGCACATGCCGCTGAACGCGAACCGTGCGCTCCGGGAGCTGGGCATGGTGCTGTTCCTGGCCAGCGTGGGCCTGCTGGCCGGAGAGCATTTTGTGGAGACGGTGCTGAGCCGGCAGGGGCTGGGCTGGCTGGCGGCGGGATTTCTGGTGACGCTGCTGCCGTTGCTCGCCATCGGGGTGGTGGCCAGGCGCTGGCATGGCATGGACTACATGACGCTCTGCGGGCTGCTTTCGGGCGGCATGACGGATCCTCCGGCGCTTGCCTTTGCGACGACCCAGGCGCGTGGTGATTATCCGGCGGTTGCCTACGCCTCGGTGTATCCGTTGACCATGCTGCTGCGCATCGTCGCGGCGCAGCTGCTGGCCCTGCTTTGATGGGGACTGCGTGTGCGCCAGGTTCATCGAATCGAACCGTGGGCCGAAAGAGGCTCATGATGCCGAAGCCATCCCATCTTCCTGCCCCTAATCTTTCTGCCCAAACACCTTTGCCGCCAAGCCCGTGAGACGCGAACTCCCGCGCTCAGGGTTTCGAATGATTCATTCAAGGTTGAGTTCTGAAGGGCAGAAAGATTGGGGGCAGAAAGATTTCCTCAATCCGCTGCAGTCAACAGGACCGGCTCTTTGCAAGCGCCCCAAACTCATCCGTGCAACGGCCTGATTCGGTGTTTCGTCCTGAGGCCGGATCAATCAGAAACGGGATCATCAGGATGAATCACGGGAACCTGGAGGTCCGTGGAGCTGTGTTTCATGCCGGGAAGCGCTGCGCTGATGATGAAGTGCGGGGGGGGCGGCGGTGCTTCGGGATTCAGCTCCCAGCTGAGGCCGGGGCGAAACCGCGACTTCCAGCGTCCACGGTGCAACAGGGTGTCGGCGGCGCCGTGGCGCAGGTAGGGGAAGCGGGTCTTGTGGCTTAGCGCCAGCCTGAGAGGATTCAGGTCGGAGGTGGTGCTGATAATGTGCAGCGGTCGCACCGGGCATTTTTCGCAGGCGGCTTCATAGGCCAGGATGGCGCTGAGGGCCGGCGCAGCCGCCCCCAGGCCGATGTCCCAGAGCACCAGCGGGGCTTCACCGGGCACCAGCAGCCGGCGGAATTCCGAAAGGTCGAGCTCCGTGGATGTGGAAATGGTGGTGCCGGTGGGCTGGTGCAGGATGCGGTCGCCCTGAATCTGGTAGTCGCCCAGGGTCGTCGGGGCTCCCGGGCTGCTTCTGCGTCTCGGCGGCGTGACGGGGTTGTCGATATCCTCGGCCTGAAGGATCTCGCGTTTCTCGTGGTAGAGTTCCAGAAATCGGTACTCCAGGATGCTGCGCCTGACCTCGCGCATGAGCTGATGGTAGAAATGAATGTTATGCTGGCCGACCAGCTGCCAGCCGAGGCTTTCCTGTGTTTTGGTGAGGTGATGCAGGTAGGCGCGTGAGTGGACGGCGCACACGGGGCAGGTGCAGGCGGCGTCGAGCGGCTGGTCGGAGAACTTGTAGATGGAGCGGCGCAGCTCGACGATGCCGTGCGAGGTGAAGGCCGTGCCACGCTTCGCCACCTGGGTGGGTATGATGCAGTCAAACATGTCCACGCCGCGATGCACGGCCTCCAGCACGTCCAGCGGCGTGCCGACGCCCATGAGATAGCGCGGCCGGTCGGGGGGGAGCAGGGCGGCGGTGAGCTCGCACATGTCCTCGCGCTCATGTTTCTCCTCACCCACGGCCAGTCCGCCGATGGCAAAGCCGTCGAAGGGCATCTCCATGAGGCCTTCGGCGCTCTCCCGGCGCAGATGTGGAAACAGCGCGCCCTGGACAATGGCGAACAAGGATTGCGGTGAATCTTCCCGGGCCGCCAGGCTGCGGGCCGCCCAGCGCCGCGTCACCTGGAGCGCCTTTCTGGCCGTGGCTTCATCCGCCGTGCTGGGGATGCACTGGTCGAGCACCATCATGATGTCGCTGCCGATGGCCCGCTGGGTCTGGATGCTGAGTTCGGGGCTGAGCAGGATGCGGCGGTTGTCCACATAGCTTTGGAACACGGCGCCCTTTTCAGTCATCGACCTGGAATGGGGCAGGGAGAAGATCTGGTAGCCGCCGGAGTCGGTGAGCACGGAGCCCGGCCATTTCATGAAGCGATGGATGCCCCCCAGCTTCTCGAAGACCTCCGGGCCGGGACGAAGCAAAAGATGGTAGGTGTTGGCGAGCAGGATCTGCGAGCCGGAGGCGGCCAGGGACTCCTGTGTCTGGGCTTTCACCGTGGCCTGGGTGCCGACGGGCATGAACAGGGGGGATTCGATCCTGCCATGCAGAGTGTGAAACGTGGTCGCCCGGGCCCGGGAGCCCGTGGCCTGGGCATCGAGCTGGAACTGAAGTCGGGATGGCGGCATCCAGGCTTCATACGAGGGCTTCGCCTTATGAAAAGCCGGATGTGCAGGGAAGGTACGGGCTTGTCCTGGTCAGGCGGGCGGAGTCGCCGCCACCGCCGCTGCATAGGCCTCCTTCAGTGCAGGATCGGTCTGCGTATGGCTGCCGCGATAAACCAGCAGCAGGCCGAGCCTTGGGTGCCCGGTGGTGTTCGGGGCGGAGTGATGAATCGTTTCGCAGTGATGAACCGTGGCATCGCCGGGCTGCAGGAGGCCGCAGAACTGCTCGTCAAGCGGCACAAGGGTGGGCGTGGCCATGCCGATGCTGTTGCCGCGCACGCCGCTGGGAGCCGTGGGCTGCATGCCCTGCCTGTGGGAGCCTTTGACAAAGAAGACCGGACCATTGGCCTCGGTGACGGCGTCGATGGCGATCCAGACGGTGAGCATGTCCGGAGGTGTCTGGCAGAAGTAGGCGTTGTCCTGATGACAGGGCACGCCGGAGCCCAGGCGTGCGGGCTTGTTGAAGGTCTCCACCCCGCACAGCACGGGATCACCATGGAGCAGCGGCGCCACGAGCGCCCTGATGTCGGCGCGCTCGCCAAGATCGCGGAAGAATTTGTTATGCTCCTCAAGGCGCCAGAGGTTGCGGACGGTCTTTTCATCCTTCTCCAGGGTCCTGGCATTCAATGGAAGGCCTGCAAGGTCATCGCGGATGTAGCGTTCCAGTTCGGCACGGACGGCGATGACTTCATTCTGGCTGAGGAACTGGCGGATGAGTACGACGCCATCGCGCTCATAATCGGCGCAGAGGCTGGAGGGTGGGATGGTCATGCCGGGAAGTTTGAAAGCCCCGGCCATGCCTGCCAACAGGCAGGTCCTGGTTCAATGGATGAACCAGGACCCGGGTTCAGGAGCCTGGAGGCCGGTCAGTCCATGTAGTCGTTGATCAGGTTCTCCAGCATCTCCTGGCGGCCGCTGGCGGGGATCACGCCACCGAGTTTGAGAGCGTGCTTCTCAAGAGACTCGAAGGTGGCCTTGCCGGTGGTGACGGTCTTGCCGATGCCGCTCTCGAAGGTGGCGTAACGGGCCTTCACGAAGCGGTCGAGCTCGCCGTCCTCGATGATGCGGTGGGCGATCTTGAGGCCGCGGGCAAAGGCGTCCATGCCGCCGATGTGCGCGTGGAAGATGTCCACGAGCTCGTGGCTCTCGCGGCGCACCTTGGCGTCGAAGTTGAGGCCGCCGGTCTTGAAGCCGCCGGCGCGGAGCAGTTGCAGCATCATCTGCGTGGTCATGTAAACGTTCGTCGGGAACTGGTCGGTGTCCCAGCCGATGAGTTCGTCGCCGGTGTTGGCGTCGATGCTGCCGAGAGCGCCCGCATTCGCCGAGACGGCGAGCTCGTGCTCGACGCGATGCAGCGCGAGGGTGGCGTGATTGGT
>JBIJBP010000081.1:0-22962 GCA_044345155.1 Prosthecobacter sp. | reverse complement strand
TCGTGGTGCAGGGCGATCACTACCAGAGCTTTGTGAACGGTGTGAAGACCGCCGACTTCAAGCAGCCGGGCGATCCCGAGGGGCACATCGGCTTCCAGGTGCATGGCATCAAGAAGGGCAGCGGCCCGTACTCGGTGCGCTGGCGCGCGGTGAAGTTCAAGACGCTGTAAGCCAGCTTCGTGCTGGAATGTCGACGGCCGCCTGCACTGTGGGCGGCCGTTTTTTCTGCCTGCTTACGGACGCCAGGCTTTCCAGCAGGAGACGAATCCTTTGGCGAAATCCTGCGGCCGGGCGGCGACCCAGGCGTCGATGAGCTCGGGGGCGAACCATTCGCCGGTGGCGATCTCCTCGGGCAGCGGGTGCATGGGGCCGTTATGCCTGGCGAGGTGGAGCTCGACAAACTCATGGTCGGTGTGGGCTCCGGCGGGCAGGCTGGCGGCGAGTTCCGTGCCGGGGATGTCGATGCCGACTTCCTCGCGGGTTTCACGGATGGCGCAGGCGGCGTAGCTTTCGCCCACGTCGAGGTGCCCGGCGGCGCTGCTGTCCCATTTGAGCGGAGACACATCCTTCAGATGCGAGCGTTTCTGGAGATAAACCTCGCCGCGTGCGTTGATGACAAAGACGTGGACGGCGCGATGCAGCAGGCCGCGGGCGTGTACCTCCCCGCGCGGGAGCTGGCCGGTGACCTCGTTGTTCTCGTTCACGATATCAAACATCTCGCTGGCCTTCTGGCCGGCGTCGCTGCCGTGGCGGTTTTCGTAGAAGCGGCTGAGGTTCACCCATTCCTCCAGGCTGAGCTCCTCGGCGCGCAGGGTGGTGGGTTTGCCCAGAGAATCGACCAGGGCCTGCCAGCCTCCCGGAGGATCGGGCAGGAGGTTTTTCATCTGCTTGCGGCGCTGGCTGAAGCCGAGGCGGACGAGGCGCTCAAAGGTGCGCCGGTCACAGACAGGAAGGGTGCGCGGGTCACGCGGTGTGAGGCGGATGACGGCGCTGTCCACCTTGGGCCTGGGCTTGAAGACCTCCGGCGGCACCACGCGCAGCATCTCCACATCCCAGTCGCGCTGGACAAGCAGGCTGAGGGCGCCGTAGCCGTCCTCGCCAACCCTGGCGGCAAGGCGGTCGCACACCTCCTTCTGCAGCATGAAAACGGCGAGGGTGACGGGCGTGGGCGGCGTCAGTAGGTGTTTCAGGATTTCCCCGCCGACCGAGTAGGGCAGGTTGCCGATGACACGCACGTCACCATGGACATACCAGCTGCGGATGCAGACCCTTGTGGCGTCTTCATGCAGCACGGTGACGTCGGTGCGCCCCTCAAACTTCTTCTGCAGCTCCGGGGCGAGGGCGTGGTCCTTTTCGATGAGGGTGAGGTGCTGCGGCCGACCAACCAAATGTTGCGTCATGGCACCGAGGCCGGGGCCGGGCTCGACGACGAAGGGCGCGCCGTCGGGCTCGACCTGGTCGGCGATCCAGCGGGCGAGGCTGTCATCGATGAGGAAGTTCTGCCCCATGCTTCGGCGGGGCGCGACCTCCTGGCCGCTGATGATGCGGGTGCTGCGTCTGCCGGTGCCTTGGGATCTCATGCCGGGACATGCATGGAAGGCGCCGGATGCGCAACTGCAAGGTCAGGGCGAAGGCGGCGGGTTCAGCGGTTGGCGAGGTCGACGAACTTGTCGTTCATCGTGCGCAGGCGGTGGGAGAGGCAGGTGGCGATGCGGGAGATCAGCCGGAAGGCGACCTTGGGGCTGGCCGTGTGCAGGCGGTCAAGGCTGTCCTTGGAGATGTGCCAGACCTCGGCCCCGCTGACGGCGCGCACGGTGGCGCTGGCCGGGCCGGGGTCGAAGACGCTGACTTCACCAAGAGAGTCGCCGCTTTCCAGAAGGGCGACCTGTTTCAGCTCGCCGTCAACCTCCTGAAGGACTTCGATCTTGCCGCGCAGGACGAGGAAGAGGTGCTCGTTTTCCTCGCCCTGTCGGATGAGGAAGTCGCCCGGCTCATAGGAGCGGGAGTCGCCGTAGCTGGAGAGGAGCTGGAGTTCGTTGGCGCCGAAGTTGGCGAGGAGAGGGGTGAGGGAGGCCATGGTTGAGGGGGGCAGAGGGTTGCAAGGGTCACTTCCACCAGTCCGGGATCTTCCCGGCGCCATCCATGGCGGGGATGCGCATCTTGATCTTCTTCTTTGACGGGTGGATGATCCAGGCGGTGGCGTCCGGCATCTTCATGAGCTCGCCGGGCTGCACCTCGTAGTCCCATTCTTTGTTGACGGTGGTGCTGCCGTCCTTGCCCATGAAGCCGTAGGACTTTGACTTTTTCTTCTTCTCCACCTTGGCGATGAACTGGGCGACGGCCTCGGCGCCCTCGGGGTCGGGCTGGCGGAAGGCGATGCGTGAGCGGCAGTTGAGGGTGAGCACCTGGGCGGTCTCCTTGCCCAGCACGGGGAAGAGCGAGGCGTCGCTCTGCATGCCGAGGATGAGGCAGCAGTTGGCGGCGCGCAGGCGGTCGATGACGTTGTGGTCGGAGATGCCGTCTTCGCTGGCGGTGGCCAGGGCTTGGAACTCGTCCATGAGGGCGATGAGCAGGTTCTCCTTCTTGCGGTCCGCCTTGGGCTTGTCGAAGCGCATCATGGCGTGCGTGTAGAAGAGCAGCTTGAGGTAGGTGTTGATGTAGCGCCGCTCGGTCTGGAAGGTCTGCGGCATGGCGGTGCAGAAGACGCGACCCTTGTCCACGTCCTGGATGTCGATGGTGTTCGGCTCGTCGGAGCAGAAGACCTCGGCGATGTCGGGGTGGGTGAAGAAGCCGAGCATGACCTTCAGGGTGCCGACGAGGCCCTCCTTCTGCTCGGCGGCCTGGGCGCTGAGGAAGGTCTGGTCAAAGTACTTTGCCAGCTTGATGCGCTCCGGCGTGCTGTCGGCGTCCAGCAGTTCGTTGAAGAGCTGCTCCATGGTGGACTTGTCGGTGAGGAACTCGTAGGCGCGCAGGACGTTGACGGGCTTGCCAAGGGATTCGAGCAGCTCAAAGGCGCAGGTGAGGGCCTGCTGGGCGGCCGGCTTGAAGAAGGAGGACTGCTCGCCTTCGGTCAGCGAGGCGCCGGTGTCGACGAGGTTCTTGGCGTGGGTGGTATAGGGCAGACGCTTGTCGGAGACGAGGTTGTAGCGCTCCTTCGGCTGCCATTTGCGGTCGAGGCGGTCGGGCCGCACGGCCAGCACGCAGACGGCTTCAGGCCGGCCATGACCGGTGAAGTGCTCCAGGGCGAAGAAGTGCTCGTCGCCCTTGGCACCAAGGATGAGACCGCCCCAGTTGGGACGGCTGACGCTGATCTGGTGCAGGAGTGGGTTGAAGCCGGAGGTGGTCTTGCCGACACCGGTGTCACCCGTGATCAGCCAGTGGCGGGTGAACTCGCCCGGCAGCCACTTGAGGTTCTTGTACTGGACGATGTAATCCTTGCTGGAGAGGTCGGGCTGCCACTTCAGCAGCACAAAGGCGCTGAGGATGCAGATGAAGGCTACGCCGCCGGTGACTTCATTGATGCTGTCGTATTGAAACATGTACCAGAGGCCGAAGACGGCGATGCCGGCGGCGACGAGAAATTTCAGCAGGGAGAACATGGGCGGATGCTGCGACAGGGGCGGGGTCAGAGGGGATTAGCCGCTGCGCGCCGTCCTGTGACAGCCCGCCAGTGAATTCAGCGCCGTCACAGCCGGGGCCGGACCGGCCAGGGAAGGGAACACGCCATGGCACCTCAAGATCCTCCACCCGGCGAATCCGAACCCGGGCTGCCTGACAACGAGGGCTACAGCGAGCCGAATCTGCCGGATGCGCCGGGGATTGCCAGTGATGGTTATGGCACCCCTGATCTACCGGATTCAAAGGGACAGACTGCCGGCCAGCCATGGCAGCCGCCTGCGTTAAGATCATCAGGAAAGCTCAACGACCCGGGAATGACTCAGGGGCCAATCATCAAGGAGAAGAGCGGCTGTCGCCGGGACCTGGGGCATTCCCCGCCTGGGTTTTGCGCTCAAACTCACGCCACAGCCGCTCAATGGCCTCCTCGGGGTCTTCGAGCATCATGCCCTCCTTGATCTTGCTTGCGAAGATGCCGAACGAAAAGGGGCTGACGACCGGCACTTCCACCAGGTGCCATTTGAGGTTCGCCGCCCGCGTTAAAAACCCGGTGGCACGCGGCAGGTCGAGAAAGGCATGGGTGCTTTCGCGGAAGGCCTGGGTGATCATCGGATGATCCGGCTCGTGCTCCATGAGGACGCGGAACAGGATCTCAGCATTCCAGCGCAGGCTCTTCAGCCGCTGCTCGCGCCCGGGCCGGCTGCGCGGCACCATCAGCCCGGTTTGCGCCACGCCGCGGAAGTTCCACTTCACCAGCTCGCTCGGCTCCAGGGCGGCATGCATGTCCTGCTCTGCATCCCGGGTGTGAAACAGCTCCCTCCAGGCATCGAGCTCCAGGTCCTGGAAGCCGCGCACGGTCAGCAGGAAACCATAGTCATCAATGGTGACGAGGGTGTTGCCGCCGACGGCCTCCTTGAGCCGGTGCGAGATGATGCGGCTGAGGGCGTCGTTGGCGCTGCGGCCGATGAGGCTGTGAAAAAAGAAGTGCACGAGGTCCGGTCCGCCCTCCTCTCGGTCATCGACAAAGCGTTCGATAAGGAAGGTGTCGTCCGTGGGGATGCGTGAGACGCGGAGCTGGTTGCGGCAGTGCCGCAGGATGGCGTCGGCATTGGTGCGCGAGATTTCATAGCGCTCCACCAGCCAGTCGGTGGTTGCTTCATCAGGATCGCTGTCGAGCTTTTGCGCGAGCTGGCTGCGCAGCCCGGCGACTTCATCGGCAAGACCCGAGGCGAGCGGCATCTTGTTCGCATTCCAGGCGGGCACGGTTGGCAGCCTGCCTGTTGCGTTCTCCACCTTCACCTCGGCCACACCCGTCTCCATCAGCCGGACCGTGCGTCCGGCGAGCACGAAGATATCGCCGATCTTCAGGCGTTTCAGAAAACCCTCCTCGATCTGCCCGAGACGCCGGCGTCCAAGGATGACGCTGACCATGCCTTCGGTGTGGATGACGCCGACGTTGGCCAGGTACTCGCGCTCCACCTTTTTGTCAGGCATGGCGAGCCGTCCTTCAGCCGTCCAGAGGATCTTGCCGAAGTTCTCGCGGTACTGTCTTTCCAGCGAACGTCCACCGCCTTCGAGATAGCGCAGGACGTCATCAAGGGCTGCTTCGGAAAGCTGGCGGAAGGCGTGGGAGGAACGCACGGTTTGCAGCACGTCCTGCCTGTCGTAGCCGCCCTCCATCGCCATGCCGACCAGGTGCTGGGCAAGCACGTCGAGCGGCTGTTCGAGCGGTCTGACGGCGTCGAGGCGGACCTCGCGTGTCATCTCGGCGCAGACGATGCATTCCATCAGGTCGTTGACGTTGGTGGCGACGAGGATGCCGTGGCTTTCCGTGTGAATGCTGTGACCGCTGCGGCCGATGCGCTGAAGGGCGCGGCTCACGCCCTTCGGGGTCGAGATCATCACCACGCAGTCAACGCTGCCGATGTCCACGCCAAGCTCCAGGCTCGTGCTACAGACGACGGCGCGCAGCTCGCCGTTCTTGAGCCGGTCCTCGACCTCCAGTCGCACGTCCCGGTCCAGCGAGGCATGATGCGCCTCGATCCGGTCCGCCAGTTCGGGCAGGGCGTCCTTGAGGCGGATGGCGATGCTTTCGGTGCTGCTGCGCGTGTTGCAGAAGATGATGACGTTGCGGCTGCGGCGGACGATCTGCGCGATGTCCTGCATCACCCTCTGGGCGGTGTAACCGGCCGGAGGATAAGGATCGCGGCGCAGGGGCGAGAGCACCTCGACTCGGCGACGTCGTTCCATGCGCGCCTCGACGATCTCGCAGGGCCTGCCTGCCCCGGCGAGAAACTCCGCCAGCAAGGGAAGCGGGGCGGCGGTGGCGGACAGGCCGACCCTGACCAGCCCTGTGGGCACGCGTCTTTCCAGGCGCTCCAGGCTCAGCATCAGGTGGGCGCCGCGCTTGTTTTCAGCGAGGGCGTGCAGTTCGTCGATGATGACAAAGCGCACGCTTTCCAGCAGCTCCGCCCAGCCGGCCTGGGGCAGCAGGATGGCGAGGCTTTCCGGCGTGGTGAGCAGGATGTGCGGGGGCTTTCGGCGCAGCCTGGCTCGTTCGGCGGCGGTGGTGTCGCCGGTGCGCACGCCGATGCGGATGTCCTTGTCCAGTCCGATGCCGCTGAGGACGGGCTCCAGGTTCTTGCGGATGTCGTAGGTCAGCGCACGCAGCGGCGAGACGTAGATGCCGTGGATGCGGTCGCCGAGCGTCCCCGCCTCGTGGGCTCGCACGAGGTGATCGAGCACGCCGAGAAATCCGGCGAGGGTCTTGCCGCTGCCGGTGGGCGAGGAAAGCAGCACGGTGCGGCCTTCCAAAAGGTGTGGCAAGGTCAGCTCCTGGGCCTGCGTCAGCTTGTCGAAGGATCTGGAGATCCATCGGGACAGGAGCGGGTGCAGGTTCATCAGGTGCGGGCGGACGGTCTTACGTTCCGGAACGGTCCGCAGATCACCCGCCGCCCCGCCCGGGGCAAGGATCAATCGCGGGTGATGAACTC
Organism: Prosthecobacter sp.; assembly: GCA_044345155.1. Lineage (GTDB taxonomy): Bacteria > Verrucomicrobiota > Verrucomicrobiia > Verrucomicrobiales > Verrucomicrobiaceae > Prosthecobacter. The sequence goes on along the minus strand of JBIJBP010000081.1, from coordinate 16,354 downwards.
ATCCATGTTCAGGATGATCCGGGTCACGGCGGTCCAGGCGGCGTTTTCCGCCGAGGCGACTTCAGGCGCGGCGTGGCTGCCGACGGCGCTCTTCGCCTCCTCGGCGTGATCCCGGTAGTAGCCGCGTGCCTCGTCGAGGAGCTTTTGCAACGCTTGAAGTTCGGCCGGCTTGGCGGGCCGGGTGAGGCAGAGCTGGAAGGCGCGGTTCAGGCGGTCAGCATCGCCGCCCGCCACCCTTAGCGTGCGTTTTGCCAGCGCCTGGGCGGCTTCGGCGAAGGCCTCGGCGTTGAGCGTGGTGAGGGCCTGGAGCGGCGTGTTGGAGACCGTGCGGCGGACGTTGGTCAGGTTGGCGTCGGGACAGTCGAAGGTGGTGAGGTCCGGATGTGGGGCGGTGCGCTTGAAGAAGGTGTAGAGGCCGCGGCGGTAGCGGTCGGCGCCGGTGCTGGTCTGCCACTTGAAGTTGCCTGCATAACTGAGGGCCGCGATGTCGGCGGGCATCGGCGGATAGACGCTTTCACCGCCGATCTTCGGGCTGAGAAGGCCGCTGGCGGCAAGTGCGAGGTCGCGCACGATCTCGCCTTCCACCCGCAGACGGTTCTGACGCCAGAGCAGGGTGTTGCGGGGATCGATGTCGAGCATCTCAGGCCGGTGTCTGGACTCCTGACGGTAGGTGGCCGAGGTCATGATGAGGCGCAGCAGGGCCTTGCGGCTCCAGCCCTGGCGGATGAACTCGGAGGCGAGAAGGTCGAGCAGCTCCGGGTGGCTGGGCCGGGAGCCGCGAACGCCGAAGTCGGCGACGGTGCTGACCAGGCCTTCGCCGAAAAGCCGGCACCAGATCTGGTTGACCGTGACCCTGGGTGTGAGCGGATTGTCCGGGCTGACGAGCCAGCGTGCAAAGTCGAGGCGGCTGCCTCCCTTCATGCCTGGCAGCACGGCGAGGGTTCCGGGCTGCACGGCTTCGCCGGGCTGCAGGAAGTCGCCCCGGTGCAGCAGGTGGGTCGTGCGCGGACTGGAGGTGCGCTGGGCGATGACACGCGCGTCCATGAGCGGCGGCTTCGGCAGTCTGGACCTGGCTTCCTGCAGCATCCTCGATGCTTCGACGACTTGGGGGTCCACCTTTTCCAGCCAGTCCCAGAGCGGTTTGATGACCACCGGATTGCGGCGCTTGGGCTCCTCTCCGAGGATCTTCACCACCTCGGCCGGGGCGATGCTTGCCTCGGTGACCTCTGCGCTGCCGAGCAGCCGGAAGCGGCCCAGCGTGTGGCCGACGGCCTTCCGGTAGTCCTGGACAAGCCTGACAAAAAGGGTTTCACCGGCCTTCAGCGGGCTGGCGAGCTGGAAGGTGATCTGGTGCGCTTTCCCCACCTGCCCGCCCACGGCCCAGCCGGTGGAGCCGTCGCCATCCAGGGTGGCAGCGGCGCTGAATCCCTTCTGTTCATGGTCCGCGGCGGGGGAGTGGAGCAGCACCTCGCGGGCGGTGGCCGCCGAGGAGCCGCTCAGGAGCTTGAATTCGCTCAGCACAAAGTTGCCGTTTCCGGCTGACCTGCCCGGGCCTTTGCCGGGCAGGCTGTCGTCCGGCAGCACCTCGAGCCGGAGCGCGTTCAGGCCCTGCTTCAGCGGGGCGAGCTGTATGGTGTAGGTGTCGGTCGCCGTTGTGGCGCCGGAGGCAAGCTGGGAGCCGTCGGCAAGCTTCTGAAAGCGTGTCTTGGAACCGGCCTCGACCTTGACGATGTCCAGCGCGGTGAAGACAGGTTTTTGGTTAAGCCGGCGGGCTTCGGCGAGCCTGGCCTGCACTTCCTTCTCCCATTCGGGAAGCTTGGTGGGAAGGGCCGCACGGGCGGCGTCCAGGCGCTTCTGGAGCGGCACCAGCTTCCTGGCGGCATCGCCATTGGCCTTTTCATAGCTGCTCCAGGCCTCCGGGGAGACGGGCACCTGGCGGGTGACCTCGTCGCCGTTGTTGTAGAAGGCGAAGAGCTGGTAGTACTCCTTCTGCGTGATCTGGTCATACTTGTGGGTATGGCAGCGGGCGCAGCCGACGGTCAGGCCGAGCCAGACGGTGCCGGTGGTCTCGGTGCGGTCCATGACTGCCTCGATGCGGAACTGCTCCTGGTCGGTGCCGCCCTCGGTGTTGGTGAGGGTCTGGCGATGAAAGGCGGTGGCGATGATCTGCTCGTCATCGGCGGCTGGCAGCAGGTCGCCGGCGATCTGCTCGATGGTGAAGCGGTCAAAGGGCATGTCGTCGTTCACGGTGCGGATCACCCAGTCGCGGTAGCGCCAGGCATCGGGGCGCGGGCGGTCCTTTTCATAGCCGTCAGAGTCGGCGTAACGCGCCGCATCCAGCCAGTGGCGGCCCCAGCGCTCGCCGAAATGCGGGCTGGCCAGCGCCCGGTCAAGCATCGCCTCATAGGCGTGCTGCGAGCTGTCGCCGATGAAGTGGCGCACCTCCTCCGGTGAAGGCGGCAGGCCGGTCAGGTCATAGTGGACGCGCTTGATGAGGGTGTGGCGGTCCGCCTCGGGCGATGGTGCGATTTTTTGTTCGGCAAGACGGCTGCGGATGAAGTGGTCGACCGGGTGGGCTCCCTGGGGGACGGCGGAGTGCCGAAGCGGCTGGTAGGCCCAGTGCGCCTCAAACTTCGCGCCTTCGCGGACCCAGGCCTTCAGAAGTTCGACCTCCGCCGGCTTCAGCGGTTTCTTGGCCTTGGGCGGCATGCGCTCCTCCAGGTCGCCGGTGGTGATGCGCGCGATGATCTCGCTGGCTTCCGGCCTGCCGGGCACGATGCCGTGCGCTCCGCTTTTCAATTCCTTCGCGGCACCTTCCCGCGTGGTGAGCACCAGGCCGCCCTTGCTGTCATCGGGGCCGTGGCATTCCAGGCAGTGCTCGGCCAGAAGCGGCTGGATGTCGCGCGAGTAGTCGGCGGCATGAGCCGTGAGGGCAAGAAAGGGCAGGGCGAGACGGCGGAGCATGTCGCGAGGAAAAACGCCCCGCGCCGCCCGATCTTGTCGTTCGCGGGCCTGGATTATTCGGCGGCAGTTTCTTCAACCGCAGGTGTGGCGATGCCGGCATGGCGGCCGAGCACGAAACGCTCGATGCCTGCGAGGTCGGCCATGAGGCGGACGCCGGTGAAACCCTGCCGCTCCATGAGGCGGGCGGTTTCCAGGCCCTGGTCGTGGCCGACTTCAAGCACCAGCAGGCCGTCGGGCGCGAGGTGGGCCGGGGCGGCTTCGATGAGGCGACGGACGATGTCGAGCCCGTCGGGTCCGCCGTCGAGCGCCAGCACGGGATCCTGCCGGACTTCACGGCTGAGGGTGGGGATCTCGCCGGCGGGAATGTAGGGCAGGTTGGCGACGATGAGGTCCCAGCGTCCGGGCAGCTTTTCAAAGAGGTCGCTGCGCACGAACTGCACGTTGCCGGCCTGGGTTCGCGAGGCGTTCAGGCGTGCCAGGTCGAGGGCCTCCTCGGAGATGTCGGCGAGCGTGACGCGGGCCCCGGGCCAGGCGGCGGCGAGCGAGAGCCCGATGCATCCGGAGCCGGTGCCGACGTCGAGCACGGATTTCGGGGCCGGCATCCTGGCGGCGCCTGCGTCGCGGATCAGCACGTCCACCAGATGCTCGGTCTCGGGCCGGGGGACGAGGGCGCGGCCGTCGCTGACCAGCTCATGGCCGAGGAAGTCCACCGTGCCTAACAAGTGTTGCAGAGGCGTGCCCTCGCCGCGGCGGCGCAGCAGGTCGCGCAGTGTCTGCAGGTCGGGCTCAAGCAGCTTCTCGCCAAAGCGCAGGTAGAGGTCCAGACGTCGGCAGCCGAGGACATGGGCGAGCAGGTGCTCCATGTTCAGGCGCGCCTCGTCGACGCCATGTTTCTGGAGGTAGGCGGTGCCGGAGGTGAGGACTTCGAGGAGGGTTTTCATCAGGATGCCGTGCTTGCCTTACTTCAGGCCGGCCTCCGCCAGGCGCTCTTCGAGGTCGCTGGCCAGCAGCCTGTCGATCATGTCGCCGATGCGGCCTTCCATGAAGGTGTCGAGGCTGTAGAGCGTCAGGTCGATGCGGTGGTCGGTGACGCGGTTCTGCGGGTAGTTGTAGGTGCGGATTTTCTCCTCGCGGCCGCCGCTGCCGATGAGGGAGCGACGGTGGGCGGAGTACTTCGCGGCCTCCTCCTGCTGCTTTTTCTCCAGAAGCCGGGCGCGCAGGATGTTGAGCGCCTTCTCCTTGTTCTTGATCTGGCTGCGTCCGTCCTGGCAGCGGACGATGATGCCGGTGGGCAGGTGCAGGACCTGCACGGCGGAGTCGGTGGTGTTGACGCCCTGGCCGCCGGCGCCGGAGGAGCGGCAGACCTCGATGCGGACCTCGTCGGGCTTGAGCTCAAAGTCCACCTCCTCGGCTTCGGGCAGCACGGCGACGGTGGCGGTGGAGGTGTGGATGCGGCCCTGGGCCTCGGTGGCGGGCACGCGCTGGACACGATGCACGCCGCTTTCATAGCGCAGGCGTCGGAACACGGCCTCGCCGCTGATCTTCATGACGATTTCCTTGAAGCCGCCGACCTCGGAGGGGCTGGATTCCAGGGTTTCGACGCGCCAGCCCTGGGCTTCGGCGTAGCGGGAGTACATGCGCACCAGATCTGCGGCGAAGAGCGAGGCCTCATCACCTCCCGTGCCGGCGCGCACTTCGACCAGTGCATCGCGTCCTTCCAGCGGGTCGGGCGGCAGGATGGCGACCTGCACGGCCTTTTCGAGGTTGACCAGCCGCGCCTCGATCTGCGGGATCTCCGCCAGGGCCAGGGCGGCGAAGTCGGCGTCTCCGGAGTTGGCCATCTCGCGGCTGTCCTCCAGTTCGGTGAGCTGCTTTTGATAGACGTCCCAGTTCTGCAGCAGCATGTCGAGCAGGCGGTGTTCGCGGGTCAGTTCACCAGCCTTCTTCGGGTCGTCAAAAAAGCCTTCCTGGCCCATGAGCTCCTCAAGAAGCTGAAAGCGGGCGCGTTTGCTGATGATGATGCTGCTGTAATCCATGGGGCTGCCTTGACGGTCCTCGGCACGACTGATGCCGGGGGGATGAGTGGAGCCGTGCAGCATGAAGCTGGGCGGGAGATGGTCAACCTTGACTGGGGGAAATCGGAATCGGAAATCCGAAACTCGAAACTCGAAACTCGAAATCGGAAGGCTGAAGGCTGAATCCTTCTTCCGAGCCTCCGGCTTGTCTCGAATCGATGAATTCGGCCATGTCACCGAATGCCGGCTCAACCTTTTTCTCGGTTGAGGTGGATGCGCTTTCACGGTGCCAGATGAATCCATTCGGACTTTTGGCCTCGGTCGTTGGCAAAAAAAAGACGGCGTGGTTTGGGCCACGCCGTCTGCAAAAAATGAGGAGGTGAATTATTCGACGCCCTTCCAGGCGCCGAAGCTGGCACCGGACTCGATCCACTTCTTGATCAGGGCCTGATTGGCGGCGCTGACGCGGTCGCCCTTGCCTTCCGGGGGCATGGCGAGGTCGTCGGACTCAGGAAGCGCCATGGTCTTGAGCAGCCAGGAGGCGTCGGGCTTGCCGGCGACGACGTTTTCATTCGGGTACTCCTTGCCGCCCTTCAGGATCGCGGCGGCGCTGTCGAGGCGGAGGCCGCCCTTGGGCTTCTTGATCTTGCCGTTCTCCTCGTGCTCCTTCTCATGGCACTTGAAGCAGCTTTCCTTGAGGACAGGCAGGATCTGCTTTTCGAAATCAACGGCTCCGTCCTGGGCGGAGGCGGTGTTCACGGTGAAGGCGGCGACGATGGCAGCGAGGGTGAGGTGGGTCTTCATTGGGGTGGGTGAGGAATGGTGTTCTCTGCGTGCGGATTGGTCAAGCGCGAGGAAGTTCGATCTCGAAAACAAGTCCCTGTGGGCTGTTGGCGGAAAGGCTGACACTTCCGCCGCAGGTTTCGATGCAGGTTTTGACGATGGCCAGGCCGAGCCCGCTGCCACCCGTCTGGCGGTCGCGGCTGGTGTCCACCCGGTAAAACGGTTCGAACAGCCGTGCCAGGCTTTCCGGCGGCACGCCGGGTCCGTTGTCGGCAATGCGCAGGCGGATGAGATCACCCCGGCGTGCGGCGCTGACTTCGATGAGGCTGTCCGGTGCGTGAATGCAGGCGTTGCGCAGGATGTTGCCGATGGCGCGGCGCAGCAGGTCGGGAATGCAGCGGACGACGAGGTCGGCGGCGACGTCGACCCGCAGCTTCTGCGGCGGGATGGCCTCCATGCCGGCCACGTCGTCGATGAGCGTGACCAGCGGCACGTTTTCCGCCGGCTTGGATGCGGAGGCGAGGGTGCTTTTGGAAAAGGACAGCAGCTCATGGACCAGCGCGGACATCTGGCGCAGTTCCTCACGCGCATCGGCAAGGCGCAGGGCATCGTTGTCGGTGAGCCGTTCCTCCAGGATGCCGAGGCTCATCTCCATGCGTGCCATGGGGCTGCAGAGCTCGTGGGCGATGTCGCCCAGGAAACGTTTCTGGCCGCGCACGATGCCGTCGAGCTGGGAGGCCATCTGGTTGACCGCGTGGGAGAGGCGGCCGAGTTCATCGCCTCGGGTTTCCGGCACCCGGACGTCGAAGCGGCCTCGGGCGATCTGCTCGGTGGCGTTCATGTTGGCGCGCACGCTGCGGGTGATGCTGCTGACGAAGGGCAGCCAGAGCAGGGCGGAGGCGGCCATGGCGCCAAACAGGCCCCAGAGCCAGGGCTTGACGTCAAAGAACAGCCCGGCGCCGGTGATGCGGTGGGTGACGATCATGAAGATGAGTGGGCCGTCACGACGGTTCCAGCCGGGCACCAGGGGCAGGCGGATGCCGGTGTAGTAGACCGGCGGCGTGCCCAGCGGCAGCATGAAGGTGCCGAGCTTGATCGGCATGGCGGCGCTGGTCTCGTCAAAGGCCGGACCTCCATCCGGCCTGGGCGGCGGGCCGTCGCGCGGCGGGCCGGAAAGGAAGTCGTCGCCGAACAAAAGACGTTCCAATTCGTCCCTGGGAGGAGGCGGGCGTCCGTCTGCGGAGCCCGGGGGCGGTGGGCGGCGGCTGAGCTCCGGGTGCATGTCCTGAAGCACGCGTTTCAGCTCGTCCGGCAGTTTCACCTGGGAGCCTGCGATGACCCGGTCGGGCAGGGTCACCAGGGCTGCCTTGACGTTGTGCCTGTCGCTGAAGTCGTTGAAAAGCCGGTCCCATTCGTCCCGGGGCCGGGTCACCAGCTGGCCGTGGATTTCCCGGCCGATGGCCTGGAGGCGGTCGCCGACGATGCCGCCCAGGGCTCCCTGCAGGCCTTCTCGGAACTGCCATTGCAGCACAGCCCAAAATCCGGCGCCCAGGACCAGGACGTTGACCAGCAGCCAGAGCAGGATGCGGGCGTAGAGGTTGAAGAAGCGGCGGGGCATGAGGCGTCGGGAATGCTAGTTGATGCCGACGTGATGGCGAGACGAAAAGCCCGGAGGGTTCCAGGATTGACGTTCAGCGGGCTTTTCATCATGCTGACCGCCGCATTGGAGGAAATTCATGATGAATAAAGACACAAGATGCCCTCTTCCGCCCCGCCATCCTCCTTCCGTCCTCCGGAGCCTGTGGCTGATCTTTGCGTTGAGCGTCGGTCTGGCAATCGCGGATGAACCTGCCATCAACGAGCCCCAGCCCCCGGATGTTTTTGACCTCGTCATTCTAGGGGCGGGGAAAACGGCGGATTGGATGAATGTGGAGGCGGTCCTGAAGCCGAACGTGGACTCGGAGGCGGAACTGGAGGTGGAGGCCGCGAGCGGTGCGCGGCTGATGGCTGGCGGGCGCAGGAAGCCATTGACCTTGAAGCGTGGCGCGGCGGAGCAGCGTGAGAGGATGGAGGTCAACATCGCCGACGGCAAGTCGAGGACGGTGAAGGTGAGGCTGCGGCTGCTGAATGCCGAGGGAAAGGCCTGGATGGTCATCGACCGCGAGGTCCAGGTCAGGAAGCCGGGCGCTGCGGCTTCCACACCGGCCATTTCGGACGATGAGCGGGTGCCGGTGGTCCGGACGCTGCCGGATGGCACGAAGGTCGTGGAACGAATGACCCGGCGAGAGGCCCGGGAGCGTGGCCTGCCGGAGAACGGGGTGCCCGCGACCTCCTTCCGCCGAATCCCCATGAACGGCCAGCCTGCCGCCAAGAAGCCCTGAGCCGCATCCCCCAGCACCTCATGAAACGGATGATTTTTTTGAGCTGGGCCGCGATGACCTGCACGGCTTCGGCGGACTGGACCGCCACGGGGCAGTTCAACTACACGGACCGTCTCTATGACCTGAGCGGCTTCACCGGCACGCTGGTGCGCCCGGTGCGCGAGGCGGACGTGCAGGTCTATGACACCACGACGCTGGCGGTGCTGGCCTCGGGGGCGACGGACTCCGCAGGGAACTTCAACATCGTCATCACGGATGCAGAAACACGGAACGTGGGCGTGCGGGTGCTGTCCAGCAACGAGCAGGTCGCCAGCCTGAACTTCAGCGTGGTGGATGACAAGAACAGCGACGCCATCCACTCCTACCATGACGCCGCGGCGGACCTGACGGCCCACCTCCCAGGGGACAACGTGAACTTTGGCGTCATGACGATGCCGGTCTCGATTGGTGACGTGGCCACGACGGACTGGTCCTCCCAGGTCTTCAACACCTATGACATGGGGGTGCTGGTGGCGGACTGGATCGCCAGCGTGGACGGCGCCAGGCCGGCGGTTTTTTACACCATTCTCTGGAATCCGACGAACCTCCGCACGGGCTCGTTTTACTCGGGCGGCACGAACCGGCTCTCGCTGGCCGATGATGACGCCTACGACGACCCGAACATCCTGCATGAGATCGGGCATTACATCGAGGACGAGTTCGGCCGTTCACGGAACACCGGCGGCAGCCACACGATCGGCGATGATGACCAGGATCCGCGGCTGGCCTACAGCGAGGGCTTTGCCACTTTTGTCAGCGCCGCCGTCCTGCAGCATGGAGGCCGTGCGCGCCCGGACCTTTATCAGGACAGGGGCAGCTTTGTGGCGGGTTCAGGAGGCGGCTTTTCCTATGCTTATGAAGCTGGCACGGTGGGCGGCGCGACGAATGAGCAGGCCGTGACGGCGGCAATGTACGATCTGATCGATGACGCCGCCACGGCGGATGACACGCCGGGCACGGACGACGACCCGCTTAGCGGTCTTCATGCCTCGGTCTGGCAGGTGGTGGAGCAGATGCGTGCCATCAACCCAGCCACGACGCAGATGGAGGACTTCTGGGACATCTGGTTTTCGCTGAGCCTGGGGAACGCCGTCGGCATGGCTGCGGTCTTTGCCTCGCACAACATCGACTTTGCCCCGGATGCGCAGGAGCCTAACAACACGCCCGCCACCAGCACGCTGCTCACCGTCGGCACGACCTACCAGCGCAACAGCTTCTACCGCCAGGGAGCTGTGGCGGGCGGGGATGAGGACTGGTTCCGGTTCGCCGCCACGGCCGGCACCTACTATTCCATCGAGGTCAACGGAGCCGCGAACAGCATCTTCGGCAGGCCTGATCCCGAGATGTGGCTCATGGATGCGGACCTCTCGCGCGTGCTCGCCTTCAACGATGATCCTTACGATGCGACGCTGAACACGCAGGCGTCCGGCAGCTCGCAAGACATGATCGAGACCGTGCCGTCCATCCTGTGGCGCGCCCCGGCCTCGGCTGAATACTATGTCTATGTCCGCCACGCCTCCCAGGATCGGAACCTCCTCGGACGCTACGGCACCTACAACCTCCGCGTGCGCAGCCTGACGGTGCCCACGCCGACCGTGTCGATCGTCTCCGAGCAGCTCATGCTGCAGGGACAGAGCTATCAGGCGCTTGTCGTCGGCACAAACTTTTCACGGGGGGCGACGGTGACGACGAGCGCTCCCGGCGTGGCGGTCACGGCGGTGGAATGGATCTCCCCGACCGCGCTTGTCGTGACGCTTGCGCCATCCGCCTCCGTGGCGGACGGCGTCTATTCGCTCTCCGTCACCAATCCGTCCGGAAGCGCGGGAACGCTGGCATCCGCCTTTGAGGTGAGCGCTGCCGCCCAGCCGCCCGTGATGATCACGGAGGTGAACTTTCCCAGCGGCCTCGTCGAGGTCAAAAACCTCGGCACCGTGGCGGCGACGCTCACCGGTTGGCAGATCCGAAGCTCCCAGCCGAGCGCATCCACCTACACCTTCCCGGCTTTCACCCTCGGCGCCGGGGCCACGGTGGTGGTCAGTGAATCCGGCGGCACCAACACCGCCGTCAACCTGTATGACACGAACAACACCCTGAACTTCCCCTGGTCGGCCGGGGGTGTCTCGGATGTCAGCCTTCTCGACAGCGGCGGCAGGAATGTGGATTTCCTCCGGGTCATCACCTCGCCGCATTCGACTCATTCCGCGCCTCTGGGTACGGGAGGGGCTTGGATGCCGCCCCAGCTTCAGTCTCCAGCCTCCGGCTTCACGCTCTCCCGGGCGGAGGCCACCGCGCTTTTCCGCACGTCTTTCGGCCTTGCCCCTTCGTCCGCCAGCATGCCCGCCAGCGCCATCGGCCGCGAAAACAACACCGATCCCTGGGAGAACAACGACCACCCCCGCCGTTGCCGGATCTTCGGCCCGGTCTCCCTTCTCAAGGGCGTGCGTGTCAGCAGTCTTCCCTCGGGCACAGACAGCGACTGGTTCGGGTTCATCGTCAAGCCCGGGGATGAGGTGGTTTTCAACGCGCTTTTCACGCATGCTGCCGGCAACCTGGACATGGAGCTCTATGCGCCGGGGGAGGAGTCCACGCCGTTGCTCACCGCGAACTCCACGACGGACAATGAGACGATGACCCTCAGTTCCGCCCAGAGCCTCGCCAGCGGCGGTGGTGTCTATCGCATGCGCGTCTTCGGTGTCTCGGGTGCCGTGAACGCCTACACGCTGAGCGCCGGCCCCGTCGTCTCCATCGCGGGCGTGGACACCAGCGCCTCCGAATCCAACGTCTCCGACACGGCCCAGTTCATGATCAGCCGCATGGGCCCCCTGAACGATCCCCTGGTCGTGCAGCTCGGCGTTTCCGGCACGGCGGCAAACGGAGTCGATTACACAACGCTGGCCCCCAGCGTCACGATCCCGGCCCTCGCCACTTCGGTGACGGTGGATGTCACGCCAGTCGCCGATTCGTCCGCCGAGGGGACCGAGACCCTCGTGCTTGGGGTCCATGCGGACGCCGCTTACTCGGTCGACACGCCTGCCGCGGCTTCGGCAACGATTGCTGACAAGCCCGTGGATGCATGGCGGTTTCAATACTTCGGGGGCAATCCGCCTCTCAGTGGTGACGGGGAGGATGCGGATGGTGACGGCGTGCTGAACCTCGTCGAGTACGCATTCGGCCTGGATCCGAAGGTCTCCGGCCTGGCCGGACTGCCGGTGTCAGGCATGGAGTTCGATGCCGGCACGGGCTATCTGACCCTGACCTATGTGAAGGACCTGACCAAGGCGGACATTGTCTATCAGGTCGAGTCCTCCATCGCCCTCGGCGGCTGGTCGGGCATCAGCGACACGCTTGTCGGCACGGCGGGCAGCCTGGAGACAAGGCAGGCGCGTCTGCCGATGAATGGCATCGACAAGTTCCTTCGCCTGAAAGTCACCCGCCCCTGATCATGAGGTCTATTCCTGAAGCAGGACAAACACGCCCATCTTGTTGCCGACCACGACGTCGAGCCTGCCGTCCTTGTTGACGTCGCCGGGCGTGATCTCGGTGCCGACACCGCTGGCGTCGTCGATCAGGTGCGGGATGAATTCCGCGCCGCCCTTGCCGTCGCGCTTGATTTCAAACCAGTAAAGCACCGGTGCGGCCATGGGCTCGTCATCCTTGAGCGGGCCGTGCGCCCAGCGGCGCTTGCCGGTGACCAGGTCCAGCACGCCGTCGCCGTTCATGTCGGCGAGCTGCATGGCATGAAGCTGGCTGAACTTCACGCCGACCTTGCTGTCCTCCACGGTGGCGCCCATGAGGTCGTGGCGGACAAAGCTGCCGTCCTTCTTCTGCTCAAACCAGCCGAGGCCGTAGCCGTGGGCGTCGTAGCCGGTGATGACGTCATTGATGCCGTCGCCGTTGACGTCGTAGACGAGGATGAAGCTGCCGCCGCGCATGCCTTCCTTGGTGAACAGGTTCGGGTGGAACTTCCAGTCGCTGTCCTGGCTCATGTCTGCCGGCTGCTCGCGCCAGCCCTCCTTGTCGAGGATGTCCGCGCGGCCGTCGCCGTTGACGTCGCCGAAGCCATAACCATGAGTGTAGCGGAAGTACTTCTTGTCATTCTCCTCGCTCACCGGGGTGATGGGGCGGAAGCGCGCCTTGCCGAAGGGGTTCTTCCAGTCGATCTCGGCATAGCCGAGGCGGCCGCCCTTGGAGGGCTGCGTGCCGCTGCTGGTGTGGCAGATCAGCTCCGGCCTGCCGTCGCCGTTCATGTCGCCCAGGGTCGGCGACTCGTTGTCGGTGATGTCGAAGATGGTGTGGCGCGGCCAGTCGCCGCCCTTGCCCTGCGGGTTTTCAAAGACCCAGGTCTCCTTGCCCGGCCAGGAGAAGGCCAGGATGTCGTGCCAGCCGTCGCCGTTGAAGTCGTAGGTGTAGGTCAGGAAGAAGTCGCTGTAGCCCTTGGCGGGATCATAGGGCTCCTTTTCGAACTTCGGCGCGAAGCTGATGCGCTCCTTGAAGTCGGGCCCCTGCCAGATGAAGCGCCCGGCGCAGACATCGTTGTCGCCGTCGTGGTCGAAGTCCGCGAAGTGCGCACCCTCGGCGACGAACTCGTTGGTGAGGGTGATCTTCTTGAACTTGAGGTCGGCGGCGGAGGAAACACCGGCGGCCAGGGCGAGGAGGGTGGGCAGAAGCAGTCTCATGGTCAGGGTTTGGAAGGAAAAGGGTGATCAGGGAACAAGGCAAAGACCCATGATCTTGCAGCCGAGCCAGGAAGCGCAAGAAAAGAGCGGTCAAACCGGGGCGGACGGTCTTTGTGTCGGCTGATGATGAAACGATCAGGCAGCGAAAAACGATCAGGCAGCGAAAGAATTACGCACATCCACGTTCGCATTGTCGGAGGCTTCCCACCCTGATTGTTTATTGGAAAGGTGGTGAAGGTTTTTATCCGGCACATCCGATGATCTGGCTGGCCTTCGTGTATGGTGATTGTTTGAATTCGTAACAAATCACATAATTCTTGTCCCGACGGGTCAGGCCAAAGAGGCTCTTCATCACAAATTGATGAGAACATTGTATGACCAACCTCTTTGGATTCAGTGGACGGTGGCGTTGTTGCTGCTGGGCGCCGCTGCTTTGATGGTCTTGGTGGTTGCTTGTGGCTTTGCGGTCTGGCTTGGCCTGCGCGTGGATTCTTCTGCGCAGCTTGGGCTGGCGTTTTTGATTTCTATGATTCTGTGCCTTCAGATCTGGCTGCTGGTCCTTGGGTTTCTTCTTGCCCCGATTCTGCGCCTTGTCGGTGTTCTTTGTTATTATTCCCCTTTTCTCATCGTCGTCCGCGCAGGTCACGGTCGGCTAGCTCTGCATGGTGCCTTGCCTTTCGATTACTTGCTGTTGTTTCGTTGGCGTGATCGAGGCCGGCCTGCTGTTCGTCGCACGTTGCTTTGGTATGCAGAGGGCATCATGCGTCTTGCCCGAGAGGTTGAGCAGGGGCGAATCCCAGGCGACACCGAAATTCAGGCCACTTCCTACATCTTCACCAGCCGCTCAATGCAGCGTTTAGGTTTCAAGGTCGAGAACGGATTCCGGTTCTCCTTTGGCGGGATTGTCACCTTTCCCACTCAGTTCCTGACTTACAGCTTCGCCCAGGGAAGATGGACGATTCCGCCAGTGTTCCGAGGTTGCAAGGCAAGCATCACTGCCGCGCAGCTCTGCTCCAATTTAGGGTGTTTGCAGCGTCTTCATCATCGACTTCTTCTCCCTGTGTCGCAGTAAATGAAAACAATTCTGGCCCCTCACACCCTCGCGAGCAGCAGCAGCTCCCGCACGCGCTGGATCTCGACGGCGCTGGTCTTGGCGACGAAGCCGCGGGCGTGGGCGAAGTGGACGTCGGGCTGCTTTTCGATGCGGGTGAAGTCGTAGCGTGGATGATCGTTGTGACGTGACAGGCCGTAGCCGCCGCCGCGGCGGTCCGGATAGATGAGGGCGGCGACGCTGCCGTCCTTGCCGACGCTTTCCAGATAACGAACGATGCCTGCGCCGGGATCGTCGGAGACTGGCTCGGTGCGCGGAAGGAAAAGCACCTCGTGATCCTCAAAGCTCCAGAATTCGGCGCTTTGCGCGACGGCGTCGATGCGCGAACGAAGGTCACGCAGGTAGTCGATCAAGTCCTGGCCGATGTAGCTGAGCAGCTCCCACAAAGGTTCGCCGGGCTCCAGGCGCGCGGCCCTGGCAAAGCGGCGCAGCACCGTGACATCGATGGGTGAGCTGAGCTTGTTCAGGGTCGGCCGGTCGAGACCGAGCCATTGCGCGGTGACGTTGGGGCCGCGGGTGTCGAACCATTCGGCGGGTTCGAGCCAGTCGCAAAAACGGCGGGCATCCTCATACAGTCCGAGGTGCTGGAGCACGAGGCTGAGGGCGCAGACGGGCGGGTGGTCGGCCGGGAACTGGTGATGGTCGAAGTTATGCCGTTCGGGGGCGTGCTCGCCACCGACATCAACCACGGCGATGGAGGGGTCGGCCAGGTCCTCGGGGCTGGGTTCACGGCGGACGATGGGCACGCGGTGCACGGCGGCCAGCAGGGCGCAGGCGAGCAGTTCGTCCTTATGAGCGCCGCCGGGATGGGTGAGGATGAGGGAAAGCATCGGGGCGGAGCCTTTAGCCCAGTGGCCGGCGAAGACAAGCCGCACGGCTTTTTCACTGCGACCTGGCCGGGCTTGCACATCCAAGGGAGAAAGGGGGAGTTTGACAGGATTTACAAGATGGGCAGGATTCACAGGAGGGCGATTCCTGTTCTCACAGGCAGGATGCCTGGGCTGCATGCTGGGTTTCCAGGAGACTGGATGGAGCCGCGATTTTCAGGAGGGCGGCCCTGATTTTCGCCACCGACGGCTTATTTTACGGCTGCAAGGCCTTCAACCCGCGCCACGTTCCCCTTCACCCATGATCCGTCGTCCTCTTTCCGCCCTGCTCTGCACCAGCCTGCTCGCCTTTTCCGCCCTCACCGTCCGCGCCCATGAGGCGGGGAAGCAGATGGCCGAGGTGGCGAACCTGTTTCTTTCCATCTTGACGCCTGAGCAGAAGGCCAAGACCACCTTTGCCTTTGAGGACGAGGAGCGCATCAACTGGCATTTCATCCCGCGTGAACGCAAGGGGCTGCCCATGAAGGAGATGACCCCGCAGCAGGAGCTGCTGGCCCATGCCTTGCTGAACACCGGCCTCGGCTTCCGCGGCGCGGCCAAGGCGGCGACCATCATGTCCCTGGAGGAAGTGCTCTGGCAGATCGAGGGCGCCAAGGCCGCCGATGAAACCGCGAAGGCCGCCGTGCGTGCCAAGCGCGACCCCGAGCAGTATTTTGTCAGCATCTTCGGCACGCCTGACATGAAGGGCTCCTGGGGCTGGCGCATCGAGGGCCATCACCTGTCCCTCAATTTCACCATCAAGGACGGCCAGCTGCTGCGCGCCACGCCAACCTTCTTCGGCACCAACCCCGGGGAAGTCCGCCAGGGCAACCTCATGGGCCTGCGCGTGCTGGGCAAGGAGGAGGACCTGGGCCGTGAGCTGGTGAAGAGCCTGAGCGAGGAGCAGTTCAAGAAGGCGTTGTTCGACGCCGTGGCCCCGAAGGAGATGATCACCGCCGCCGAGAAGCGCGTGAACATGCTGCAGCCCGAAGGCCTCTCCAACGCCGAGCTGAACGACGCCCAGAAGGCGAAGCTCAGGGAGATCATCACGGAGTACACCGACCGCGTGCGTCCTGAGATCGCCGCCGAGCTGTGGGCCGACATTGAAAAGAACCCGGTCTTCTTCGCCTGGGCCGGCGGCAAGGAGCGCGGCGAGCCGCATTACTACCGCGTCCAGGGCAAGACCTTCCTGATCGAGTACGACAACGTCCAGAACGAGGCCAATCATCCGCACAGCGTGTTCCGCAGCTTTGAAGGCGACTTCGGCCGCGACATCCTGGCCGAGCATTACAAGAAGTCACACTGATCCGGACGGCAGGGCTTCAGCGCTTGTAGAGCAGCTCGGAGTCAGAAACGCTGAGGTAAGGCAGAGCCCCGTCGATCTGCTCGTCTTCCATGGGCTGGAGCTTGAACACCCGGTTCTTGAAGACGCCGGAGGCCGGGGCAGTGCCGCTCTGCAGGTTGGCGACGGTCGCGCGAACATCGCCCGCAACCACGAAGGAGGCACCTGCGGCGCTTG
>JBIJBP010000198.1:0-7071 GCA_044345155.1 Prosthecobacter sp. | reverse complement strand
AGTGTGACGTTGGGGAAGTCGAGCCCCTTGGCGATCATCTGCGTGCCGATGAGGATGTCCAGCTTCTGCGCGCGGAAGTCCTTCAGGGTGTCGCGGAGCTGGTTCTTCCGCTGCATCGTGTCGGTGTCCACACGGGCGATGCGGGCCTGGGGAAACACCTCCCGCACCGCCGCCTCGACACGCTCGGTGCCGAAGCCGCCGTACTTCAGGCCGGGCTCCTTGCAGCTCGGGCACTTGGTCGGCGGCACGCGCCTTGCGCCGCAGATGTGGCAGACGAGGCGGTTGTCCGCCTTGTGCAGCGTCATCGGCACGGCGCAGTCCTGGCACTGCACGACCTCGCCGCAGGCGGTGCAGTCGAGCGTGGTGTGGAAGCCGCGGCGGTTGAGGAAGAGAATCGTTTGTTCGCGCCGTTCCAGCCGCGCGGTGACCGCCGTCCGCAGGCGCTCGGAGAGGATCATGGCGTTGCCGATGCTGGTGCCCGTGCCCTTCCGCCGCTGCAGCCTCATGTCGATGATGCGGATCAGCGGCATGGACTTGCCGTCCGTGCGCCGCGTCATGCGCAGCAGCTCGTATTTTCCGGACAGGGCGTTTTGAAACGACTCCAGGCTGGGTGTGGCGGAGCCGAGCAGCACGGCGCAGCCCTCCAGCCGGCCGCGCACGACGGCGAGGTCGCGAGCATGATAACGCGGCGCATCCTCCTGCTTGTAGCTCGGCTCATGCTCTTCGTCGACGATGATCAGCCCTAGCCGCTCCAGCGGCGCAAAGATGGCGCTGCGGGCCCCGATGACGATGTCCGCGCGTCCTTCCTGGACCTTGAACCATTCGTCATGACGCTCGCCGTCGCTCAGGTGGCTGTGCAGCACGGCGATGCCATCCTTGCGTTCTGAAAAGCGCGCCTTGAAACGTTCGATGGTCTGCGGCGTCAGGCTGATCTCCGGCACCAGCACCAGGGCGGTTTTTCCCTCTTTCAGCACGTCGGCGATGGCCTGGAGATAAACCTCCGTCTTGCCGCTGCCGGTGACGCCGTGCAGCAACAGCGGCTTCGCTTCCGCCGGTTTCCGGACGGCTTCGATCACTGCGTCATAGGCGGCCTGCTGCTCCTCGGTCAGCGTCAGCGGCTGTGATGGCAGGAACTCCTCGGTTTGAAAGGGGTCGCGTGTCACCCGGATCTCGGCGCGTGTGATCCAGCCGTTCTTCAGAAGGCTCTTGATCACCGTGGTGGCGCTCGGCAGGTCGCGGCGCAGGTCGCTCAGGGTCGCCTCGCCCCCGCGCCTGCGCAGCTCCTCCAGCAGCCTGGCCTGCAGCGGCGCGCGCGCCATCATCTTGTCCAGCACCTCGGGTGTCGGCTCCCTGACCAGCTTGAGGTGGCTGTCCTTGAGGAAGGTTTCCGGCCGGTCGCGCACGGCCTGGGGAAGCATGGCCCGCAGCACGCGGTGGACGGGCACGAGGTAATACTCCGCCACCCAGTCGGCAAGCCGCAGCAGGCCGGGCGTGAACATCGGCCGCGATCCCACGATGCCGGCGATCTCCTTCAGCCGGTGCCGGTGCGGGGAGGAGTCGAGAAGCTCGATGACAACCGCCGGCACCCGCTGGTTCTGCAGGGGCACGGTCACGCGTGTGCCGACGCTGACGCGCCCAACCCATTTTTCAGGAACGGCATAGTCCAGCTCCAGGGCCGCCGCCCCTTCCAGCTGCACCCTCGCCACCCCTGCGCCCGGCTCCATGGCCTCGCCGGACGTCCCTGGTGAAGGGGCGTCATGGGCAAAAAGGCTGAGCTGGTCCGGCGGCATCCGGAGTCTGCATAGTCGAGATGAAGCCGCCTGTCGAACGCCTGGATGAACGTGGCTCAGGGCTGTGTCACGCGCAGGCGCATGAAGCGGCGGTTGCCGCCGGTCATCGGTGCGTTGCTGTCGCGCACGGTGATGGTTCGGACGGCGCCGTTGACGACGCTGCTCACCGGCAGGATGCCCGTACTGGACCAGCTGGCCGGGCTCATGGTGGCGTTACCTTCGACCACGTAGCTGATTCCGGAAGGCGTCGGCTCGGGGCGGACATAGGTCAGGGTGAGGTAGTTGGAGCCGCTCTCATTCACCTGTCCGTGGCCCAGCCTGCCCTGGTTGCCGCGTGTTGCCAGTGCCAGGCCCAGGGCGTATTTGACCAGGTTCTGCAGGCCGTCATCAGCGGGTGTGGCGCTGGCGCTGCCCAGGCCGCTTTCATCCATGGGCAGGCCGTTGCTGAGCAGCCAGTTCTGGTAGCCTGTCGCGGTGCCGGGGGCGGGTTTGGAAAAATCGTACCACTGGTCTCCTGCTGCGGTCTCCTGGCTGACAAGGTAGTAGCTGGTGCCGGCGGCCAGGGTGACCACAGCTGGCAGGGCGGCATACTGGACCTGTCCGGCCAGAGCCCCGCTTGTGGCGATGCTGGCCGAGGCGATCTCGGTCCCGGTGGCCTTTTCGATCAGCTTCACGGGATGCGTGCCGGAATTGCCCGCCACCACCCAGCGGCCGAGTTCGGAGATCGTGAGGACGGAGGCTCCGGTGGTGAACTCCATGCCCAGCCAGCCGGTGTAATCGTTGCGCAGGCGTGTCATGCTGTGGTCGCTGACCAGCGCTGTGGAGGCGTTTGAGTAGCGGAAGTTCACGGGGATGTAGCTGTTGTTCGCGCTGTAGCCCGTGGTGTAGGTGGTGCCGTTGCTGGAATACACGGACTGGTCGACGGTGGCGATGCCGGCGTAGGTGAGCGTGTTGTTGCCCTCATACCACGTGTCGCCGCCGCTTACCTCCTGGCTCACCACATGATAAGTGGTGTTGGCGGCCAGCGTCACGGGCACCGCCAGCGGCGTGTAGGCAAAGGCGCCTGCGGGGGCGCCGCTCGTGTTCACCACGGCCGATGCGCCCGGCACGTCGAGGCTGGTGGCGGCATTGACGATCTTCACGGTATGGGCGCCCGTGTTGCCGGTGAGCACCCAGCGCGCCAGTTCACGGACCACGACAGGCGAGGTGCCGGTGGTGATCTTCATGCCGAGCCAGCCGTTGAAGTTGTTACGCAGCGCCGAGGTGCTGAGGGTCACGCTGGACACAAAGCTGGCCGGCGGTGTGTAGAACATGAGGCTGGTCGGCACATGGGTGTTCTGTTCCGGTGCGTCGGCCCTGGTGAAGGAGATGCCATTGGGGGAAAACACCGCGCCGGTGATGTTGAAGGAGCCGCTGTGGACGAGGGAGGGCACGGTGGCCCAGGAGGAGCTGCCCGCAGGGGTCACGGCGCGGATCCGGTATTCATAGATCACCCCGGCCAGTGTGCCGGTATCGGTGAAGGTCGTACTGCCCGCCGCCGTCGTCTGGAGCAGGGTCCACTCGCCGTTGGCGACCCGTCGTTCGATCTGGAAGCCTGTTTCGTCCGAGGTGGTGTCCAGCCAGGTCAGCACGACATTGCTGCCCGCTCCGGCGCTGCGGTTGAGGAAGCCGGGCCGTTTCGGCTGCGTGCTCGGGGCGGTGATCTCGAGTGTGGGCGGGGGCAGGGTGGTGTGCTCTCGTGACGCCCAGATCATGGCGCCGCTGAAGGTGGCGCTGGGAAGCAGGGCGAAGGTGAGAAGGTTGTTGGCGCCGCGGTTGGTGTTCAGCGTGCTGGCGGTGAGGGTGAAGTCTACCACGCTTCCCGCCGCAGGCAGCGTGGAGGCGTCAAAATGGAAGTAGCTGATGACCTGCTGGCTGATCCCCGTCACTCCGGCCGTGGTGGTGTTGTTCTGCGGGGCGCTGCTCCAGGTGACGGCGGCCTCGTCCCAGGTGTCGGAGGCCTCCGCCAGCAGACGGCCTGTCATCCAGTAGTAGCTGGATGCGGCAAACGCGGCGTCGAGGTTTTCGCCGCCCACATAGGCCAGCCGAAGCTTCGCTGACTTGATCGTCGGAATGGAGCCGAGGTTGAAGCGCAGCCAGCTTTTCGTCACCGGCGTGAAGGAGCCGTCGGCCACGGCGGTGTCCGTCACCGGCAGGTCGGTGGTGGTGCCGAAGTTCGCGGCCTGGCTGTCATAACGCAGTGTGGCGTCGGCGCCGCCTGTGTCATCCGTGGTGACGGTGTAAACCAGGTCGCCCGCCGGTGTCATGGCCTGCACGGCGTTGCTCCAGGGACTGCCGCCGGTGCCGTTGTAGGCCATGATGCGGTACTCGTAGGCCGTGTCGGAGCGCACGGTGGTGTCGTTGTAGGTGAGCGTCGCCCCGCTGACATCGGCGACGATGTCCAGCGAGCCGTCATCCCCGCGTCTTTCAATGCGGAAGCCTCCGGCATAGGAGGTCGCCGCCCAGGTGAGTGTGATCGAGGTGTTGGTCACCGTAGGCGTGTCCAGGTTGGCGGGGCTTTCCGGCACCGGCAGCGAGGCCACGCTGAGATTCTGGTAGGTGGCGAGCTGGTAGTCCGCCAGGTAGGTGCTGCTGCCCGACCAGTCGGCCGAATAATGGAAGACACCCCACAGGGCTGTGGCGGGCATGGTGGAAATCGAAGTGCTGCCAAGCAGGGTCCAGTCGACTCCGTCGGGCGAGGATTCTGAAATGAAGGTGCTGCCCGCCCGGGTCAGGCGCAGCCACTGCGGCGTGTCCATGTTGTTGTCCGCGGAAGGCGTCACCGTCATGCCTCCCCCCACCGTGCTGCGGTAGGCGAGCTTGGTGCCGTGCGCTGCGGCGGAGCTGGCGCCGACCGTTGCGGCGGCGACTGCCGTGTTGCCGGTTGACGCCCTCACCATGACGGCGAAGCGCGCGGTTCCCTGGGCAGGCGTTGGCGTGGGCACCTGCATCGTGATCACTCCGTCACCGGTCCTGGACTGATAAATGAAGCGACCCGCCTCCGAGGTGGCGCCGCTGGTGACTCCAGAACCTCCCATGATGCTGTCGCCGATCATGCCCTCGGCGCTGACGGCGGGCGAGCTGTCAGTGACCGTGCTGATCATCGCGGAGGTCCAGGGCGCATCCAGGGTGGCGGTCGGATCCTCGATCTGCACGGCCACGTTCAGCCACTGGCCGATGAGCAAACCGTTGGTTGGGCTGCTGAGCCCGACCTTGAACTGCCTCGGCAGCTGCGGCGAGCCGGTGTTGGTCACCGGCACGTTGATCGTTTTGGCGGAGGAATCCCCGTCCGCCCAGCTCAGGGTGCCGCTGGTGGTGGTGAAGTGCGTGCCTGCGACGGCGCTCGAGCCGCTGGTCGCATAGCTGACGGACACCGCGCCGACGGCCCCGCCGATGCGCGGCACGCTCAGCACTGCGGTGCCGGCGTTTTTGTTCACCTTCACCTTGGTCGTCGTAAATTCGACAAACCCAGCCACGGCTTCAAACGAAGCTTCATTGGAGCTGGCGGAGTCACCCGAGGCGCCGGTGGCGATGACCCGGTAGTAGTAGACGTTCCCCTGGGTGAACGGTCCGCTGTCCGTATGGCTGGCCGAACTTGCGGCCAAGGTTGCCACCGTGCTCCAGGAGCCGCCGGCGTTCGTCTTCCGTTCGATGCGGAAGCCTGTTTCATCCGAGGCGTTGTCCTGCCAGGCCAGGCTGGCGCTGGTCGCGCTGACGGGCGTGACGGCCAGCTCGGTCGCGTTCAGCGGTGCAGCGCCGCCACCTCCCGAGACAGTTAGTGTCAGCGGTGAGCCGACGCTGAGGTTGTAGTAGGAGCCGCCCGGCACGCTTTCCAGCTTCAGGGTGCGGACCAGATAGGTGTAGCTGCTGCCCGTCGTGACCGTGGAATCCGCATAAGCCGTCGTGACCAGCGGGGTCGTGGTGAGCTTCACAAACGGCCCCGATGGAGCAGGCGCTCGGTAGACATGATAGCCCTGCAGGGCGCTTTCGGTGCTGGCCGTCCAGCTCAGGCTGACCTGGCCGGAGGCGCTGGTTCCCGCCAGACGGCGCGGCGGCTCCACGGCATGCATTCGCAGGGCCGGGTCACCCATGAGGCCGATGTGCACGCCCCTGTAGGAGGAGCCTCCGGGCGTGTAAGAACCGCCTCCGGCGAGGCCGCCGTTCATGGAGACACGCGTCATGAAGCCCAGGGTCTCACCCATGCCGGGGTGATGGGGGAACCAGTTCGGCCGGCCTGCCCAGAAGCAGGTCAGGCCGAGCGAGTCGCCCGCGGCGTTGCCGGCGATCATCGTGCGCATCAGGTTGTTGTCCGCGTCCCAGTCTCCGTGATAGCTGCCGAACAAACTGGTGAACACGACCCGGCTGGGAAGATGGCCGATGTCTGTCGACGTGCCGAAGCTGCCCGCCGACTCGTGGCTGCCGCCGCCGCAGCCATGGCCCCAGAGATAGTCCTTGCCACCTGCGTAGGCGGCGGAAAACCACTGCCCGCTTGGTGCTTCGTCAATGGTTCCGTCCGGCGGCTGGCCGACGCAGGCGAAGGCGCCCATCCAGGCGGTGACCGCAAAGGGCTCTGAGGTGAAGGCGTGTCCGAAGCCGTCGCGGATCAGCGTCCGCCTTGGAATGGCGGCATACGCGCCCTGCTTGTGCCTGAAGTCGTGGGCACGGCGCAGGTAGCGCCTCAGCCGCGCCGCCTCCGTCACGCCGGCGGCGGGCGAACGGATCAGGGTGTGCAGGTCCACGCGCCCAACCTGAAGTTCGACAAGGCCTGGGAAGCTGACCTGGTCAAACTTGCCGTCGCCAGGGATGTTGTCGTTCTGGCTTCTTGAGGCGGAGGTGTTGTTCACCGTGGTGTCCGTCCAGGTGCCGTCCATGTCACCGTAGTAGCCGTCGGCAGGCCAGGCGCCGACGTGGTCGGCATGGCCGTCCGGCGCCTGGTTGCCCGAGTAGGGCACCGGCACATGGCCCAGAAGAAACAAGGCCTTCACGTTCGCCGGGTCTGCGTTGTAGGCGCTGGTGATGAGCGCCTTGGTGCCGGCCGCCGTGCCGCTTCTTGGCGCGGTGATCTGCTGCACCGTCCAGCCGTCGCCGGCGAGATCCAGCTTCAGCTGCTCGATCTCCGGGGACAGCGCGGTCACCATCGTGTCATCCACCACCAGCAGCAGCGTTCCCCGTGCGTGAACCTCCGCCACCTTCACCCCCGCGCTCAGGTAGCCCATGGCCGTGCCTGGCGTCAGGCCGGTGA
>JBIJBP010000197.1:0-7084 GCA_044345155.1 Prosthecobacter sp. | reverse complement strand
GAGGCGCGAACGCCCAGGCGGGCGTCATGGTCCGCGACGACCGCACCCACTACGCCCGCGGAGTCCACACCGGCTGGGTGAAAAGCGGCAGCGTCGAGCAGCGCTACCGCCTGCACAGCAACACCACAGCCTTTGGCTCCGGCGTGGATTACTCGCTGCCTGTCGGCGTCCTCACCATCCCGGCCGGACAAACCACCGGCAACATCGCCCTCTCGGTCGTCAATGACACAATGGACGAGCCGGACAACCTTGTCACGATCCAGCTTCTCAATCCCACTGGCGCTGGCCTCGGAACGAACGCCTACCACGGCTACACCATCATCGATGACGACAATCCCCCCGCCCAGCCCTATGCCGGCTTCGCCGCCGCTGCGGGTAGTGTCGTTGAAAACGCCGGAACGGTGCAGGTAGCCGTCGCGCTCAGCAGCCCGGCCGCCGCAGCCTGCAGTGTCGATTATGCCACCGCCAATGGCACCGCCACTCAGCCGGGTGATTATGCCGCGACGGCCGGAACGCTCAGCTTCGCGGCTGGGGAAAGCGTGAAGTACATCTCCATACCCATCACCAATGACGTGGTCCTTGAATCCGCCGAAGCCCTCACAATCACCCTCACGGGTCCCGTCGGCCTGAACCTCGGAAGCTCCAGCGTTCACACCCTGACCGTCATGGATGACGATGTGCCCGTCGTGACCCTGGTGGCCGGTGATGCCGCCGCCAATGAGTCGGGTGACCCGGGGCAGTTCACCCTCACCCGTTCGGGCGGGACCTCTGGGCCTCTGAACGTGACCCTCGTCATCTCCGGCACGGCCGCTGGCGGCACGGATTACACGACCATCTCCACCACGCAGACAATTCCGGACGGCCAGTCGAGCCTGGCCGTCAGCGTCCTCCCCGCCCAGGACTCGAGCAATGAAGGAGGCGAGACCGTCATCCTCACTCTCGCCGACGGCAGTGGTTATGCCGTTGGTTCGCCGTCGGCCGCCACGGTGGTGATTGCAGATGACGACCGCAGCACGGTCAGCCTCGTCGCCAATGATCCGGATGCCTCGGAGGCATCCGGAAACCCGGGCCAGTTCACCGTCACCCGCACCGCCCCCACCAACGTGGCCCTGACGGTCAACCTCACCCGCTCGGGCACCGCCACAAACGTCGCCGACTATGCCAGCGTGGCCACCAGCGTCGCCTTTGCCTCGGGCGAGGTTTCGAAGGTTATCAGCATCGTTCCCGTGGACGATGCCATCACCGAGGGGCCGGAGGATGTCGTGCTTTCACTCACCACCGGCAGCTACGACATCGGCACGTCCTTCTTTGGCAACGTCACCATCGCCGACAACGACAACCCGCCCGCGGTGTTCATCAGCAGCCCGGCCTCGCAGGGGCCTCTGCTTGCGGCGGCAAACGGGGTGATCGTCAGCGCCCACGTGGAGGACGACGGCTTCCCGGCCGGCCTTGCCATCACCTGGAGCTGTGTCAGCGGCCCGGGCGTCGCCACCATTGAATCGCCCGCCGCCGCCACCACCGCCGTGACTTTTTCCGCCCCCGGAACCTACGTGCTGCGCATCACGGTGACCGACTCGCAGTTCACCGTCAGTGACCAGACGACCGTCGTGGTCGGCGGCGGCCTCGTGGCTTCGAACTGGATCACGCAGGACCTGGGCCCCTCCTCCGCACGACGCGGCCAGGGGCTGGAATACGGCGGCCTCTTCAGCGTCTCGGGCACCGGCGCTGGTTATGCCTCCACGGCCAGCGACCAGGCCCATGTCATGGTCCGCAGCGCGTCCGGCGACGGTTCCGTCGTGGCTCGCCTAACAAGCTTTGCCAACACAGGGGCGCTTGCGGGCGTCACCATCCGCGACTCGCTGACACGGGGTTCAAGCCGTGCCGTTCTCGGTTATGTGCCGGGCACAGGCCTGCAGTTCCGCACCCGTGCCGCCGCGGGAAATGACACCGTGGTCTCCGTCTCCGTCCCGGCGCCGCCCCTCTGGATCAAGCTTGAGCGCAATGCCGCGACCAATGCCGTCACCGCCAGCTACAGCCCCGACGGCGGCTCCTGGACCGAGGTCGGTACGCCCGTCACGATCCCCCAGCTGAACTCAAACGCCCACTACGGCCTGACCACGACCAGCAACAGCACCGCCGCCGTGGCGACCGCCCTTTTTGACAACGTCACGCTCACGCCGACGCCCTCAGGCCCCGCGCTGGTCAACGAAGACTTCGGCACCGCGCCCGACGCCGCCGGCAGCGGATCCTTTGACGGCACCACCTACACTGTTGCCGGCCCCACCACCGGGTATTTCTACGGCTGGCAGTATTACGGGGACTTTGTCATGACCACACGCGTGAACTCCTACAGCTCCGGTGCGGGCAGCAGCAGCGGCGGCCTGCGCCTGACGGACGGCCTCGACGGCGGCGCCTACACTCACCTTGGCCGCAAGCCCACCGATGCCTTCAACGGTTATTACTGGGTCAGCATCGCCGGCGGATCGGGCGGGGGTGTGCCCAGCGGTGTCAGCACCGGCACCTGGATCCGCTTCGTGCGCCGCGGGAACAGCATCACCGGCTACCGTGCCACGCACAACTCCACCACCGGCGGGCCCAACGCCTGGACGCAGATCGGCCAGCCGCAGAACATCATCATGCCCACGCCCGTATGGGCCGGCTTTTATGTCACCAACGCCAGCGGCGCGACCGGCACCCTGAACACATGCACCTTCACCGGCCTTGCCATCGAGCCGCTGCACAAGGCGCCGGTGGTCTCCGCCACCGCTTCCGGCGGCTTCAGCCCGGTCCTGCTGGACGGCACCATCACGGACGACAACCTGCCCTCCGTGCCGGTCAGCCTGTGGTCGGTCCGCACCGGCATGCCGGGCATCACCCTTGCCAGCACCTCCCTGCCGGACACCAACGCGGTGCTGACCCGAAGCGGTGCCTTCGGCCTCCGCCTCAGCGCGGATGACTCGGCCACAAAGTCCTTCTTCGACCTCGACTTCACCGCCTACCAGGCTCCCTTCGCCCAGTGGCTGGATCAAAACGGGGTCGGTGACATGAACAACCTGGCCGTCGAGGCCGGCCTGGATGCCGATGGTGACGGCGTCCTCAACCTCATGGAATATGCCGTGGGCACCAACGGCAAGATACACAGCAGCAGCCCAGAAATCGTCGAGCTCACCCCTGGCGGCGGCCCGCAGTACCTGCGCATCAGCATTCCCAAAAACCCCGCCGCCACGGATGTCTCCTTCTCCGTCGAGGCCGGAAATGACCTCTTAAACTGGAGCAGTGAAGGCCTGGTGACGGAGGAGAACACGGCGACCCGGCTGACCGTCAGGGATCATGTGGCCGTCGGTGCAGGCCGCCGCTTCATGCGGGTGAAGGTCGTCAGGCCGTGACAAATCCCGCGGGCGGGCGGCGTATGTTTCAAGGCTCCCCCGTCGCCATGCCCGTGTTCAAACCCTCCATCCTGCTGGTCAGCGCCCTCGGCGTGGGGGTGCTGCCGTGCCCTGCCGCCCCTGACGCCGCAGGCCTTGAGTTTTTCGAAAAGAAGGTTCGGCCAGTCCTGGTGGAGCGTTGCTTCGAATGCCACTCCACCACCGCCAAGGTGAAGGGCGGCCTCTCCCTCGACACCCGCGACGCCATGCTCACCGGCGGCGACAGCGGCCCCGCCGTCGTCGCGGGCCAGCCCGGCAAGAGCAAGCTCATCGAGGCGGTGGCCTACAAGAACCAGGACCTGCAGATGCCACCCAAGAGCCCGCTGTCCCCGGCCGAGATCGAGGCGCTGACGAAATGGGTGGAAATGGGCGCACCGGATCCGCGCACCGGCGCCGTGGCCGCCAAGTCCGCCATGGGCATGGATGTGAAGACCGGCCGTGAATTCTGGTCCTTCAAACCCCTGGCATCCCCGGCTCCGCCCCAGGTCCGTGACACCGCCTGGGTGAAGACGCCGGTCGACGCCTTCCTGCTCGCCCAGCTTGAAGCCAAAGGTCTTTCACCCGCGCCGCCTGCGGATAAGCGCACGCTCATCCGCCGCGCCACCCAGGACCTCACCGGCCTGCCGCCGACCCCGGACGAAGTGGCGGCCTTCCTCAAGGATGATTCGGCCGACGCCTTCTCCCGCGTCGTCGAGCGTTTGCTCAATTCACCCGCCTATGGTGAACGCTGGGGCCGCCACTGGCTGGACGTGGCCCGCTATGCGGACTCCAACGGCATGGATGAAAACGTCGCCTACGGCCACGCCTGGCGCTACCGCGACTACGTCGTCCGCGCCTTCAACAACGACAAGCCCTTCGATCAGTTCCTCATCGAACAGATCGCCGGCGACCTGCTGCCCGCCCAGGACACTCGCGACCGCCAGGAAGCCCTCGCCGCCACCGGCTTCCTCGCCCTCGGTGGCCGCGTGCTCGCCGAGCCCGACGTGAAGAAGATGGAGCTCGACATCATCGACGAGCAGCTCGACACGCTCGGCAAGGCCTTCCTCGGCATGACCTTCGGCTGCGTACGCTGTCATGACCACAAGTTCGACCCCATCAGCCAGGCCGACTACTACGGTCTCGCCGCCATCTTCCGCAGCACTCGCTCGCTTTCCGACGAGAAGATGGGCGCGATCAAGTTCTGGTACGAGCACTCCATGGCCACGCCCGAGCAGATCGCGGCCAAGAAGGCGCAGGAGGCAAAGGCCGCCGAGAAAAGGAAGATCGTCACCAGCTTCAGCGCCAAGGCCCGCGCCGAGCTCAAGGCCGAGCTGCATAACGCCGCCGTCGATTATCTCGCCACCGCCGCCCGCCTGCCCGATGATCCGGACTTCGCCGAGGTCGAAAAGCTGGCCGGGGCGCTCAAGCTGCGTCCGCGCTACCTGCTGACCTGCCGCCAGTACCTCACCCGCAAAAACGAGCACCCTTTTTTTGCAAAATGGCGTGAGTTTTACGCGGCCCAAAAACCGGAGGCGGTGCGCATGTACTACTTGCCGCTGTTCACCGCCGCCCTGAAGCTGGACGCGAAGTCGAAGGACAAGGCTGCGGCGAACGTGGCTGCGGCCCGCGAAGCCCTGGATGACATCGCCGGATTCCTCGCCATTCCTGACAAGGACGCGGACGCCTTTGATCAAGCCACGCTGGCCAGGGTCACCGCCATGATGGACGACCTCATGAATGTCGAGGACGCCATCCCGGATCCTCCCGCCTTCATGGGCGTCGGCGAGGCCGCCACCGTGCGCGCCATGCCCATCCACATCCGCGGCAGCTACCTCACGCTCGGCAAGGAGGTGGAGCGCGGCTTCCCCGAGGTGATGCGCACCTCCTTCACCAGGCCGGTCTTCCCATCCCGTCAGAGCGGCCGCCTGGAGCTGGCCCGCTGGCTGGCCTCGACCGAGCATCCGCTGACCGCCCGTGTGATGGTCAACCGCCTCTGGCGCTGGCACTTCGGCAAGGGCATCGTGACCTCCACCGACAACTTTGGCGTGCTCGGCGACAAGCCCTCGCATCCGGAACTGCTCGACTGGCTCGCCCGGACTTTCATGGAATCCGGCTGGTCGATGAAGGACATGCACCGCCTCATCATGAAGTCGAGCGCCTACCAGATGGCCTCGGTGCATCCGGCCTCGGGCGGCGGCTCCTCCTCGCCCGATCCTTCGATGGTCGATCCTGAGAACCGCCTGCTTTCACACTTCAACATCCAGCGCTTCGAGGCCGAGCAGATCCGCGATGCGCTCCTGCATGTCAGCGGCACCCTGAGCCAGGAGATCGGCGGCAAGACCATCCCGCTGCGCAACCGCGAGTTTGTCTTCAATCACACCTCTCGCGATCACACCACCTACGAGACTCCGCGCCGTGCGCTCTACCTGCCCATCATCCGCAACCATCTTTATGACATGCTGGAGCAGTTCGACTACCCGGACCCCACCATGCCCACCGGCAGCCGCAACGCCACCGTCGTCGCACCCCAGGCCCTCATCATGCTGAACGCCCCGGTGGTCATGGACGCCGCCGCCGCCCTCTCCCGCCGCCTCGCCCGCGACACCCGCAACGGCTCCGTCGAGTCACGCCTCCTCCGCGCCTATGACCTCGCCTACGGCCGGGCTCCCAAGACTTCCGAACTTTCCCGCGCCACCCGTTTCATCGAATCTGCGCCCAACACCGAAGAAGCCTGGAACCTCCTCTGCCAGAGCCTCCTGGCCTCGAACGAGTTCATGTACCTGCGGTGAGGAGAAGCCCTCCGCGTCGGCGCAAGATCCAGGACCGGGCGGCTGATTTGCCCCAGAGAATGTCCTGTTGCCGAGGCGGCTTTGGTTCGAACCTGAAGGCCTCTTTGCCATGCGCCTTCGTCTTCTGCTCCTCCTGCATCTCTCAGCCCTGGCTGCATCGGCGGAGGACACGCTGAAGTCGGCC
Organism: Prosthecobacter sp.; assembly: GCA_044345155.1. GTDB lineage: Bacteria > Verrucomicrobiota > Verrucomicrobiia > Verrucomicrobiales > Verrucomicrobiaceae > Prosthecobacter. The sequence continues at coordinate 707 of JBIJBP010000197.1, read as the reverse complement.
TCGCCCTTTCCCATCGGGGTGGGCATCCAGGATCGTGTGTTTGAAAACGCCAGGGACTGGCCCCTGCTGACGGCACAGTTCTCCCTCGTCACACCGGAGAACTGTATGAAGCCGGCCGCCGTTCAGCCTGAGCCCGGCCGCTGGTCGTTCGAGACGGCGGACCGCTTCGTGGAGTTTGCATTGAGAAAGGAGCTGAAGGTTGTGGGCCACTGCCTCGTCTGGGCGAAGGACGACCGCACGCCTCCATGGTTTGGTCTTGAAGGTGACCAGCCGGTTTCCAAGGAAATGCTGCTCGCGCGCATGAAAACGCACATCGATACCGTGATGAGCCGCTACCGGGGCAAAATCGCCATGTGGGATGTGGTCAACGAGGCCCTGGATGATGGCGACCGGCCGCTCCGCGACTCGCTCTGGAGCCGCACCTGCGGTGATGAGTTCCTGGTGAAGGCCTTTGAATATGCTCATGCCGCCGATCCCGCCGCGCTGCTCATCTACAACGACTACAACAACGAGCTGGACGGCAAGCGTGAGAGGATGATCCGGCTGATCGAATCCCTGCGGGCCAGGAAGGTTCCGCTGCACGCCATCGGCCTCCAGGGGCACTATGAGCTCGACACCGTCCCTTTTGACGCCCTTGAAAAGACCCTGGCCGCCATGAGGGCGATGCAGATGAAGGTGGTCGTCTCCGAGCTCGACATCGATGTCAT
>JBIJBP010000196.1:0-7141 GCA_044345155.1 Prosthecobacter sp. | reverse complement strand
GGGCGACGGTCATCCAGGGGCCCAAGTGCTCTGGCAGGGCCTCGCCAAGCTCGACATCATCACCGAGGTCTGGCGCAGACTCCGTCACCCTCCCTCTTGTGGGTAAAGCTCAGAGCCCTGCTGCCGCCTTCATCCCGCAGCCCTGCTGCGGTGGCGCAAGACTCCGCTCCACCCCAGTCTCCAAACCACCGCGGCGCAGGTCTGAGACGCCCTCGAAACGCCAGGGTCGTTCACGCCAGCAGGGCTGGCTCAGCAAAGCGGCAGCACGGCTGCCGCAGCCCATGTGGAGTGAGAACCACAGCCTGCATGAACAGGCAAGCATCCCTCACCATCCCCCCTCAATACCCGCGCGCAAACTGGATATCGAGGGTCTGCAGGTAGGTGTGCAGGCCGGCATCCTGCACGGGCAGGACGATGGCGTCCTCGTCGCTCTCGTTGTGATGGGAGTGCCACCAACCGGGCGGCGTCACGAAGGCTCCGCCGGCCACCCAGTTGGCGCGGACCGGGTTGATGATGTTGCCATCACTGTCGAGATCGCGGCCGATCATGGTGTAAACGCCTTCCGTGGCCTTCACCGCGAAATCCAGGGCGATCGAATTGTGCCGGTGGGCCTTCTGCCGGCTTCTCGCGGGCAGAAGGTTGTAAAGCGACCACATCGAGTGAGTCAGCGTCTTGGTCTGCGGGCAGTCAGGGTTCGCCAGCAGGATGCCGTTGCGGTTCTTGTCCTTGCCCTCGTTTTCCTTCCGCACCTTTTCCAGCTCGCTCGTGAGCAGCTCACGTGAGAAATAGAGGGGCCGGAACCTGGGTGTGACGGGTCTCGCCCCCAGGAAATCCATCAGCGGCTGGTCGTTCACCCAATAAAAGGCGCTGTCCTCATCCGCCCGATGCCGGATTTCACCCGTCACCGGCAGCGCAAACAGATCGCCCGTCTTCCAATCCAGCCTCCTGCCGTCGATCCTGCTGAAACCAGAACCGCGGATGACGTAAAAGACCTGGCTGCTGGCATGGCAGGTGGTGGGCAGCTCCTCACCCGCGGCAATGTGAATGAAGTTCGCCACCAGGCTGGGCCCTGTGACAGGGTAGCGGGTTTCGAGCTTGTTCGACAATTCCAGCGGGATGACCCTGCTTTCGGCGACGTGATGCAGCGCTGGCGAAAACACATCGATCTCGATCCTGGGCATCCGCGGATTCGCCGCGCTGCCATACTCGTAAAACAAACCGTGCTTCTCCCATTCGGAATTGCAGGTCGGGGCGGAGGATGAGTCGGGCGCATTCATGGCGTCGGAAGAGTGTTCATGGAAGATTAGACATTGTTGTGGTGGCAAGGGAAGGTCTTTTGTCGGTCGAGTCCCGGGCGGCCGCAGCCAGCACACGGAAGGCGGCCATGCGCCCCGTCATTCCTCCCAGGATCTGATCACACCTCGTTCATGAGCATTTTTCATCCTGACTACGCAAAGGATTCAAGCTGCTTCTTCCACGACTGAAGGGCGTTGGCACGGTCATGGCTCATCAAAAAGGCGCTGAACCCACCGGTCCAGCAACCCTCCCTGCAAGCCGCCGCAGCAGCCAAAGCCCACAACGACAACAACACCATCGAGATGAAAATCACCACACCGCTACTGCTCGCCACGGCATCCCTCGCCGTCGCCGGAACTCCGGCACCCGCACCGGCCCCCGCGCCGCTTCCACCTCCCGGCTACGCCCCCATCACCCTCCTCGACGGCAGGCTCACCGTCGATGTGCAGGAAAAGATGCGCTTCGAAGGAAGGGAGAACAACTTCGACTTCAACAACGCCATCAACGGTCCCCAGGACGCCACCTGGCTGCTCAACCGCTTCCGCCTCGGCCTCGGCCTCCAGATGACCGACTGGCTGAAGATCTACGTCCAGGGCCAGGACATCCGTGAGTTCGGCGGCAGCAGGCCCAACATCCCGGGCGTCCTGGGGGCCGAGGGCGACGACTACTTCGACATCCTCAAGGCCTATGTGCAGGTCGGCGACATCAAGAAGGGCTTCAGCTCCACCATCGGCCGCCAGTTCCTCAGCTACGGCGACCAGCGCCTCGTCGGCCCTCTTGAGTGGCTTAACCAGGCCCGCACCTTCGACGCCGTGAAGCTTCGCTATGCCTCGTCCAAGTGGCAGTTCGACCTCTTCACCTCCAGCCCCGTGGTGTTCAATCCCACGCAGTTCAACAAAAGCCAGTACTTCGACACGGATGAGCCCTCGCAGACATTGTTCAGCGGCGCTTATCTCGCCACCCAGTTCATTCCCTTCAACCTGACGACCGATCTCTACGTCTTCAACAAGAGGGACCAGGGCAACGCCGACTTCGGGCCTGTGTTGGACAACGGTGACACGGACTTCTGGACGATCGGCACCCTCTGGAAAGGCGACCCGAAGAAGCTCGCCGGCTTTGACTACGAGATGGAAATGGCCGCCCAGTTTGGCGAGGTCTCAGGCCGTGACCTCAGCGCCTTCGCCGGCCACTGGGGCGTCGGTTACAACTGGCTCAACCATCCCTGGAAGCCTCGCATCGGCGTTCAGTACAACTGGAGCCCGGGTGACGGCGACGCCACCGACCGCGATCTCAACACCTTCCAGAACCTTTATCCGACGAACCATCTGTTCTACGGTTACATGGACACCACAGGCTGGATCAACATGCACAACCCGCAGCTGAACATCAGCTTCCAGCCCAGCAAGAAGCTGAAGGTGATGATCGACTACCACCTCTACTGGAACGACGACAACGCCGACGCCTGGCGCCGTGTGAACGGCGTCACCGCTGTGCCACGCAACGCCGCCGCAGCCAAGGGCGCCAGCACCTTCCGCGGCCAGGAGATCGACCTCACCGCCGTCTACAAGTTCAACCCGCACGTCGCCCTCCAGGCCGGCTACAGCTACTTCCTGCCCGGCGACTACCTCACGGAAACACAGACCGCCACACGCGGTGATGACAGCGCCCACTTCGCCTACGTGCAGCTGCAGATCGATTTCTGATCCGCTTTTCCACCGCATCTCTCAAGCCGCTCTGACAGATGAAAATCGTCCCCCTGATTCCTGACAACGCCCCCTTCTCCGCCGAACAACGCGCCTGGCTCAACGGCTTCCTCGCGGGAGTCCTGAACCGTGGCTCACCTCCCGGTGGATCCATGGAGGCAGAATCAAGACGACCCCTCCTCATCGCCTTCGGCAGTCAGAGCGGCAACGCGGAAAGTTTGGCCAAGCGGCTGGCCAGGGAAGCAGCGGGTCGGGGCTTTGCGGCGCGAGCCGCAGGCCTCGATTCGCTGCAACCCGCCGACTTCATCAAGGACCGCAACGTCCTGCTCATCACCTCCACCTGGGGCGAGGGTGACATGCCTGACAACGCCGCCTCATTCTGGAACACCCTCAACCAGAACGGCAGCAGCCCCAGGTTTGACGGCGTGAGCTACTCCGTCCTGGCGCTTGGAGACAAAAATTACGGCGACACCTTCTGTCTCGCGGGAAAAAAAATCGACGCAAGGCTCGCCGAGCTTGGGGCCACACGCATCGCTGAACGCGTGGACTGCGATGTGGACTTCGATGATGAAGCCAGGACATGGTCTGCAAACGCCTTCAGCATCCTCGGAGCCTCAGGATCGGCAGGGACATCCGACGAAACCGCAGCACCTGACAGCTCGTGGTCCAAAAAAAATCCCTTCCAGGCCCGCTTGATCGCCAATGAGGCTCTCAACGCGCCCGGCAGCGCCAAGAACACCCATCACATCGCCTTCTCGCTCCAAGGCAGCGGTCTAACCTACGAGGTCGGGGACGCCCTGGGCGTCTTCGTTCAAAACTGCCCTGAAGTCGTCGATGCCGTGCTTTCCTCCCATGGATTCGATCCGGCTTCCACCTTGGGCTCGCGAACGCTTCGCGAAACGCTCCTCACCGATTACGAGATCCGTCATCTTCTTGGCAAGACACCCCATCCCGGCATGACCCTCGAAGCCTTTCTCAAAGGCCTGCGCAAGCTGCAGCCGCGGCTTTACTCCATCGCCTCCAGCATCAAGGCGCATCCGGACGAGGTGCATCTCTGCGTCGGCGCGGTACGCTACACCGCCGACGGCATCGCTCACAAGGGCACCGCCAGCACCTTCCTTGCCGACCGCCTTCCACTCGGCCAAACCACCGGCATCTATTTCCATGCCGCCGCTCATTTCCGCCTGCCCGATGATCTGACAAAACCGGTCATCATGGTCGGCCCCGGCACCGGCATCGCACCCTTCCGGGCCTTCCTCGAAGAACGTGAGGCCACAAGAGCCACGGGCAAGAACTGGCTGTTCTTCGGCGACCAGAAACGCGCCACCGACTTTCTCTATCATGAACAGATCACCGGCTGGCTGAAGACCGGCCTGCTCACACGACTCGACACCGCCTTCAGCCGCGACCAGGAGGAGAAGATCTACGTCCAGACCCGCATGCTGCAGGCCGCCAGCGAACTCTGGCAGTGGCTGGAGGCAGGCGCCTATTTCTACGTCTGCGGCGATGCCAAACGCATGGCGAAAGATGTCGATGAAGCCCTGCACCAGATCATCCAGTCCCAGGGCGGCATGTCGGCTGAGGAAGCCGCGCAGTATGTCGCCGAGATGAAGAAGACCCGGCGGTATGCGCGGGACGTGTATTGAGAATGACCAAGGACCAGGCTTGCCAATGACCAGGGAATTCCCAACCACCATCACCCAGGGCCAGACCTTCACCAACCTCAGCCTTCTCCGCCACTCGGAACCTGGGCATTGAACCCTTTTATGAGCGCTCTCCTCACACCTCCTCCCGCCAGTGCCGCCCCCGAAGGCTTCTCTCCGGAGCAGCAACGTTATCTGGAAGGTTTCTTCGCAGGCATCGCGGCGGGTGGAGTGAGCTTCAGTGATCTGGGCCCCGCGCCAGCAGCCCCTGCCGGGCCTTCCCTGGACGACCTCACCAAGGAGGAGCGCATCAAACGCGAGCTGCATCCCTTCGACGCCATCGAAAACCTCGTCATGGATGCGCGCTGGAACGCCAAGCCGGAACCTGAGAACGCCTTCCGTTACAAATGGAACGGACTGTTCTGGCTGAACCCGGTCAAGGACGGCTACATGTGCCGGCTGCGCATCCCGGGTGGCGTGGTGAAGAGCCACCAGCTTCGCGAACTCGCCGCGATCTCAAGCGAGCTCACCACCGGCTACATCCAGATCACCACCCGCAACAACTTCCAGATCCGCCTCATCGAGCCGAAGCACTGCCCCGAGGTGCTCCGCCGCATCCAGGGCTGCGGCCTGCACTCCAAGGGCGCCGGCGCGGACAACATCCGCAACATCACGATGAATCCCTGCGCGGGCTACGACCCCCATGAGCTCATCGATGTACGACCGCTGGTGAACGAGCTCGCCACCCTCATCATCGGCTCCAAGGAGTTCTATGACCTGCCCAGAAAGTTTAACATCGCCTATGACGGCGGCGGCCTCATCTCCTCGGTGGAGGACACCAACGACATCGGCGCCAGCGCGGTGAGGATCCTCGAAAACAGCGAGGGCATCGATCCAGGCGTTTACTTCCGCATCGCCCTTGGCGGGGTCACCGGTCATCAGACCTTTGCCAGCGACTGGGGTGTCCTTGTGAAGCCGGAGCAGCTCAATGATGTCATGCTGGCGCTGCTGCGGGTCTTCATCCAGTTCGGCGACCGCACCAACCGCAAGAAGGCCCGCTTCAAGTATGTCGTGGAGGACAAGGGCCTCGACGGCGTGCTCCTTGAGGCGGAGAAACATCTCAAGTTCAAGCTCACACGCCTTGCCCCGGACTCCCCGCTCCAGGCGGCGCGCGAGTTTTCCCAGCAGGGCCATTCGCACGTCGGCATCCACCCGCAGAAGCAGGAGGGGCTGGTCTACGTCGGCGCCAGCGTGCCCGTCGGCCAGCTCACCGCGAAGCAGATGGAACGCATCGCCGACCTCGCTGACAGCTATGGCACCGGCGAAGTCCGTCTTACGGTGTGGCAGAACCTCATCATTCCGAACGTCAAGACGGCCTTTGCCGCCACACTGGCCAAATCGCTGAAAAAGCTCGGCCTTCCCTGCGAGCAGTCGAACTTGAAAAGCGGCTTCGTCGCCTGCACCGGCAACAAATATTGCAAATACGCCGCCAGCGACACCAAGGGCCACGCCATCACCATGATGGACTTCCTCGACAGGCGCGTGAAGCTCGACAGGCCCGTGAACATCCACTTCACCGGCTGCCCGCACTCCTGCGCCCAGCATTTCATGGGCGACATCGGCCTGCTTGGCACCAAGGTGAAGTCGGAGAGCGGCGAAGGCTACCACATCACCGTCGGCGGCGGATTTGGCGAGAACCGCAGGATCGGCCGCCAGGTCTTCAGCGGCGTGCCCTTTGAAAGCCTGGGCGAAACACTCGAGGCGATGCTGAGGGGCTACCTTGGCGGCCGTGAAGGGGAGGAATCCTTCCACGCCTTCTGCAACCGGCACAGCGTCGGCCAGCTCCAGGAGATCTTCAGCCTTTGAACCATGGTCCGCGACATGGAGCGTTCGACATCCACCGGAAGCGGCTCCGGGGTCGGCATCCTTGAGGCTGCGCTGCGCGAGCAACAAACGCTTCAAACGCCCGTCGCCCTGTTTTCGGAGGAATACGACTCCCGGTCCGTCCGCGAACGCTTCACCCACCTCATCCCGCTCTCCAGGCCTGAGCCGGGCGGACAGTACGCCTTTGAGGTGAACCTCGATGCCTGCACGGGCTGCAAGGCCTGTGTCGCGGCCTGTCATTCCCTCAACGGTCTCGACGATGATGAAAGCTGGCGTGACATCGGCCTGCTTGTCGGCACACGCAGGCAGCCCTATCTCCAGACCGTCACCACAGCCTGCCACCATTGCGTGGATCCAGCCTGCTCCAACGGCTGCCCCGTGCTGGCCTATGACAAGGATCCCGCCACCGGCATCGTCCGCCATCTGGACGACCAGTGCATCGGCTGCTCCTACTGCATCCTGAAATGCCCTTACGACGTGCCGAAGTTCAACCTCCGGCGCGGCATCGTCCGCAAGTGCGACATGTGCCAGGGCCGCCTTTCAGAAGGTGAGGCGCCGGCCTGCGTGCAGGCCTGTCCGAACGAGGCCATCCGGATCAAGGTCGTGAAGCAGGAT
>JBIJBP010000080.1:0-23306 GCA_044345155.1 Prosthecobacter sp. | reverse complement strand
TCCTTGACCTCCCAGGGCTCGCTCAGCCCCAGCGTCTTGTAGAAAAAGTCCCGGTCCGTCATCCCCCAACACTTCCAAACCCTCTCAACCCTTCAACTCAAAACCGCGCCGTTTGCCAAAGACCCAAGAATATAGCCAACCCAAAGAGGCATGACATCGAGAGCAAATTAACCAAACCAGACCCATCGACTAATCCTGTCATCCGTAAAATGACTGCCCCGCAAGCCAGCAGGCCAAACACGAGAATCGCAGGAATCACACTTGATTCCTTATGTTCATTTTCGTTGCTCATGTTGATAGCGACTTGGATATTGTTGTTGATTAATGGCTTTCTGCATCAGCTCAATGGTCGGGCGACGATTGGCGCAAGGCATTGCTGGCAAGGCAAATAGACTGTTAGCCGTGCCTGTACTCAGACAATTTGAGGGTCTCGATTGACTGCCATCCATCGAGGCCATCATGCCAATAGAGGGCATCAGCAGTAATGTTTCCAGTGTCCCACATCCGGTGAATTTGGGACAACGTAAATGGTCCCGTTTCTTGGCCCTTGGTAGATAAAAAAACAAGTGATCCGGATGGATGAGAGGGCCGATCCAATGATGGTGGAGAGATCTGAGAACGTGATGCAGGCACCGCTGGCCTGACCGGAGAAGATTTACGAAAAAGACGACCAAGAACCCAAGAAATAAGCCAAGTTATGCCTCCGATTACAATCATGCCGACCAACATGGAGAGTGCCCTCAACCCGATCTCCTCTCCAGAATTTCTGGGATCCTGAAGTGCTGTTCCAATAGCAGAAAGGAAGCCGAGACCCAAGCTCCCCCAAGCCAAGGCACGCATAGCATGAACCCACCGCCAGACTGAGATTGACTGACCCATCGCAAAACATCTGTTCGAGAACCAGGCTAAAAAACTATGATGGCGATGGCGCTAAGCATACATGGAGTATCGTTAAACCAGTGGGCAAAACCCCCACACTCATCGGGAGTAATTTACGGAGGGAGAAGATTGAACCTGAGCCAAGCTAGCAGGTGGCGAATATCCTGCAAGGTGTGATGAATTTTGGCACTCAATGCACAATATCAGAGGTCGGTTTAGCACGCTATTCAGCATCCTGATCTCCGAGGTAATCGGGTAACTTCTGTCGGCGAGGCCACTTCAGCGCTCGCCACGCCCAGGCTGGCCATCAACTCCGCCATTGTCCCAGCGCCGGCCCCAGACTGGCCCTTGGCCCGACCGGGCTTGGCGGCGGGCTTCTGGCCCAGGCCTAGCAGGCGGCCCATTTCTTGGAGGATGGCGAGGGGGCAGGGCTTTTCGATGATCCGCACCGAATGCTTGGCCTGCCCCGGTTTGCCTGTTTCCGTCACGATCATCCGGCGAGTGTAGGGGTGGTTTTCGTCCAGGGCGGAGATGGGCGTCTCGAACATGTCGCGGAGGTGGCACAGGATGTCCGACAAGGTTAGGGCGGCCTCGTGGCTGGCTTTGGCCCGGAGCTGGCCCAGCCGTTCCTGAACCGCAGCATTTCTCAACAATCGCGCCCCGCTGGCCTCGGCACTGTGCCCGGCCCGGCCATAGGCCCCGGCATAGGCCTGGGCCGCCGTCTGGCCTGCGGCGTAGAGGCTGACAAACTTTTCCTGGCGGGGGTTCAGCACGCAAACGACTTCACCGAAGGCAACCAGGGCGCAAGGCCTGTCCGGTTAAAATCCGCTTATTTGGGTCCATTTTGGTGCGTTTCGGTTAGCCTGCGTGCAAGACGCTCAAAAGACCGACTTCCAAAGAACCGTTGGCGATCAACAATTTAGAGTGCCGATGGCGGGACTCGAACCCGCAAGGGAGTTACCTCCCAGCGGATTTTAAGTCCGCTGTGTTTACCATTTCACCACATCGGCATCCCAAGGATGCGAGGCCCTCACCTAAGGCTCGATTGGCCGGGATGGCAAGACTTCTGACGGAGGCGTCCTCACATCAACCTCACAGCCGGCGCAGGCCGTCCTCGGTCATCGGAGTCGGGATGGCTTGATCGATCTCGTCGATGCGCGCCAGGGTGGCGGCGTCCAGGATCAGATCCGCCGCCTGCAGGCTCTCCTCAAGCTGGGCCACCGTGGTGGCGCCGACGATGGTGGAGGCGACGAAGTCGTGCTGGCGGCTCCAGGCCAGAGACAGGGCGGTGACGCTCACCCCCAGGTCGGCGGCGATGGGCTGAAGCCGGGCCGCAGTCTCCAAGGTGCGCTCGTTCACAAACCGCCGCGCCATTCGCTTCTGACGTTCTCCACCATTGGTTAGGTAGTCGCTGAAGCGTGCGCCGGACGGCAGGCTGCCGCCGTTGTACTTGCCGGTGAGCACGCCGCCGCCCAGCGGTGAGTAGGGCAGCAGGCTGACGTTCTCCCTGCGGCAGACCTGGGCCAGCTCGCTTTCACAGCGGCGGTTGATCAGCGAGAAGTTGTTCTGCACCGAGGCCATGCGCGCCAGGCCGTGCTTCTCCGCCTCCCAGAGGTTCTTCATGACGCCCCAGCAGGTTTCGTTGCTGCCGCCCCAGGCGCGGATCTTGCCCTGCTCGATCAGCCTGGTCATCGCGCCCAGCGTCTCCTCCTGCTCCATGCCATGATCCGGCCAGTGCGTCTGATACAGGTCGATGTAGTCCGTCTGAAGCCGACGCAGGCTGTCCTCGCAGGCCTGGAAGATCTGACGGCGGTCGAGGGCGGTGAAGCCTCCGCGGATGGGCGGACGGAACCAGCCATGACCCGGGCCGGTCACCTTGCTGGCCAGGATGATCTCGCCACGCGTCTGCTGCTTCAGCCATCGCCCCACAATCTGTTCGGTCACGCCAAACAGCTCCGCGCTCGGCGGCACGGGATACATCTCCGCCGTGTCGAGGAAGTCGATCCCCGCCTCCAGCGCGCGGTCCATGATGGCGAAGGAGGTGCGTTCATCCGCCTGCAGGCCGAAGGTCATGGTTCCCATGCAGATGTCGGTGACGACGATGCCGGTGCGGCCGAGGCGGTTGCGTTTCATGACCGCATGGTGACGAGGCACAGGCGTCCGCCAAAAGAAAAAACAGCGCGCCCCTCAGTCCACAAAGGTGAACTCATTCAAGTTCATCAGGATACGGCAGGTGTTTTCCAGCCCCTCACGCCTGGCGTAGTCCACGAGCGGCGCGAGTTCATCGTCAGACGGCTCCCGGGAAAGGGCCAGGGCAAAGGCACGCCTGACCTGCCCTTCAAGGCCTGAGGCCAGCTCCTTCTTCACACGGGCCGCAAAGTGCTTCGCCATCGTCACGGTCAGGCCGTTGTTCATCAGGGCCAGCGCCTGCAGCGGGCTGATCGACTCATTGCGCCTGTCCACGCGCATCGACGGATCGGCGCAGTCGAGAACCGTCATGAAGGGCTGCTGCTGGCTGCGCACGATGAAACGGTAGATGCTGCGCCGCCAGCTCTTCGGATCTTCGGGATCATGCAGGTGATACTCGTAATGCGGACTGTGCTGAGGCTTGTCGATCACGAAGTCCTGAAAGCCGGGGCCGCCCATCGCGAGGTCAAGCGCGCCGCTGACGGCGAGGATGGAGTCGCGCACCGACTCGGCGTCCAGCCTGCGGCGGTTCTGGTGGGACAACCATTGGTTCGCGGCATCCATGCGCGCGGCCTCCGGCGTCACGACGGAGGACTGCCGGTAGGTCGCGCTGGTGACGATGAGCCGGTGCAGCCTCTTCAGGCTGCCGCCCATCTCATCCCGGAAAGACGCGGCCAGCCAGTCCAGCAGCAGCGGATGGGTCGGTGTCGCTCCCATCCGGCCAAAATCATTCGCCGTCTCCACCAGACCTCGGCCGAAATGGTGCTGCCAGACACGGTTGACGATGCTGCGCCAGGTAAGGGCGTTGTTTTTCGAGGTGATCCATTTCGCCAGCGCGGCTCGGCGTGCCGACTCGCCCTCGCCCTGCATGACAAACGGATCATCGAACAGGGCGGCGAGGGCCTTGATGCCGCCCGGGCCGACCTCCTGCGCCGGCTGGCGGATGTCGCCACGCCTCAGCACATGAACGGCCCTTGGCCTGCCGCCCTCGGCACCTGTTCCCTTGAAGGCGCCGCTACCCGTGTGAACAGCCCCGGCATAGACCTTCTTCGGCGCAGGCAGCACCGGCAGGGAATCACGCTCACGACGTGCCGCCATGAGCTTCTTCTTCGTGGCCTCGTCCGCCTGGGCCAGCATGAGCGCGTCGCGTTCACGGACGAGCTTCAGGCGGTCCTCCTGAGTCCGCGACTCGGGAGCGATGCCATCCGTCAAATTGGTTCGGCGCCAGCGCGGCGGCGCCTCGATGCTGTCGAGCGAGCTGACCGGCCTGCCGAGCGCGAGGTTCGGCCCGGCCTTGCTCTCATAGACCTCCATTTCTGACAGTGCGAAGATGAAGTCGCCCTTGCGCGGGGCCAGCTTCACGGCGGTGACGCGCACAAAGCGGCCGGTCACGCCGTCATCGCCCGCCGTGCCGCTTTCAAAGGCCTCCAGGCCCGGATTGGCGAAGTCGTTCATGAAGGTGGCGTCATGTTTCCGCCAGACCAGCGTCACGCCCGTCTTGAACTCAGGATCATCGCTGACCTCGATCTTGAAGCGCACGGGAAAGCCGAAGCCCGCGCCGATGCCGCCGTAGTCGTCGTAGCAGGGCTTCAGCACGATGCGCTCCACCTGCACGCTTCTGCCCAGGTCCACCTGCACCCACTTCACCGAATCCTGCACCGGCGAAACCGCGCTGTGCCACCCAAAGTCGGGTTTTGCATTCGGGTTCGGCCCCTTCTCCGCCGCGCCATCAATGCGCCGGCTGAGCTCCACATACCTCTCGCCCGCCTTCTTCTTCAAGGGTGCCTCCAGCGCCGTGATTTGATCCGTCACCTGCTTCCTCCGCTTCTGAAGATCGGCAAACCTCCGCATCGTCGCATCATCGGGATAATAATCCACCTCGGTGCGGTCCACGGCGGCGAACACCGCCTGCAGCGAGTAGTAGTCCTCCTGCGAAATCGGATCAAACTTGTGGTTATGGCACTGGGCGCACTGGACGGTCAGGCTGCAGAAGGTGCCGACGGCGTTCTGCACCATGTCATCGCGGTCCAGGTGGCGGGCGATCCTGCCGTCGATCTTCGTCTCTGGCACCTCGGCATGACCGATGTAGTCCCAGGGACCGGCGGCGATGAAGCCGAGGGCGGTGATGCCGTCCGTGGTCCCTGGATAAAGCACGTCGCCCGCGATCTGCTCCTCGACAAAGCGCGCGTAGGGCTTGTCGTTGTTCAGGGCTCGGATGACGTAGTCGCGGTAGGGCCAGGCGTTCATCCGCGGCTTGTCCTTGTCGTAGCCATGTGTTTCGCCGTAGTGCACGACATCCAGCCAGTACCTGGCCCAGCGTTCGCCGTAGCGCGGGGAGGCGAGCAGGTCGTCCACCAGCCTTTCATAAGGAAGCGCCGCATATTTCACGACCTCCTCCGGAGTCGGCGGCAGGCCGGTCAGATCAAAGAACAGCCTGCGGACCAGGATGCGTGCATCGGCCTGAGGGGCAGGCTTGAGCCCGGCCTTCGTCAGTTTCGCGCGAACCAAAAAATCGATCGGATGGATGTCTGCCACCACGGCCAGACCCCGTCGCACGGACCCTGAAACCTGGAGCGGCTTGAAGCTCCACCAGTCCGTCTTGTCCTCCAGCTTCGCCACGTCCACACCCTCCGGCCAGACGGCGCCCTCGTCGATCCAGCGCCGCAGCGTCTCGATCTCCGCATCGCTGAGCCTGGATTTCGGAGGCATCTGAAGATCCTTCTCCAGTCCTTTGACGAAGCGAAACAACGGACTGGCGGCGCTTTTGCCAGCCACGATGTTCGGCGCATGGCCGCCACCGCCATTGAGGGCGACCGACCTGATGTCGAGGCGGTAGTCGTTCTTCTGCTTCTGCGCGCCGTGACATTCGTAGCAGTGCTTTTCAAAGATCGGCCTGACTTCGCGCACAAAGTCCACCGCAGGCAGCGGCGAGGCGAGGAGGGCGAGAAGGCAGACGTTGCGCATGGGTGGACAGATACGCCGTTCATGACGGGCTTTCATGCCACGCAAGCACGGGACAGCCTGGGTTTCGGGCCATGAGCGGATGGCGAAGCCCTCAACCCGCCGGGCGGTCAACTGGCTGCGTCCTTTTGGACGGAAGGCTTTCGCCCGAATGCAGGTGGCCTTGGGGCGTGAACGTGTGAGCTTACTACGCGTTGATCTCATCTCGACGGAGCGAGATCTACCTTGCTTCGCCTGTCACGATGCCATGACAGCTGCGGATGAGCGCAAGCAAAGTAGCCATCTTGCTCCGCAAGATGAGCGAAAGGCTGGCGCAGGCACGCACAACTTTCGAACTTCCAAAACGCCCGGCGCGGCGAAGCCCCAAGGCTCATCTCGACGGAGCGAGATGGCTACTTTGCTTCGCCAGATCGCCACCGCTGGGTTCCCTTGCAGCCGCCTCTAGGTATTGAGCCGTTTGTCACCCAGTCCCAAGAACGCAGATCACGATGCCATGACAGCTGCCGATGCGCGCAAGCAAAGTCGCCATCTTGCTCCGCAAGATGAGCAACAGGCTGGCGCAGGCACGCTGAGCTTTCGAACTTCGAGAACGCCCGGCTCGGCGATGCCCCCCAGGCGTCATCTCGACGGAGCGAAATGGCTGCCTTGCTACGCCTGATCGCCGCCGTGGACTTTAAACCAGCCCTTCCTTGAGCGCCTTGGCCACGGCGCCGGTGCGGGTGTTGACCTCCAGCTTCTCGTAAATGCGGCGCAGGTAGGTGTCCACCGTGTGGATGCTGAGCGTCAATCGGTCGGCGATTTCTTTTTTAATCAAGCCGGTCACCATGAGCTGCAGGATCTCCTTTTCGCGATCGCTCAGGCCGTAGTCGGACTGCTTCGGCGCCAGCCTGGAAAACATCTCCAGCACACGCCGGGCGATGCGCGGGTTCATGGGAGAACCTCCCGCCAGGGCATCACGCGCGGCCTGGACGATGTCGGCCGCGGAACTGGTTTTCAGCAGATACCCGGCCGCGCCTGCGCAGATGGCCTGGAACACCTTGTCATCATCCTCAAAAACCGTCAGCACCAGCACCTGCGTGCGGGCCGAACGTTCCTTGATCCTGCGGATGCCCTCCAGGCCGCTCATGCCCGGCAGGCCGACATCGATCAGCACCAGATCGGGCGCAGTTTCGCGGCCCAGGGCGGCGAGGGCTTTTTCGCAGGAGTCAAAGTCACCCGTGCATTGCAGTCCGGCTTCGGCATTGAGCACCCGCACCAGCGTCCGGCGCAGGGCGGCATGATCTTCGATGATCCAGGCAGTGTTCATGAAATCGGGGCGTCGAGAAGGATGTGGGTGCCGATGCCAGGTTCGCTGGTGATGTCCAGTGAACCTCCCAGGGCGGTCGCACGGTGGCGGAGGTTGGCAAGGCCGTCGCCAGCCGACACTGCCTCGAGGTCGAATCCGCAGCCGTCATCCTGGATGCACAGGATGAAGCGCCGGTTCCTCCAGCCCGCCTCGATCCTGACGCAAGAGGCCTGGGCATGACGGGCGATGTTGTGAACGGCTTCACGAAAAAGCAGGAAAACCTGCCGGTGGAACTCCAGAGAGGCCGTGATGGCCGGATCAGCCTCGCCCTCCCGGACTTCGAGATTCCAGCCAACGCCTTTCAGCAGGGCCGCCGCGCTTTGACGCAGGGCATCCACCAGGTTCGTCAGCCTTGGGGCATCACCTTCACGCACCAGCCAGACAATCCCGCGCATGGACTCCGCCGCCTCACCGGCGAGTCGGTGGATTTCCTGGAGCGGCTCATTGCCCTGATCCTCGCGCAGGGCTAGTTCGGACATCAGCCGGATGCTGCCCAGATGGCTGCCGATCTCGTCATGCAGATCCCGGGAGATGCGCTGCCTGAGCAGGTCCATTTCCTGCCTCCGGGCAAGCCGGGCACGACGTGACAGCCTCCAGGCAAACAAAGCAGCGAGGGCCAGCGCCACCATCGCGATCCACACGGCACGGACGACGGCCTTTCCCCTGGCTTTGACATGCTGATGTGCGGTCAGGGCCAGCATGCTCTCCAGCTCACGCCTTTGGGAAAGTTCCTCGAGCCAGCCTTTTTCAGCCAGCATCACGCCGGTGCTGCTGCGGCCGTCAACGAGCTGGCTGGGCGACCAGGAGGCTGTCAGCGTGTCGCCGGAACTTGTCACCTCTGCGCCGAGCGCCAGATTTTGCCCACCGGCGAAGGCCTGCAGCTCGGCGAGCGCAAAGACGAAGTCGCCGCTGCGCTCCCACAGACGCGTGGCCGTGACGCGCAGACGACGCGCACGAAGCCCGTTTGTTTTCCAGGCAACCGGCGTGTCGCCCGGGTTGGTGAAGTCGGCGCCTGTGCGGTCAATCATCGTCCGCCCGTCCATCTCCACCTTGAAACGGACGGGAAAGCCGAAGCCCGGACGTTCCGGATAATCACGGGGATGCGCCGGAATCAGCCGGATCTCATCGAGCTCCTGCGGCGTACCGAGGTCCACCTCCACCCACTGTGCAGCCTCGGCCTGACGGGAAATCTCACCATGCCAGCCATTGCCCTGGGCAGCATCCGGCCTGACCGGCAAACCAAGTGCGTAGGCACCATCCACCAGATGTCGGGGAGACCAGGTTGGCAGGGTTTCCACCGAGTTCGGCGCCAGCACCTCGGCATCGAGGGCAAGGTTGCGGCCGCCGCTGAACACCAGCAGCTCGCCCAGGCAGAAGATGAAGCGTTTCTCCAGGCCTGGCTGGGCGACAAGGCGGGTGGCGGTGAAGCGGACGTAGCGTGCCCGGACTCCCGCCGTGGTGACGAAGACGGGGGCGGCATGAGGCGGCTGGTCATCCCCCGTTCGATCCAGGAGGGTCACGGATTCGCCGAAGCCAGGATCATTCGATGCATCCATGCGGAAGCGCCGGGGCAGCCCATAGGCCTGCCTGCTGCCAAGCATCGCCGGCACCACCGCCACGGCGTCAATCTCGCGTTCCTCCCCCAGGTCCACCTGCACCCAGCGCACCGAGTCCTCCCTGGGCGCAAAGCCGCTGTGAAAACCCGCGAGCTCCAGCGGCTGCGGCGCGGGCATGGCGGGCAGAGCTTCAAGTCGTCTTGTTTGTTCGGCCATGACCGCCTCAAGCGCGGGCATGGCCTCCGGATTCAGCCATGACAGGGGGCCGCCGCCATGGGCGGCGGCGGTGGCGGCCAGGAATAACCAACGGTGAAACCAGGTCTTCAAGCCGCCACCTTTCCCTTCCGCCTGCAAAGCGCAACCCACGCTTATGCGGGACAGCCCGGACGATCCGCAGATGACGCAGATGGACGCCGCCACCGCGCATTCCTACAGCGACCTCCTTGAATCCTTCAAGACCAAAGCGGCATCATCCATTTAGAAATCTGCGGCCTGGACGTAATCTCCACGCCACCATGAAGCCCGTCCTCATCTGCCTGTCATCCTTGTTGTTAGCGGCGGCCTCCGCACACGCCCAGGCAAAAGCCAGGTCAAAGCCCGCCATGGCGGCCAAGCCCGGCAGGCCTGAGCTTTCCAGCATCGTTCCGCGTGCCGCCCGCATCGGAGGTGAGCTGATGGTGAGCATCACCGGAAAAAACCTCACCGAGGACACCCAGGCCCTGGCCTCGCATCCAGGGCTGAAGCTTCAGATCGCCAGATCGTCCCTCAAGCCCACGGCCGCACAGCTGAAGATCAGCGCCACGGCCGACCTGCCTCGCGGGCCCCATGAGATCTGGTTGAAGAACCCCACCGGTGAAACCGCCAGGATGAAAATCCACGCCGACGACCTGGAACCCGTCATCACCCGGGCCACCAGCTTCAAGGATGGACCGGTACGGCTGGCCACGCTGCCCGCCAGCATCTGGGGCACGCTCAGTGAAACAGGCCAGCATGACGCCTACAGCTTTACAGCCAAAGCGGGTGAGGAGCTCATTCTCGACCTTGCGGTCGCCCAGGTCGGCAGCGCGGCCAAGTCTCCCACGCTCGAAATCCTCGATGCCGCGCGGAGCGTGCTTGTCGTCAACCGCGGCCTCGACAGCGGCAGCGATCCCTTCATCGCCTGGAAGGCGCCTGCCGACGGCGATTACACCCTGCTGGTCAGCAACACGACCCTGGACGGCGGCGTGAACCATTTTTACCGCCTCACCGTCGGTGCCCTGCCCTATGTCACCGGCTGGTCACCGCTCACCGCCCAGGTCGGTCGGGAAAGCCGCGTCACGCTCATCGGTCATCACCTGGGCGACAAGGCCGTCGTGATGATGAAGCCTGATGCCGAAGGAACGGCGAACGTGCCGCTTGATGCCAGGGCGCTGCGTTTTCGCACCCAGCCATCCCTCCGTGCCGGCCCCCTGCCCGTGGTGGCGGAGACCGAAGGCAATGATGAATCCGCCAAGGCCCAGGTCGTCGGCATTCCATCCAGCATCCACGGCAGACTCGACAAGGCGGGCGACGCTGATCACTTCGCGTTCGAGGCAAGGAAGGGCCAGCCCTGGATCATCGAAACTTTCGCCGCCCAGGCAGGATCGCCCGCCGACACCAAGATCGAGGTGCTTCACGAAGACGGCAGGCCCGTGCCACGCCTGCTCATGCAGGCGGTGCGCGACAGCTACAACAACTTCCGCAGCGTCGATGCCAACAACCCGGACATCCGCCTGCAGAACTGGGAGGAGATGGAGCTGAACGAATTCGTCTGGTTCAACGGCGACATCATGAAGATCATCCGAATGCCGCGCGGCCCCGACGGCGGCTGTTTCTTTTACGTCAGCGGCGGCATGCGCCGGGCTTACTTCGACACCAGCGCCACCTCTCACTCGCTCGACGAGCCCTGCTACATCGTGCAGCCGCATCCGCTCGGCACTGAGCTGGTGCCCAACGGCCTGCCCGTGTTCACGCTCAACCATCAGAACGACGACAGCGGCGACCGCAAGGTCGGCCGCGACTCACGCCTGACCTTCACAGCACCCTCCGACGGACGTTACGTCGTGCGGGTCACCGACACCCGGGGATGGGGCGGCGAGCGCTTTGTTTACACGCTTTCCATCCGTGAGCCCCGGCCGGACTTCAGCATCAAGCTCGCCGGCATGAACCCCACCGTCATGCCCGGTGCCTCCATCGGCTTCTCCTTCCGCGCCGACCGGAAGGACAACTTCGATGAGGCCATCCGCATCGACATCACCGGCCTGCCGAAGGGTTACTGGGCCACCACACCGCTCATCATCGAAGCCGGGCATGACCTCATCAGCGGCAGCCTTAACGCCATGCCCGACGCCCCGGCGAACGCCGACTGGAGCCAGCTCAGGATCACTGCCAGCTCAGGAGGCCTGAAGCATGACGGAGGCACGTTTGGCAAGGTCACGCTCGGCCCGCAGCCCAAGTTCATCATCGTCCTGGAACCCGACAGCAACGGCAGGCCGGTCATGCGTGCGGCTGCCGACGAGACCAAGCCCCTGGAGATCACCCTGGTTCCGGGACAGACCGTCAAGGCCTGGCTGCGCGCCGTGCGGCTGAATGACAACGGTCTCATCAATCTTGACGTACACGGCCTTCCCCACGGCGTCATCATTGACGACATCGGCCTCAACGGCGTGCAGATCCGCGAGAAGGAAAATGAGCGCCCGATCTTCTTCCGCGCCGCAGGCTGGGTTCAGGATCAGGACAAGCTCTGCCACGGCGCCATCAGCTCCGCCCGCAACGAACATGACAGCGCCGGCCTCCAGACCAGCTTCCCGCTGCTGCTGAAGATCCGCAGGCCGGGCGTCGCCACGCGCTGACGCCGCGTCGTTGGTTACTCCTCGTAAAGCCTGAACAGGCCGCTGTGGTCGAGGTCGCCATGGCCCTTTTCGTGAACAAACCTCTCCCACTGGGCGAGTGAATTGCGCAGGGTGGGCGAGTCGAGGCCGACGGCTTCGGCAAGCTCGCACATCAGCCGCACATCCTTGAGCTGGAGCACGGAGCGCCCGCCCGGTGCAAAGTCGCGGCGCACCATGCGGTCGCCATGCAGGTCAAGGATGCGGCTTTCGGCAAAGCCGCCAAGCAGGGCGCGTCGCACCAGGGCGGGATCAACGCCGGAAAGCTCGGCCATGCGCAGGGCCTGGGCGACCGCATCAATGGTCTGCGCGACGATGAGCTGGTTGGCCAGCTTTGTCACCTGGCCGCTGCCTGCGGGGCCCATGTGGGTGATGTTCTTGCCGACGGCCTGGAAGACCGGCAGAGCGCGCTGGAAGTTCTCCTCGCTGCCGCCCGCCATGATGGTGAGCGTCGCCGCCTCCGCACCGACCTGCCCGCCTGACACGGGGGCGTCCACCCAGTTGACACGCGAGGCGAACTCACGGGTCTCGGGAACACCCGTCGTGCCGAAGTCGATGATCAGCGCCTGCGGCTGCAGTCCTTCAGCCAGACCTCCGGGTCCGAAGACCACTTCGCGCACCACCTCGGTGGTCGTGAGGTTGATGCAGATGACACCGCCTCCGACTTCACGGGCCAGCGCGGGCAGGCTTTCCGCCTCCTTCATGCCCAGGGCCACGGCCTCTTGCACCGGGCCGGGGCTGCGGTTCCAGACCACGACTTCAGCCCCTGCGGCAAGCAGGTGGCGCGCATTGGCACGCCCCATGTTTCCGAGTCCGACGAATCCGATCTTGTGTCCTGAGAGGGGCTTGTTCATGGTGATGGACGGCACTGCACACAGCCTGCGCCGCTTTGCAAACCACGATCCCTTTTCCCCCATGAAAATCATCATCACCGGCGGCGGTGGATTCCTCGGCTCCCAGCTTGCCTCCAGGCTTCTCGAACGCGGAACCTGGCTCGAACGGCCGATCACGGAGATGGTGCTCCTGGACGCCTTCTTCCGCGCCCCGTGCGCCGATCCAAAAGTTCGTCAGGTGATCGGTGACATCGGCGATCGGAACGTGGTGATGGAAGCCTGCGGGCCACGGTTTGACGCCGTCTTCCACCTCGCCTCCATGGTCAGCGGCGAGTGCGAGGAGCGCTTTGACGACGCCCTGCGCGTCAACCTCGACGGCGGCCGCAACGTGTTCGAGGCGGCGCGGGCGGCGGAGGGCAGGCCGCGCGTCATCTTCGCCAGCAGCGTCGCCTGCTATGGCGGCCTGGACATGTCGGGCCTGATGTCCGACCTGACCAAGCAGCTCCCCCAGACCACCTACGGCATGACCAAGGCGATGTGTGAGATGATGGTCAACGACTACACCCGCAAGGGATTCTTCGACGGCCGCAGCGTGCGGCTGCCGACGGTCATCATCCGTCCCGGCCGGCCCAACGCCGCCGCCTCCAGCTGGGCCAGCGGCATGTTCCGCGAACCTCTGAACGGCGAACCCTGCCACCTGCCGATCCGCCGTGACCAGCCGCATCCGATGACCGGCTACCGTACCGTCATCGAATCCTTCATCTCCCTGGGCGAGATGCCGGAGGAGAAGCTCGGCCGTGACCGCGCCTATGTGCTGCCCGCCCACCGGGTGACCCCGGCCCTGGCCGAACAAGTGATCACGCAAGTCGCCGCCTCGCGTGGCATCAGGCTCGCACCGATCGTCGATGCCTTCGACGCGCGCATCCAGGGCATCGTCGACAACTGGCCGCAGCAGGTGGACGGCTCACGCGCCATCGCGCTTGGCCTTCCACAGCCCCCGGACCTGGCCACCATCGTCGGCCAGTACCTCGATGACTTCGGCCCGCGCTGAATCGGCGTGGAGAATCACCTTGTCACACGCAGGCCGCTTCCCCACAGTGGCCGCATGTCACGCACCCGACGTCATTTCCTGGGCGGCCTCAGCACCGCCGTCGCCGCCACCTGGATCCAGCCCCTGCGCGCCGCACCCGACCCGCAGAAGGACACCGTCATCGGCCACGGCAGTCACCGCTACAAGGTCGTCAAGGAATGGGTGCCCGCCGGCCAGGGGCGTCATCACCCCATTCTAAACTGCCATGAGATGGTGCAGGTGAAGGACGGACGCCTGTTCATGGTCGGTGATCACTGGGATAACCAGATGCTCATCTTCAACCCTGACGGCACGATCCTGGACTCCTGGGGCAGCGCCTGGCCCGGCGGGCACGGCCTGACGCTCAGCACCGAGAATGAAGAGGAGTTTCTGCTGCTCACCGACAGCGGCCTCTGGAAGAGCGGCGGCGGAGGCTATCGCCAGACCGGGCGTGTCACCAAGATGGACCTCGCAGGGCGTGAGATCTTCAGCCTCAGCCATCCGATGATGGTGGGCGCCTATGAGCCCTCGATGTTTTACAACCCCACCGAGACCGCCGTCGCGCCCAACGGCGACATCTATGTGGTGGATGGCTACGGCTCCCAGTTCGTGCTGCGCTATGACCGCAACGGACGGTTCATCCAGAAGTTTGGAGGCAAGGACGGCGTGCCCGAAGAACAGCGGCTGAACAATGCGCATGGCATCGCCATCGACACCCGCCAGGGCGCGGACAAGGCCACGGTCATCGTCACCTCCCGCGCCGACAACTGCTTCCGGCGCTTCACGCTGGATGGCAGGTATCTCGGCACCATCGCCGTGCCCGGCGCCATGGTCTGCCGTCCGGTGATCGCCGGACAGGAGATCTACGCCGGCGTCTGCTGGAGCAAGACCCCCGAGATCAACAAGCTGCCCCAGAACCCCAGCGGCTTCACCGTCGTGCTCGACGCCCATGACCGGGTGGTCAGCGCCCCGGGCGGCACGGAACCCGTCTATGAGGATGGAAAGCTGAAACCGCTGCAGCAGGCCGAACGAATTTTTGATCACGGACACGACGTCTGCGTGCTGGAAAACGGCGACCTCATCGTCTGCCAGTGGAATGCCTTCCAGACCTACCCCATCAAGCTGGAGCGCGTCTGACCTGAGGCAGGCCGCGTTTCAAACCCTGAGCAAAAATGCCTGAAGCCCCCCCCCAGGTTGTGATCGTCGGCGCCGGCCCGGCAGGCTGCACGCTGGCCGGGCTGCTGGCCCAGCGCGGCACCCGCTGCCTGGTGTTTGACGATGACAAGCGCCCTGACCTGCTCGTTGGGGAATCGCTGATCCCCGGCGTGGTCCCCGTCTTCCGCCAGCTCGGCATCGAGGATCGTGTCGCCAGGATGTCGATGCTGAAGCCTGGAGCCTCCTTCTTCGTGACAGACGGCGGCCCGCGCATCCACTTCAGCTTCAAGAATGTCGAAGGCCACCTGCCCACCTATTCCTACAATGTGCCCAGGCCCGAATTTGACAACCTGCTGCGCACCCGCGCCGAGGAGCTCGGCGCACGCTTTGTCCACGCCCGTGCCGGATTGGAAAGCGGCGTCCGCAATGGCGAACCCACGATTCAACTGGATGCCGCAGCCCGCGAGGCCGCAGGTTTGAAGCCGGAGGACATGCCCCTGCTGGTGGATTGCTCGGGCCGTGCCCGCGCATTCGCACGCACCATGAACCTGGAGGCCGAACGGGGTGAGCGCGACGACGTCGCCTACTTCGCGCATTTCGAGGACTTCGAGCATGACGAGGTCGATCCAGGCCAGGTCATCATCTCCGTCCTGCGCGCGGGCTGGAGCTGGCGCATTCCCCTGCCCGGGAGGCTGTCTGTCGGCATCGTCGTCTCCAAGGAACATGCCAGGACGCTCGGAGCCACGGCGGAGGAACGGCTGGAAAACGCCATCCGGCAAGAACCGTTGCTCGCCGCCAAGGCGGCCCGCGCCCGCCGCATCACGCCGGTGATGACCTATTCCAACTACCAGCTCCTCACCCGACGCGGCCACGGCCCTGGGTGGGTGCTCTGCGGGGACGCCTTCGGCTTTGTCGACCCCATGCTGTCGCCTGGGCTGTTCATGTCGCTGGTCGGCGCGCAGCAGCTTGACCGCTGCGTCTTCCGCCACGGCCTCGGCATCCTGGAGCAGCCGGAAAAGCTGGCGCGTGCGCTGAACCAATATTCAGACATCGTCACCGACTGGCACCGCGCCTGGCAGGAGCTGGTGCGCTACTTCTACGACGGCCGCATCTTCCGCATCCATCTGGCCGGCAAGAACCTCGCCATGAAGCCCTCCCCCTTCAACCTGGCCAGCCGCATGGAGCGTCACTCGACACGCCAAATCGCCAGCATGGCCTCCGGAGGCTGGACGCGCTCCCGCTACAGCCGCAGCCTCATGCGCCTGCTGTCCCGTTACCTCGTCTGGGACGTCCCCCCTGCGGAAAACTTCGCCGTGCGGGGGTTGCTGCCGGTAGAGGCAAAAAGCTGACATAGAACCTGTCGTCCCCTCAGAACCCATGCTTGCAATCAAAGCCCAGTCATGAAGTATGTGCGTATGAACAATATGGTTCAATTTCCCACGCTTCCACGTAAACCGGGCTTGCTGACCTGCATTGAGATCTGTGCGGGTGCAGGAGGACAGGCAATCGGTCTTGAACAGGCCGGTTTTCATGGGCTTGCTCATGTTGAACTGGACCCTCACGCCTGTGCGACCTTACGCCTCAACCGTCCATCCTGGCATGTTGTTGAAGGTGATGTCAGAAACTTTAGCGCCAAACCTTTCAAAGGAGTGGATTTGCTGGCTGGCGGAGTTCCCTGCCCGCCCTTTTCAAAAGCTGGCAAACAACTGGGCCATGCGGATGAGCGCGACCTGTTTCCTGAAGCACTGCGGCTTGTTGAAGAATGTCAGCCCAAGGCCGTGATGCTCGAAAATGTTCGTGGTTTTCTCGATGCTGTATTCACCGATTACCGCAAAAGCCTGAAAAACCAGCTCTCAGCACTCGGCTACGAAACAAGCTGGCAGCTCTTGAACGCATGTGATTTTGGAGTTCCTCAACTGCGACCAAGAGTTGTCATTGTTGCCGTGCGCAGAGATCTGGCGAAGCAGTTCCAGGCTCCCCTGCCACTAACCGACGGTCAGATGCCAAAGACTGTTGGAGAAACCTTGTATGACCTCATGGCGGCAAACGGCTGGGAAGGCGCCCTCGGATGGGCGTCCAGAGCCAATGAAATTGCGCCTACACTGGTCGGCGGCTCAAAAAAGCACGGTGGCGCAGACCTTGGCCCAACCCGAGCAAGAGCTGCCTGGGCAAGCCTGGGTGTGGATGGAAAATCTCTTGCTGAGGAAGCGCCCATCCGTGGATTCCGAGGCATGCCCAAGCTAACGGTTCGAATGGCGGCCAGGATTCAAGGCTTTCCTGACGCCTGGCAGTTTGCAGGAGGCAAGACCGCAGCTTATCGTCAGGTCGGAAACGCATTTCCCCCTCCAGTTGCCACTGCAGTCGGCCTTCGTATCAAGCAGGCCATCGTGGGGAGTGAACGAATAAGAAAGAAGGCTTTTGCGCAATGACAAACCATGACACAGAGCTTGGAGAGGTTGTAGAATTCTTTCTACAGCGTCATGGCTTTGAGAAGCAGGCCGCCGGAACCTTGCGACGTGCTCTTGATGAGGTGATTGATGGTATGCGGACCGGCCGATGGTCGGTCAACTCCCTGGAAAAGACCGAGAAAACCTACATCGGAACGAAAGTTGAAATCCTCTTTCGGTTCGAATTCGAGCTGGAGCGAGGCAATATGCTCGACACGCGCATCCAAGGTCACGAAGTGGACATCAAATGCACGGTTCTCAAGGATTGGATGATTCCGATCGAGGCCAAGGGGCAGCTCTGCCTGCTGGTCAAAATTGATGACGAGCGTTCTCTCTTCTCGATCGGAGTTGTCAGAATCACCCCAGACATCCTTCGTGGCTCCTCCAATCGAGATGGGAAAATGTCCATCTCCGCAGAAGGCCGGAAGCAAATACAATGGCTTGTTGAGAATGGCAGGCTGCCAACAAACTTTCTCGCAAAACTAGATCCTTCCGTGCTTCAAAAGATTATGGCACAGCCCAGCGGGCAGCTACGGGTCAACGAACTGTTCCGGCAGGTTCAGGGGAAGATAATTCCGCGTGTCGCCATCGAAACCGTAGCACAGCAGAAGGATCCCATGAAGCGCATGAGGGACGCGCGCCGGATTCTACGGACCGAAGGCATTCTTGTTTTGGGTCATCAGGGGAACGATCCGCACACCGCAAGGGCCAGAGGGTTCCCGGCTCCCAGCAAAGGGGAGGCACTGGCCGTTCCGGAAAGCCCTGGTTAGCAAGGCTCAGCCAAAGAACTCCTCCGTGGCTCTAGAGCTCACGGATTCTCCGGATTGAAAACCGCCTGGAGTTTGCCGGAGGGTCCTTCCGGCCAGTAGGCGCCGTCCTCGATCCATTCGCTCAGTTCACCGATCTCATCCTCCGTCAGGCTCAGTTCCTGGCGCGGCATCAGGCGAGGATGCGTGCCGCGGCGAGTCACGGCGGCCACGATCAGGCTGCAGTCAGGATCGCCGGGGATGATGAACGGGCGGCCGGTGCGGGGGCTGACCGAGGCCAGGGCGCTTTTCCGGTCCGAAAGATCCAGGCGGGCCGGTGCCTGCGGCCCCTGATGGCAGCGCAGGCAGTTGGCCTGAAACACCGGCTTCACATGCGCTTCAAAGTAGGCCGCCTTGCCGTGTGTTCCGTCCATCAGCGCGCAGGAGGAGACGAGAAGGAGGCTGCTGGTGGCTGCCGCGACGGAGGCAAGGAAGGTCTTCATGGGTTTGAGGATTCCTTTCCTTTACCAGGGTATCACGCGGTTTCGCACAACATTTTTTGCGGAAGCGACCGCTGCAAAGGGATGAAGCAATGCCGCCGCAGATCGCGTTACCCTCGGCCTCCCATGAAACCGCTGCTCCTTTTTCTCGCCCTGGCCGCCTCCTGCGTTCACGCGGCCAGGCCGAACATCCTCTTTCTCTTCGCCGATGATCACTGCCATGAGGCCGTGCGGACCTTCGGCAGGACGGACATCGACACGCCGAACCTGGACCGCCTCGCCGCCCGCGGCACCACCTTCACCCGCGCCAGCAACATGGGCTCCTGGAGCGGCGCCGTCTGCGTGGCCAGCCGCACCATGCTCATCACCGGCCGCAGCGTCTGGGACGCGAACAAAGTTTATAACAAGACCGACGCCGAGCGTGCGGCGGGCGTGCTCTGGCCGCAGCTGATGAAAAAGGCCGGCTACCAGACCTACATGACCGGCAAATGGCACATTCAGACCGACGCCACGAAGTGCTTCGACGTCACTCGGAATGTCCGCGCCGGCATGCCCAAAACCATGCCCGCCTCCTACAACCGGCCGCTCGAGGGCGCGCCCGATCCCTGGAGGCCCGATGACCGCAGCCTGGGCGGTTTCTGGGAGGGCGGCACGCACTGGAGCGAGGTCGTGGCGAATGACACGCTCGGCTTTTTCAAGGAGGCTCAAAAATCGGACAAACCCTTCTTCATCTACGCCGCCTTCAACGCCCCGCATGACCCACGTCAGGCTCCGAAGGAGTTCCTGGACCGCTACCCGCTGGAGCGCATCGCCATGCCCGCCAACTTCCTGCCCGAGTATCCTCACAAGGACGCGATTGGATGCTCCCACAAGCTGCGGGATGAAAACCTCGCGCCCATGCCACGCACCGAGCTGGCGGTGAAAACCCACCGCCGGGAATACTATGCGCTCATCACCCACCTGGACCAGCAGATCGGACGCATCCTGGACGCGCTTGAGGCCTCGGGCCGTTCGGACAACACCTGGATCTTCTTCACCGCCGACCACGGGCTCGCGGTGGGTCATCATGGTTTGTTCGGCAAACAGAACCTCTATGAACACAGTGTGCGCGTCCCCTTATTCGTCGCAGGGCCTGGCGTGGCAAAAGGCGCGAAGATCGACGAGGCCATCTACCTGCAGGATGTCATGGCCACGGCACTGGACCTCGCCGGTGTGGAGAAGCCGCCGCATGTTTTCTTCAACAGCCTGCGCCCGCTGCTGGAAGGCCGTCAGAAGCAGACAAGCTACCCCTCCGTCTATGGTGCCTACCTCGGCCTGCAGCGCTCCGTCACCCGCGACGGCTGGAAGCTGATCGCCTATCCCAAGGCAGGCGTGCTGCGCCTCTACCACCTGGCCGAAGACCCGGAGGAGATGAAGGATCTCGCCGCCAGCCCCGCGCATGCCGCAAAGAGGCAGGAGCTTTTCCACGAGCTGGTGCGCCTTTCCAGCGAGATGGGCGACCAGCTCGACCTGAAGGCCGTCTTTGCCAACTAAACCAGGATTTCACCCGACCATGAAGCCCCTGCTCCTCCTGCTTGTCACCGCCGGCCTGCTCCAGGCCGCTGAAAAACGGCCTAACATCCTTTTCGCCATCGCCGACGACTGGGGCGCGCACGCCGGCGTTTACGGAACGCCATGGGTGAAGACGCCCGCCTTTGACCGCATCGCCAGGGAGGGCGTGCTCTTCACCCATGCCTACACACCCGTCGCCAAGTGCGCCCCTTCACGTGCCATCGTGCTGACCGGCCGCCATGCCTGGCAGAACGAGGAGGCCGGCAACCACATGGCCTTTTTTCCCGCGAAGCTGAAAAGCTGGCCCGAGGTGCTCATGGACAAGGGCTGGCACATGGGCATCACCGGCAAGGGCTGGGGCCCGGGCGTTGCCAATGACAAGGACGGCAGGCCGAGGCAGATCACCGGCCTGCCCTTCAACCGCCGCAAAGCCCCGCCGCCCGCCACCGGCATGACCAACAATGATTATGCGGCCAACTTCACCGACTTCCTCGACGCGGCGCCCAAGGGCACGCCCTGGTGCTTCTGGTATGGCAGCCTGGAGCCGCATCGCGGCTATGAGTTCCAGTCAGGCGTGAAAAAGGGAGGCAAGAAGCTCGCCGACATCCCGAAGGTGCCGGGCTTCTGGCCCGAGGATGACATCGTCCGCCATGACATGCTCGACTACGCCTTCGAGGTGGAGCATACCGACCGCCATCTCGGCCTCATGATCGCCGAGCTGGAGAGGCGCGGCCTGCTCGACAACACCCTCATCATCGTCACCGCCGACCACGGCATGCCCTTCCCGCGCTGCAAGGGCTACGCTTACGAGGCCAGCAACCATGTGCCGCTTGCCGTGCGCTACCCCGATGGCATGAGGCATCCGGGACGCGTGGTCGATGACTTTGTCAGCTTCATCGACATCGCCCCCACGCTGCTTGATTACGCAGGCGTTGCGCCGAAGGAGAGCGGCATGATGCCGGTCACCGGCTCCAGCTGGCGGCCCATCCTGGAAAGCAGCAAGGCGGGCCGTGTCGTGGTCGAACGCGACCACGCCCTTGTCGGCAAGGAGCGCACCGATGTCGGACGGCCTCATGACCAGGGCTATCCCATCCGCGGCATCATCACCGCCGAACATCTTTTGCTGAAAAACTACGAGCCCTCCCGCTGGCCTGCGGGCAACCCCGAGACAGGCTACCTCGACACCGACGGCGGCCCCACGAAGTCGCTGATCCTGGAGATGGGCCGCAAGGACCGGGGTGACCGGTTCTGGAGGCTGAACTTCGGCATGCGTCCGGCCGAGGAGTTCTATGACCTGGCCGTGGATGAAGACTGTGTCCACAATCTCGCCGGGGAGTCCGTTCACCGGGAGACCATCAGCAGGCTTCGTGAACGCCTGGAGTCCGAGCTGAAGTCGCAGGGCGACCCGCGCATGGCGGGCAACGGCCGGGTTTTCGACGAGTATCCTGCGACGAACGGGGCCGGGTTTTATGAGAAGTTGATGCGCGGCGAAAAGGTCAGCGCCGGCTGGGTGTCGCCCACGGATTTCGAGAAGGAGCCGGTCGAGCCGCGCTGAGGCCTCAGGCCAGAAGCTCCTTCACGACATGACCGTGGATGTCGGTGAGGCGGTAGTCACGGCCCTGGAAGCGGTAGGTCAGGCGCTCGTGGTCGAAGCCGAGAAGGCGCATGATTGTTGCCTGGAGGTCATGCACATGCACCTTGTTCTCGGCGATGTGGAAGCCGAGTTCGTCGGTGCTTCCATAATCAAAGCCCGCCTTCACGCCACCGCCCGCCATGAAGACCGTGAAGCAGTCTGGATAGTGGTCGCGCCCGAGCACCTTGCTGGCGGCCGTGCGGCCCTCGCGGAAGGGCGTGCGGCCGAACTCCCCGCCCCAGACGATGAGGGTGTCCTCCAGCAGCCCGCGCTGCTTCAGGTCCTTGATCAGGGCGGCGACGGGCCTGTCGGTGGCGGCCATTTTTTTAGTCAGGCCGTCGGTGATGCCGTTGTCGGGCCCGGTGCCGTGGAAGTCCCAGCCCCAGTCGAAAAGCTGCACAAACCGAACTCCCTGCTCGACAAGGCGACGGGCCAGCAGGCAGTTGTTGGCAAAGCTGGACTCACCGGGCTTCGCACCATAGGCCTCGATCACGTGCGCGGGCTCCCTGGCGATGTCCATCACCTCGGGCACGCTGGCCTGCATGCGGTAGGCCAGCTCATACTGGGCGATGCGGGTCACGGTCTCCGGATGGCCGAACTCGGCGGCCTGCGCCTCGTTGAGCTCGCGCAGGGCGTCGAGGGTTTTGCGCCGCAGTTCACGGCTCATGCCGGCGGGATTGGAGGCAAACAAAACGGGGTCGCCCTTGCTGCGGCACTGGACGCCCTGATAGACGCTGGGGATGAAGCCGCTGCCCCAGAGACCCTGGCCGCCGCTCGGCTGGGTGCCGCTGGAGATCAGGCAGACAAAGCCCGGCAGGTCCTGGTTTTCCGTGCCCAGGCCATAGGTCACCCAGGAGCCCATGGACGGACGGCCCTGGCGTGTGTGACCGGTGAACAGCAGCAGCTCGGCAGGGGCGTGGTTGAACTGGTCCGTGAACATTGACCTCACCATCGTGATGTCGTCGGCAATCGTATGGAAGTTCGGACAGGCGTCGCTCATCCACATGCCCGCCTTGCCATACTGCTTGAACGTGCGCGGCGTGCCCATGAGCTTCGGCACGCCTGAGGTAAAGGCAAAGGTGCGCCCCTTCAGCTCGCTGTCCGGACAGTTCTGACCATCGCGCTTCACCAGCTCCGGCTTGTAGTCGAAGAGGTCCAGATGCGGGGGCGCTCCGGACATGTGGAGATAGATCACACGCCTGGCCTTGGCGGCAAAAGGCGCGTGCCGGGGAGCCAGGGGGTTGTTTGCCGCAGGCAGCGCTCCGGCCTCCTGCTGCATGGCCTGCAACGCCAGTGCTCCCAGGCTGAAATGCCCTGCCTGTCCCAGAAACTGGCGGCGGGTGCGGAACTGGAGCTTGTCGAACTGGACAGGATTCATGGCCTTGAATACGCCGGTGGAGGCAGTGGCTTGCATGAAGCAACATCCGTCTGTGTCAGGAGGTCGTCTAAAAACAGAACGGGCCGGGATTCCGTCATCCCGGCCCGCTGCGGTTTAGTCTTGAATTCCGCCTCTTCAGGCTCCCGGCAAGAAGAGGCGG
>JBIJBP010000079.1:0-23348 GCA_044345155.1 Prosthecobacter sp. | reverse complement strand
GGAGGTAGCGTTGGCGATCAGCACCTTTTCAGGCTGGTGCACCTCCAGGGCCTCCTCCAGGCAGTTGAAGCAGCGTGTCTCGGGGACCGCATGATGCGTGCAGGCGGCGGTGTCACAGCCAAGTTCATTCAGCAGCGCGAGATGACGTTTGCCGATCGAGCCGAGGCCGATGATCAGCACCCTGGGCTGGCGGGCTGAATGCGTGGCTCCTGGATTCATGAGTGCGCAAGGGCAAAGAGCTCAGCAGTCAGGCCCCCGGGGTTTTGCTTGATCACCAGGCTGCGATCCTGGCCGAAGACGATGGAGTTGGGCGGGATAACCGTGTCCTTGACGTAGCTGTTGGCGGCCAGGATCACGTTGTCTCCAATCACTGATTTTCCGACGACCTTGGAGTTGGAGAGCAGGGTGACCCGGCTGCCAATGACAGGGTAGGCGCCCTTGTTGCCGCCGACCGTGACACCCTGGGCAAAGAAGAAATAGTTGCCGATCTGCGCCCTGCCGATGACGGCCCCCAGCGGATGTTCGACGCCAAACACCTCGGGCAGATGCACCTGGTGAAACAAATCCACGCCGTTGAGCGCGCGGTTCAGGTAATAAACCCGGTCCGCCAGACTGAGCGCTCCCGCCCTCGCGAGGGAATGGCCCAGGTAATAGAGGTAGATGCAGTATTGACCGGAGTGGAAGGGGTTGAAGCGGCACTGGCCTTCCTTGTGAAAGTACTTGTTCAGGTTCCGGGAAAAGCAGACGCAGCAGCGCTCCAATGCCTCGTTGATCCCATGTTCCAGGGCGGTCTGGTCCGCCGCAGGGTCGTATTCAAACAAGCTGCCCAGCTGGCGCGCAGTCAGGGCGGACAGGCGCTCCCTGCCGATCTCGATGACCAGGGGAGGGCTTGTGTCCGGGGCGGGGAAGGGCATGGGAAGAAGCTTGCATGGCTACGAAGCAGGAGCGCCACGTCAAATCCTCATGGCCTGGAGCGTTGCGGGCACCAGCAGGGATTTCCGACTTGCCAGCTTTTCTTTCGCGGACAAGTGTCGCCGCTCATGCCCGGACATCCTGTGCCGGAGCATTCATCTTCATCTGCTCCCGACCCGCTCGTGTTAAACGCCCAAAGCATCCTCGTCACCGGTGGCACCGGCTCCTTCGGCCACAAGTGCATCACCCGCCTGCTCATCCATCCTGAGGTCAAGCGCGTGGTCGTCTATTCCAGGGATGAGTTGAAGCAGTTTGAAATGGCCCAGCGCTTCACCGACCGCCGCGTGCGCTTCTTCATCGGCGACGTCCGGGACCGCGAGCGCCTGACCCATGCGATGGAGGGCATCGACACCGTCATTCATGCCGCCGCCCTGAAGCAGGTGCCGACCGCGGAATACAACCCCTTCGAGTGCATCAAGACCAACGTGCTTGGCGCCGAAAACGTCATCCAGGCCTGCCTGGACGCCAAGGTGAGGAACGTCGTGGCCCTCTCCACGGACAAGGCCGCCGCCCCCATCAACCTCTACGGC
This sequence comes from Prosthecobacter sp., assembly GCA_044345155.1. Classification (GTDB taxonomy): domain Bacteria; phylum Verrucomicrobiota; class Verrucomicrobiia; order Verrucomicrobiales; family Verrucomicrobiaceae; genus Prosthecobacter. The sequence goes on along the minus strand of JBIJBP010000079.1, from coordinate 21,846 downwards.
GCCACCAAGCTCTGCTCCGACAAGCTCTTCATCGCCGCCAACAACGTCCGTGGTTTTCACGACATCCGTTTCAGCGTTGTTCGTTATGGCAACGTCATGGGCTCGCGCGGCTCGGTCATCCCCTTCTTCCTGGAGAGGCGCAAGACCGGCGTGCTGCCGATCACCGACATGCAGATGACCCGGTTCAACATCACCCTGGAGGAGGGTGTGGACCTCGTCTTTCACGCCCTCAACCACGCCCTCGGCGGCGAGATCTTCGTGCCGCGCATCCCGTCCTACCGCATCGGCGACGTGGCCGCCGCCATCGGCCCGGAGTGCGAGCACCCCGTCGTCGGCATCCGCCCCGGTGAAAAAATCCACGAGGAGATGATCACGGAGACGGACGCCCTCCAGACCATCGAGACCGAACGTCATTACATCATCGTGCCGATGCTCTATGGTCATGCGGCGGCGGACCTGATGAAGCGCTACTGCGAGGCCCACAAAGGTGCCCCCGTTCCCGCCGGCTTCTCCTACAACTCGGGCAAAAACACCGAGTGGCTGTCCGTGGAGCAGATCCGCGACCTCATCCGCAAGCACTGCGACCCGACCTTCACCGCGGCTGCATGAGCGCCCCCTTCCTCCCTTACGGCCGCCAGAGCATCGACGAAGCCGACATCGCCGCCGTCGTCGAGGTGCTGAAGTCGGACTTCCTCACCCAGGGGCCTGCGATTGGAAGGTTTGAGAAAGCCGTCAGCGACTTCTGCGGCGCCAGGCACGGCATTGCCATGGCCAACGGCACCGCCACGCTGCACTGCGCCGCCAAGGCCCTCGGCCTGGGGCATGGCGACCGCCTGTGGACCTCGCCCATCACCTTTGTCGCCTCGGCCAACGCCGGGCGATACTGCGGCGCGAAGGTTGACTTTGTGGACGTCGATCCCGGCACCGTCCTGATGTGTCCTGAACGCCTGGAAGCAAAGTTGGTTCAGGCGGAAAAGGAGGGCGCGCTGCCCAGGGTCGTCGTGCCTGTGCATTTCGCCGGCCAGTCCTGCGACATGCCGCGCATCCATGCCCTGGGTCAGAAGTACGGCTTCAAGATCCTGGAGGACGCGGCTCATGCCCTGGGTGGTGAGTTTGAAGGCCGCAGGATCGGCGGCTGCGACTGGTCTGACGCGGCCTCGCACAGCTTTCATCCGGTGAAGATCGTCACCAGCGGCGAGGGTGGCATGATCACCACCAACGATCCTGAAGTGGCCTGGCGCATCGGCCTGCTGCGCACCCACGGCATCACGCGTGAGGCGGGCCGCATGGTCGGCGAATCCCATGGCGGCTGGTATTACGAGCAGCTTGAGCTGGGCTTCAACTACCGCATGACCGACATCCAGGCGGCGCTTGGAGCCAGCCAGATGAAGCGGCTGGAGGCCTTTGCCCGGCGGCGGCGTGAGATCGCCGACCTCTATGACCGTGAACTCGCCGGACTGCCTCTCCGGCCCCTGGCCCGCGATCCTCGCGGCATCAGCGGCTGGCATCTTTACATGATCCGCCTGAATCTGGGCGAGATCCGCCGCAGCCGTCGTGAAGTCTTCGACATCCTGCGTGCCCAGGGCATCGGCGTGAACGTCCACTATATCCCGGTCCACCTTCAGCCGGACTATCAGAAGCTTGGCTTTGTGAAGGGCATGTTTCCGGAGTCGGAGCGTTATTACGAGGAGGCGATCACCCTGCCGATGTTCCCGGCGATGACGGATGAGGATGTCGTCCGGGTGAAAAACGCCCTGATCACCGCCACAGGCGTTTGAAGCCCCATGAGCCACGCCTTTCCAGCTCTCGGCATCCGGGCGGACGCGGGGGCCCGCATGGGCATCGGTCATGTGATGCGCTGCCTGGCTCTTGCCCAGGCCTGGAAAAAACGTGGGGGCGACGTGGTGCTCTACACACACGCGGAGGCCCCTGAGCTTCTTGGGCGGCTCTTGCAGGAGGGGCTGCAGATCGTCAGGCCGCGCCATGAGGCCGGCAGTCTGGAGGAGGCGCACGAGGTGGCTTCGCTGGCCGATGAGGCAGGGCTTTTCTGGATGGTGGCCGACGGCTATCATTTTTCTCCGGACTACCTGGCGGCGGTCAAGGATGGTGGTATCCGGCTGCTTGTTGTGGATGACCTGGCGGTGCAGGATCTTTCGGCGGCCGACATCGTGCTGAACCAGAACGCCTATGCCTCGGAAGCCATGTATCCGAAGGTGAAAAGGCTGCTGGCCGGCTCTCGTCATGCTCTGCTGAGGCGTGAGTTCTTGGAGTGGCATGGCCGGCGCGGGACAGAGCCTGAGGAGGCGGTGGAAATCCTGGTCACGCTTGGCGGAGGCGATCCCGACAACGTGACGCGCAAGGTTGTCGAGCTGCTGGCCGGAATGGAGGGCCGCAGACTCAGGCTGAAAATCATCGTGGGTTCGGCCAACCCTCATCTGGAAAACCTTCGGCAGCTTTCCGCCGGGCCGCATGAGGTCGAGCTTCTGGTTAATCCGCCGAACCTTCCGGAGCTGATGAGCCGGGCCGATGTCGCGATTTCGGCCTCAGGCAGCAGCTGCTGGGAGCTCGCCTGCCTCGGGCTGCCGATGCTGCTGATCATCACCGCCGACAATCAGCGCGGTGTGGCGGCCAGGCTGCAAGAGCTTGGCATCGCCGAGGTGCTTGGCTGGCATGAGGACTTTCCTGCAGCAGATTCACTGTCACGCATCACCGGCCTTCTGAATGACCAGGCCCGCCGGTCCCGGATGTCGATGCTCGGCAGGAGCCTGGTGGACGGACAGGGGGCGGCCCGGGTGATCGAGGCCATGCTGCATCATCCCCTGAAGGCAAGACGAGCCACCCAGGCCGATTCCAGGCTGCTCTGGGAATGGGTGAACGATCCTGAAGTGCGCGCCTCCGCCTTCAACACGGAGCCCATCCCCTGGGAGGGGCATCAGGCCTGGTTCGCACGCCGTCTGGCGGATCCCGGCTGCCTCATCGCCGTCATCATGGACGGGGAGGGTCAGCCCGTCGGGCAGGTGCGTTTTGAAGGCGAAGGCGCCGAGGCCGTTGTGGACATCAGCGTGGCTCCGGTCTTGCGCGGGCGTGGTTATGCCACCGCCGTGCTCCGTCTGGGTCTCGGCCTGCTGTTTGAGGATCCTCGATGGATGCATGTGCAGGCCTGGATCAAGGCGGCCAACAAGGCCTCGCAACGGACCTTCGACCGCGCCGGCTTCCGCTGTGTCGGTGAAAAGGAGATGCACGGGGGCAAGGTCGTCGGCTACCATCTTTCACGCCATGAGTTCTTCTGACCTCCCCCGTTACATCGTCGCCGGCAGCCGTCCGTGGAATCGCGTGCTGTTTGCGGATCATCTGCAGTCCCTTCCTGGAAGCTGGGCCTTTGCCGGATCGGTGGAGGAACTGGCCTCCCTGCTCCAGGAGGCGCCGAAGCCGCGCTACATCTTCTTCCTGCACTGGTCAATGCGCGTGCCGGACGAGTGGCTGGATGCTCATGAATGCGTCTGCTTTCACATGACCGACGTGCCTTATGGACGTGGTGGGTCACCCCTGCAGAACCTCATCCAGAGAGGTCATCGCGAGACGAAGCTGACGGCGCTGCGCATGGTGCGCGAGATGGACGCCGGCCCTGTCTATGCCAAAAAAACGTTGAGCCTGGAGGGCGGTGCCGAGGAGATCTTCCTGCGCGCCGGACGGCTTTCGGCGGAGATCATTGAGGCGATGATCCGCACCGGGCCGGAGCCGGTGCCGCAGAGTGGTGAACCGGTCATCTTCAAGCGCCGCCGCCCGGAGCAGAGCGCCATCCCGGCGGACCTGCCGGACCTTGGTGCCCTGCATGACTTCATCCGCATGCTGGATGCCGAGGGCTATCCCCATGCCTTCATCGAGCATGGCGGCTTCCGCCTTGAGTTCACCCGCGCCGCTCTCTATGATGGTCGGCTTGTGGCCGACGTGAAGGTCACGCGCCCTTCTCCCAACGCCTCCACTCCAGCTCCATGAAGAACGTCCTCGTGATCGCCGCCCATCCGGATGATGAAGTGCTGGGCTGCGGCGGGACGATGGCTCGGCTCTCGGCGGAAGGCGCGGGGGTGCACGTCATCATCCTCGCCAACGGCCTGACCTCACGGCCGGATTTCGACAGCAGCCAGGCCGCCGCCGCCCTGAGCGTCCATCATGAACGCGCCGAACGTGCTGGAAAGCTCGTCGGCGCCGCTTCCGTGAAGGTGCTGGGTTTTCCCGATCAGAAAATGGACACCGTGCCGCTGCTGGATATCACCCAGGCCATCGAGCGTGAAATCGAGCGGGTGCGGCCGGACACGGTGTTCACCCAGCACGGTGGTGACCTGAACATGGATCACGTCATCACCTACCGCGCCACGCTGACCGCCACCCGGCCGATGGCGGGTCGCTGCGTTCGCCGCCTGTATGCCTATGAGGTCGCCTCCTCGACGGAGTGGTCGTTCCAGCGCTTCGAGCCGCGCTTTCATCCCAGCGTGTTCTTTGACATCGCCGGGACCCTGGAGACAAAAATCGCCGCCATGCAGGTGTATGAAAGCGAGACGCGTGCCTTTCCGCACCCTCGCTCGCCCGAGGCGCTGCGGGCCATTGCGCACCGCTGGGGCAGCGTTGTGGGAGCAGGGGCGGCGGAGGCGTTTGAACTTGTGCGAGAAATTCAATGATGGACTTCAAGATTGGCAACCGTCCGGTGGGACCCGGGCACCCCACTTACATCATCGCCGAGCTTTCGGCGAACCATGGCCAGGACTTCGACCTCACCGTGCGCATCATCGAGGCGATGAAGGAAGCCGGTGCTGACGCGGTCAAGGTGCAGACCTACACGGCGGACACCATGACCATCGCCAGCGACAAGCCGCCCTTTCTCATTGGCGGCGGCACGCTCTGGGACGGACGCACGCTGCATGATCTCTACCAGGAGGCCTACATGCCCTGGGACTGGCAGCCCAAGCTGAAGAAGATCGCCAACGACCTTGGCATGGACTTCTTCTCCACGCCCTTTGACGCCAGCGCGGTGGAATTCCTCGAAGCCATGGACGTGCCGGTTCACAAGGTCGCCTCCTTTGAGCTCGTGGACCTGCCGCTGCTGCGGAAGATTGCCGCCACCAAGAAGCCCGTCATCATGTCCACCGGCATGTCCACGCTGGAGGAGATCAGCGAGGCGGTCGAAACCCTTCGTTCGGCTGGAAGCGGTCCCCTGGTGCTGCTGAAATGCACCAGCGCCTACCCGGCTTCGCCGGATGAAATGGACCTGCGCACCATCCAGGACATGGCGGTACGTTTTCAGACGCCCGTCGGCCTCAGCGACCACACGCTGGGCAGCACGGTGGCCGTGGCGGCGGTGGCCCTCGGCGCCTGTGTCGTGGAGAAACACTTCACGCTTTCCCGCGCCACGCCCGGCCCCGACTCCGCCTTCAGCATGGAGCCGGGGGAGTTCCGGGAAATGGTGGATGCCATCCGCGTCACCGAGCAGGCCCTGGGCCGGGTGAACTACGAGGTTTCACCCAAGGAGATGAAGAGCCGCGTCTTCCGCCGTTCGCTCTTCGCCGTGGCCGACATCGCCGCCGGGGAGGCCTTCACCCCCGAAAACGTCCGCGTGATCCGTCCCGCCCACGGCCTGCATCCGAAATATCTGGAGCAGGTGCTGGGAGCCCGGGCGCGGGTTGCGGTGGAGCGTGGCACCCCGCTTTCCTGGGACCTGGTCGAAGGCGCCCAACCAACTCCTTGAATGAAGACCATCGCCATCATCCAGGCCCGCATGGGCTCGCAACGTCTCGCCGGCAAGGTGCTCCGCCCACTCTGCGGGCTCAGCATGATCGGCCATGTGCTGCAGCGTGCGGCCTCCGTGAAGCGGATTGATGAAGTCTGGCTGGCCACCTCGACCAACCCGGAAAACGACGCCCTGGCCGCCGAGGTGGAGCGCCTTGGCTACCGTTGCTTCCGTGGCAGCGAGGAGGACGTGCTCGCCCGATACCATGGCACGGCCCAGGCTGCGGGCGCCGATGTCATCGTTCGCATCACCGGCGACTGTCCGCTCTACGACCCGGTGGTTTGCGACGCGATGCTGGAGCGGTTCCATGCGGCGCTTCAGGAGGACCCGCCCGCCGACTTCATGAGCAGCGTCTTTGAGCGCCGTTTTCCTCGGGGCCTGGACACCGAGATCTTCACGGCCAGGGCTCTGGCGAGGAACTTCAGCGAGGCGCACCTGCCGAACGAGCGTGAGCATGTCACGCCGCATTTCTACCATCATCCGGAGAAGTTTCGCGCCCTGTCCTGGGTCAATGACGCGGATCTGTCGCGCTTCCGCTGGACGGTGGACACGCCCGAGGACTGGGAGTTTGTGGAGACTGTCTACAACCGCCTCTGGAGGCCGGATCATCTGATCACCACGGCGGAGGTGCTGGCCCTGCTGGACCAGCGGCCCGAGCTTGCCGCGCTGAACGCCAACGTGGAGCAGAAGTACAGCGCCGAACAAAAGGTGAAATAACAAGGCAAGAAGGAGACCGTCCACCATGTCCGAAACGATTGACCCTATTTTTCAAAAGCTCGGTGGCACCCGCTTTGCCTCCGCCCTGGCCATGTCCGGCCTGCCCGAGGACGTGAAGCTGCGCCTGACGCAGCCGAAGACCGTGCGCCGCTTCACGCTGCCCGTGCGCATGGACGACGGCGGCCTGCGCCTGTTCACCGGCTGGCGGCTGCGTTACTCCGACTGCTTCGGCCCGACCAAGGGCGGGGTGCGATTTCATCCGGCGACCAGTGAGGAGGACCTGACCGGCCTGGCCTTCCGCCTCCTGCTGAAGTGCGCCGTCAACGGCCTGCCCCATGGCGGTGCCGCCGGAGGTGTCTGCGTGGATCCGAAGAAGCTTTCCACGCGTGAGGTCGAACAGCTCGCCCGCGGCTACCTGAACGCCCTGGGCGAAGATGTCGGCCCGGATGTGGACATCCTTTCCCCTGACCTCGGCACCGACGCGAAGACCATGGGCTGGATGGCAGACCAGTTCAATCTGACCCGCCGCGCCTGCATCCCCGGCGCCATCAACGGCAAGCCGCCAGCACTGGGAGGCATTCCCGGCCGGCCCGGTGCCACCGCACGCGGCGCCTGGAACGTGCTGCGCGAAATTCTCAGCCAGCGCGGCCAGAAGCCTGAGGGCATGACCTTTGCCGTCCAGGGCTACGGCAGCGCGGGCGGTCACCTGGCCCGGGTCTTGCAAAAGAACGGCCTGCGTCTGGTCGGTGCGGCGGATTCCTCCGGCGGCTGGCAGCGGGCCGAAGGCCTGGATGCCGAGATGCTCTGGGACGCCAAAACGGCTGGCAAAGATTTGGTTGGGCTTCAGGTCCCGGGGGCCGAACCTGTCTCCGCCCAGGAAGTGCTCGCCGTCAAAGCCGACATCATCATCCCGGCGGCCACCGCCGGCCAGATCACTGCCGATCTTGCCGCCAGGCTCCAGTGCCGGATGATCATGGAGATCGCCAACGGCCCCATCTGTCCGGACGCCGAGGGCACGGTCACCGGCCGGGGCATTGAAATCATCCCCGATGTGGTCGTCAACGCCGGCGGCATCACGATGAGCCACTTCGAATGGGCTCAAAACCGCGGCGGCTCTCTTTGGACGGCTGAGGAGGCGCACGCCCGTCTGGACACGCGAATGATTGCCACGGCTCAATCCATGCTCCAATGTGCCGCTTCCCGAAACGTCTCCCTGGCCGTGGCTGCCCAGCTGCTGGCCCTGGAACGTCTTGGTGCCGCCCTGTCCCGCTAGTTTCCGCTCCCGATGTCGAAATCCTACTACCTCCATACCCCCATTCCCGGTCTTGATGAAACCACGCAGGCCGACCAGGGCCTTGTGATCATTGGCAAGGAGCGCGATGCGGAGAGCCTGGAGCCCATGGACCTTGCCGTTTTCACGGCACGCCTTGCCCGCAAGCTGGGCGTCAAGCCGAGGATCGATCATCATTCAAGCCTGCTGCCCTACGACAAGACGCACGACAACCTCATCTTCGACGCGCCCGTGGCCGGTCTGGTCACCGGCCGCCGCATCCGCTTTCTGCGCGGCTGGAAGGACTACGGCAGCTGTGTAAAATGCTTCAACGGCCTGGGCCTGCTGGGCGAGCACATCCTGAAGGAGCTTCGCCGACTGCAGAAGGCCACCCCTGATTCGCGCCGAGCCGACACCCTGGCCTTCCTGCGTTCCCGAAAGGTGCGCGGAGCCGATGGGCAGGCCGCCCTGGTTTTCACCGATGCCGAACTGGCCGCGCTCACACCGGCGCAGCTGGATGCCATCGACCTCGAATCCCTGGCCATCTGGAAAGTGTATGCCGCACGGCCGGTCGTCTGCTCCACGTCCTCCAACATGGGCATCTCCCTCCATGAAGCGCTGCGCTTCATGCAGAAAAAGCCGGTCACCCTCGCCGGCCGCGACTTCACCATCCTCAACGACGATGAAGGCTGGCTGATCATCTGGTGCCCGGATGAACAGGCTGACTTCATGAACGCGGAGAAGACCGAGCATCTCCGCTCGCTGGAGCAGGAGCAGCCGCCGCTGACCGTCCTGCACACCTACATCAATCGCAAGCAGCGTGACCCCGGCGCCCTCAAGGATGCACTGGATGCTGGCGGGTATTTCTTCCCCACCAATCCGCAGAGCGCGGACGAAATGCAGAACCTGCTGGCCAACTCGCTGGCTGATGTGGCCCGTGAACGCCGCTGCACCACCGACCAGCTTCTGGCGGATGAAAAGGTGCGCTACACGCTGCGCTCCCTCGGCTGCTCCGTTGAAAACGGCCGAGTGGTCGTCCGCAGCGGTGTGGAAGGCGGCCTGTTCGGCCTGATGACCGGCTACCTGGTCATGCTGGATGAAACATTGCCGCGCAACGATACGGCAGCCATCTCCACCTGGAACCAGGCCTCCATTGGCGCCGCGCTGGCCGCCGCCGTGCTCGCCGACCTGCAGCTTCGCGATCCTTCCTCCCTCAGCGCCTCCATCCGTGCTGATCTCAAGGCCACCTTCCCGGCCATCGACGCCTTCCTGAGCCGTCAGCAGCTCGGCAAGGACATCCCCACCCGAATTCATGGCGTCTTCGACCTCGCCAACCTCCAGTCCCTGGCCCAGCTCCTCGGCGTGGTGGTCGAGCGTCATCTTTCCGGCCGCGGTACCGCCTACGTCGGCCTGGGGTCAAGCTCCTATGCCAACGGCAACCGTTGCTATGAGATCCTCAAGGCCAGCATGACCGGCAACGGCCCCTTCATGGGCAAGGAGACCTTTCATCCGGCCACCCACACGCTCAACCCCCTCGCCCAGGCGCTGATTTACGCGGATGACATGCATCGCGCCGCCAGCCTGCCGCAGTTCGCCGGCATGACGATGGAGCAGAAGGTGGCGCATCTGTGCAGCCATGTGCGCAAGCCTGAGCCCGCCGGTGCCGCCGCCATGGCGGGCTATCTCCTGGCCCGCCTGGATGACCGCACCCTTTCCATCGTCGAGATCGCCGCAGGCCTGCGCCTCTCAGGCTTCGATTCCACGACCTTCCTTGAATTTGCAGGCTTCAACAAGGACCAGCAGGGCACCAACTGGTTCCTCCAGGAGGCGACCGAGGAAGGCCCCTTCATGGAGGTGCTTGCACGCCAGTTCCTGCAGCTTCTCGACCGCGACCTGAAGGACCTTCTGGCCCTCGCCGCGCAGGAGCGCCGCCACAGCCGTCTGAACTACCGCCTGCGTCCGCTGGATCCCGATGAGTTTGAGCAGCTCAACCCGGCGGTGAACATCTACCTCACCGGCGATAACACCCGCCAGCCCCGGCAGCGCCTGGTGCAGGCCATCGCTGAACGCTACCTCTCCACCCGCGATCAGCTGGTGAGGCTGCTCGCCGAGGACCAGGCTGTGCAGAACCAGGCCCGGACCCTCGACACCATCGGGGTCGTCAGCACCGTCTTCAACCGTCTCGGCGGCGTCCTGGGATGGCTGCAGAAACGCGTGGATGATGTCGGTCAGAAAATTCTCGCCTCCCACATCCGGAACGAGGCCGGGCGCTGATACCGCCTGAAGCCCAACCCACTCGACTTCATGCCTGACTCCGACGCCATCGTCCGCCAGATCGAAGCCGTGTTCCGGAGGGATCCGGACCGCGTCTTCCTCATTGAGTCCATGACCCAGCGGACCTGGACCTTTGCCCAGATGCATGACTGGGGCCTGCGTGCCGCCTCTCTGCTGAAGGCCGAGGGCGTGGGCAAGGGCGACCGTGTCGGCCTGCTGCTGGCGAACTCGGCGGAATTTGTCGCCTTCTACTTCGGCTGCCTCTTCATCGGTGCCGTGGCCGTGCCCGTGAACCAGGCTTTGCATGCCAGCGAGATCACCTACATCCTGGAGCACAGCGGCGTGCGCCTGGTGCTCTTCTCACGTTGCACCCGTTCCATTGTTCTCCAGGCCACGCAGAAACTGCCCTCTCTCCGCCAGGTGCGTGTGTCGCTCGGCCAGGAGCAAAGCTTCCATCCCGAGGACGCCGAAGAGACCTGGACCCTGGATTCGGTGAAGCCGGATGCCGGTATCACGCCGCTGGCCGGCGTGTCGGATGACGACCTGCTGCTGATCCTTTTCACCTCCGGCACCACTGGCATGCCCAAGGGTGTCGTGCACTGCGTTCGCTCGGAGTTTGGCAACGCCCTCGCCTTCAACAAGGCCATGGGCTTTGGCCCGGACCACCGCTTCCTGCACCTCTGGCCGATGGCCTACAGCAGCGGCTACCTGAACACGCTCATGTCGCCCTTCATGGCTGGCTCCAGCGTCGTGCTCACCTGCGCCTTCACCGCGCAGACGATCCTGAACTTCTGGAAGCCCGTGAAGGATCATCAGGCGAACACGCTCTGGCTCTCTCCCACCATGATGGCCTCGCTGCTGCGCATGGACCGTGACCAGGACGGCCACCGCTACTGCCGCGAAAACGTGAGGACGGTCTGTGTCGGCACCGCGCCGCTGGCCCTGAAGCTGAAGAAGGACTTCGAGGCGCGTTATGGCGTCGAATGCATGGAGAGCTACGGCCTTTCCGAACTGCTCATCCTCTGCGCCAACACGCCCTCCCATCCCAGGAAGGAAAACGCCGTCGGCCGCCTGCTGGAGGGCGTCGAACTCGCGGTGGAGGACGAACAAGGAGTGTTTCAATCCGCCGCAGGATCCGAGGGTGAGCTGATGGCCCGAACCCGCTGCCGGATGCTCGGCTATCTCGATGCCGAAAGCCTGAAGGTCCAGACGCTGGATGAAGCCGCGTGGTTCCCGACCGGCGACATCGGGCTCATTGATGCCGACGGCGATGTCTTCATCACCGGCCGCAAAAAGGACCTCATCATCCGCGGCGGCCAGAACCTCAGCCCGCGCGGCATCCGGGAGGTGCTGCTGAACCATCCGTCCGTCGAGGATGCGGTGGTGGTGGGCATTCCGCATGACTTTTACGGCGAGGAAGTGGCGGCGGCGCTGCGTCTGAAGCCTGGCTTGCAGCTTGCCGACGAGCAGTCGGACATCCTCACGCACTGCCGCAGGCTCCTGGCCCAGGCCGCCGTGCCGACCCGGCTGAGACAGGTTGAGGAGTTTCCGCTCGGCAGCACTGGTAAGATCCTCAACCGCGAGGTCAGGACGCTGCTGATGACCCAGGCATGATTCTTGGCGTCAGTCACATCGTATTGGGCAGCACGGATGCGGGCCGAGATCGTGCGTTGTTTGAGTCGATGGGCTGGCAGCTCCGTTTTGAGCAGCATCACCTGCCTGTCTTTGCCGGCAAGAAACCCTTTCTTTGCACGGCCTCGGAAGAGCTTTCCCTGGTTTTTCTGAATGCACCCGCAGGCACGCCGCTGGAGTTGATCCATTACTCGGAGCCGTCTCCCTCAGACCTGCCCGCACCACTACAGGTCATCCTGCCCAAAGGTGCATGTTCCGACAGCGTTGTCGACGCGCGCCCCTCGCCGTTGCCCGGGGTGAGTGAGCTTTGTATCGAAGGCCTGACCAGTCCTTTGTGGGTTTCAGAGGAGGCACCCCGGCCCAGCCTGATCGTGCATCGTGTCACGGACCTGGCTGCCGCCAGCCGTTTCTGGGAGGCGGGCTTCGGCTTTCGCCGCTCCAGCCTGACACCGCCCGTGCCTGGTGCCATGCTGCTGGAGTTTCCCAGCCTGATGCCTCAATGGCGCGCAGGACTGCTGCTGCTTCCCGTTCAGGAATCCGCGCCTGCCCTGCTTGATGGTCCGGGCTTTCGGGTGCTGTCCATGGTGAGCACGCAGTTCGAAAGGGACCGTGAACGAATTTTTGAAAAAGGCGGGGCCAAGGCCTCCACCGGAACCATGGAGGAGGAGATCGGCGGCAAGCCGATGCTGCTGGACCTGATCCAGGGGCCGGATGGCGTCATGGTTGAAATCTTCCAGACACTCAGATAAACCCTCATCATGTCCCAGCCCGGCCACCCTTATGATGACAAGTGCCTCATGGCCCTTGCCGGGCGCTTTCCACAGTTTCAAACCGCCCGCATGGCCTGGTTTCAGGAGCCTGCCGTCGAGGGTGGAAACCCTCCAACACCTGTGTTGCTGGCGGAATTCCTTGGCGACAAGGCAGACGATGTCCGCCTTCTTCGCGCTGATGTGTCCCGCGCCTTGGTGGAGCTTGGTGCTCCTGCCGAAGTTGAAATCGTCCGTTCGGGCTGGCTGCCGCTGGGCGGTGACGGGCGGGTCGTCCCGGAGGAAATCTCCGGACGTCATGCCGCCGCCGTGAATGCGAAAAAGCGCAGCCTGATCGAAGACGGCTCCTTCGCCGTGCTCCCCGAGGAGGCCAAGGACTGCTTCCGCTGCTTCGGCACGATGTCGAAGATCCGCACCCCCTGCGAGATCTCGTTTCCGGAGTGCATCAGCATCGGCAACTGGGTCAGCTTCGGCCGTTATGGCAAGATCGTCATGCTGCCCAAAAAGGCCTTTGGCGGGGCCTGTGGAAAACTGGCTCGCCAGCATTATCCGGAGCTTGCCGGCTCCTTCGACTTCACCGGCTGGGATGAGGATCGGCCGGCCGACCTTTACCTCGGCGACGGCACGACTGTCGGCGACCGCTACTTCATCATCTGCACGCAGTCGGTTGAGTTTGGCCGGCATGTGATGACCGCCTCCGACCTGTTTGTCTCCGACTGCCATCACATCTTCGAAGAGGTGGAGCTTCCGCCCGTGCTGCTGCCGCCCACGAAGGGCAGGCCGGTGAAGATTGGCGATCATGTCTGGATTGGCATCCGCTGCTCCATCCTCGAAGGCGTGACCATCGGCAGGCACGCCGTCGTGGCGGCGCATTCCGTGGTGAAGGAGGACGTTCCGCCCTATTCGCTCGCCGCAGGAACCCCGGCCAAGATCCGCCGTCAATTCGCCCCCAAGCCATCCGCCTCCTGACCTCATGCGCATCATCGACCTCAGCTATCCCATCCACGAAGGCATGACGACCTTCCCCGTCCACTGGCATCCCGTCGTGGAGATCACCCAGCTCGGCCGCTTCGGGATTGAAAACCGCGAGACACGCAAGATCTCCATGGGCACGCACTGCGGCACCCACATCGACGCGCCACGTCATTTCATCCCCAACGGCCCAACCATTGATCAGATCAAGCTGGAGTGGCTGGTGGGGCCGGCGCGCGTGCTCAACTTCACGCCCGTCACCCTGCCCAAGCAGGAGTTTGGCGTCGAGGACTTCAAGCAGAGGCTCGGCGATGAGCGGCCCGAGCGTCTCATTCTTCGCTTTGACTGGTCTGACCACTGGGGCACGATGAAATACTACACCGACCAGCCCTACATCACCGAGGAGGCCGGTCACTGGCTGGTGGAGCGCGGCGTGCGGGTGCTCGCCATGGATACGCCCCAGGTGGACAGCCCCGACAACGGCCGCACCGGCCCCAAGGACTCGCCCCTGCACAAAATCATGCTGGGCGCAGGCGTCGTCTTTGTTGAATACTGCACGAACCTCCGCCAGTTGTCCCGCCCCGAGGTCGAACTCGTCGTGCTGCCGCTGAACATTCTCGGCTCCGACGGCGCTCCGGCCCGTGTCATTGCCATCGAACGCTGATCCTCCTCCCATGAACGTCACTCAAACCGTCCTCGAATTCTTCGACTCCCGCGGCGGCCTTCCCGGCTCCACGGAGCAGGAAAAGCTCGCCTGCGCCTACCTCGACGCCAAGGTCATCGACAGCATGGGCATCATCGACATGATCTCCCATTTCGAGGACAGCTTCGGCATCCGCTTTGAAGCCGATGACATGCAGTCGGAGCAGTTCCAGACCGTCGGCGGTCTTGTCCAGGTGATTGAAAAACTTCGCGCCGCCGCATGAGCCAGCCCTGCCCGGACCTCATCTCCTTCCTGGAATCCCCGGCGACGCACCCGGACCGCTGGGTGCTCATGAACGTCCACACCCGCCAGTGTCTCGGCGTGGGGCCCGAGGTGATGACGGTTTTGGCCGACCCGGACAACGCCACTGCGCAGACCTACCGCGTCTGGAAGATCTGGAGGTTCTCCCACATCGACGGCCTGCTGGCCGATCCATCACGTTACAAGCGTGACGCCGCCACCTGGGGCGAACCGGAGCATGTCGATCATACCGCCTTGCTGAAGCTGCTGAAGGATCAGTGCCTGGTCATTGATGACTATGATGCCTACCGCGCGCGTTTTGACTTCAAGAAATCGCTGCTCGACCGTCAGCGCTTCGGCACCTATCACCAGCAGCTCGGCCAGCAGCTCATCGCCTTTGAGCGGCGTGATCCTGCCGCCTGGTGGCTTCAGCAGAAGTTTACCCCGGACCTCTCCGCCATCCGCAAGGACAACCTCTACGGCGCGGTGCAGGACCGTTTCCTGGATGAATGGCTGCCCCGCCGCATGAAGCCAGGGATGCGTGTGCTGGACCTTGGATGCGGAGCCGGTACCATCGCCCAGAAGATGGCGCGACTTGGTGCCAGCGTGCTCGGGGTCGATCCTAACGAAGAATACATCCGCCTCGCCACGGAACGTGCGGAGGGTGACGCCACCTTCCAGGTGCTGGACTTGAACACGCCGGGCGCCCTTGACGCCCTGCCCGCCGCATCCTTCGACTGCATCTACATGAGCGATGCGCTGCTGTTTTATTTCGTGCCTTATGAGCCCGGCAAGCCGCTCGATCTCGACGGCTTCATCGCTGACGTGAAGCGGCTGCTGAAGCCCGGCGGAACCTTCCTGTCCCTGGAGCCCCACCCGGTCTTCTATGTGCAGCCCTGGCTGGGTGATCCCGCGAGGCCCTTCACGGTAATGACCGAGTATCTTCACACGCATTGGCGCATCAATCCGCCGCTCAGCGTGCTGGCACGGCCCTTCCTGGAGTCCGGCTTTGTCATCACGGGCGTCGAGGAGCCCGCATCGAGCCGTGAAGATCCGCATGTCCCTCAGCGTGACGCCGCCTTTGCCAGCGAGTTTCCAGTCTGGCTGCTGCTTGAACTGAAGCTCGCCGAAGCCGCCGCATGACGCCTCCTGTGACGCATCATTACACGCAGGCCGGACTCGTCCAGGCCCTGCGAGACGCCGGTGTTGTCGAGGGCGACGTGGTCTTCGTTCATGCCAGCCTCGGCAGGCTTGGCTATCCGGAGCGGGGCAGGTCCATGCCCGACGCCTGTTCGACCGCCCTGGATGCCCTCATGGAGGCCGTGGGCCCGAAGGGCACCGTGCTCGTCCCCACCTACTCCTACTCGATCGGCAAGGGCGAGACCTTTGATCCGGCGCTGACACCTTCAACGTTAGGCGACTTCACCGAGCATGCGCGCCTGCAGCCCGGGGCGCTGCGTTCCGCCGACCCGATGCTCGCGGTCAGCGGCATCGGCCCGAAGGCGCAGGCCCTGCTGTCCGACCTGCCGCGCACCTGCTACGGACCTGGCAGCATCTATGACCGGCTGGCGGATGGCGGTGGCAAGATCGTCATGATCGGTCTCGGGCTGTTCTGGGCCACCTTCCGTCATTACATCGAGGAGAAGGCGGGCGTGCCCTTCCGCTTTCGCAAGCTCTTCACCGGCAACGTGCGGATCAACGGCATTGAGAGCCGTCAGACCTGGACCTACTCCTGCGCACCTCGTCAGGACAACTGCGCGCCCAATGGAGTGCCCCTGGAAAAGCTGGCCCGTGACCGAGGGCTCTGCCTGTCGGCGAAGGTCGGGCGGGGTGAGGTCTGCGTCATTGGCTGCGCCGAGTACACCCGGCTTGGCCTTGAGGCCTTCCAGGCTGATCCATGGCTTTCCGCCAAGGGGCCGCCACTGAGCGAAGCCGAGCTGGTGGCGCTGGAGGATGCGCGCACCAACCTGCCGGCGACGGAGGTTTCGCTGCCTTCAGGGGCGACGCCGATGCAGATGATCGAGGCCCTGACGCCGCTGCGTCGCGAGATCGTCTCGCAGGACTATGACATCGCGCTCAACGCCCTTGCCGGGCAGGTGCCGATGGCGATCCACGAGTTTGCCAGCGGCACGGAGTGTTCGACCTGGCTGGTGCCGGAACGATGGACCTGCCGGGAAGCCTCGCTCCAGACTCTGGACGGCCGTGTGCTTTTCTCCGACAAGGATCATCCCCTGCATGTCATGTCCTACTCCATGCCATTCGATGGTGTGGTCGGCCGTGATGAGCTGATGCGGCACCTGCATGTGCATCCCCGCCTTGAGGACGCTGTGCCGTTTGCCTTCAAATACTACCAGCGTGACTGGGGGCTCTGCTGCACGCAGCTTCAGCGCGATGCGCTCACCGATGCCGAGTATCGGGTGGTGATCCGCACAGACACCAGCTATGGCCATCTCAAGGTCGGCGAAGTCGTCGCCAAGGGCCGTTCAGACGCCTCGTTTGTCCTGTGCGCACACCTTTGCCATCCGGCCCAGGCGGCGGATGACCTTAGCGGAGTCGTCACCGGCATTGAGGTGATGCGGCGGCTGCTTGCCCGCAGGGGCCTGCGTTACACCTACCGGCTGCTCATTCTTCCCGAAACCGTGGGTTCGGCGGCCTGGCTTTCCCGGCATCCGCATCTGATGCCCGACCTGCATGCAGGCCTGTTCCTGGAGATGCTGAGCCTGCCGAACGCACCGGCCCTGCAAATGCCGTTTGATGAATCCACCCCGGCGGCGCGATGCCTGAAGGCGGCCTTTGAAAAGTACGCGCCGGACGGCTGGACCGCCCCCTTCCGCCGGGTGATTGGAAATGACGAACGTCAGTTCAACGGCCCCGGCCTGCGCGTGCCGATGCTGTCGCTTTCACGTGTGCTGCCACGCAGCCATCCGGACTGGCCCTATCGGGAATATCACTCCAGCCTGGACGATGTCGCCCATGTCTCCCGGCCCCACCTCGACGCCAGCGTGGACCTGGTCATGAAGATGGTTGAAGCCTGGGAGTCGAACGGGATTCCGCTGCCGAAGTTCAGGGGCGAGGTCTTCTGCTCCCGCTACGGCATCCATATCGACCCCACGGCCCAGCCGGAGTTGCACCGGCATTTTTTCAGCATCATGGACCAGATTGACGGCCGGCAGGACGTGGCCGCCATCGCCGCCCGCTGCAACGCCTCCGAGGAGTCCGTGGAGGAAAGCCTGGCGCTGCTGCGCCGTCATGACCTTGTCTGCTGAAGGATTTATGCTGACCTCGCTCCCCATTCCCCGGCTCGGGGCCTACATCGCCCGGCAGATCAACCAGTTCTTCCCCGATGGCGGTGACGTGGACGCGGAGACCGTTGTCACGCTTTTGGATGGGCTGCTCCCGGCGTTTGAGGACGGCCTGTCCCATTATCACAACCCGGGCTTCTGGAAGGACGGGCAGGTGAGGCTGAACCATCTTCACGGTGATCAGTACGCCCTTTTGCTTTACCGGCTCGGGCATGAGGCGGGCAGGGCTGGCCTTCGTGACCTGGCCGACAAGTCCTACCTGCTGAACAAGGCCCTGCACGGGCTCGACCTCTATCATCAGGTCGAGCTTCCCCGGGCCTGCTGGCTGGCTCATCCGGTGGGGAGCGTGATCGGCCGTGCGACCTACCAGGGGCCGCTGGTGGTCATGCAGGGCTGCACCCTCGGCAACCGAGGAGGCGAGTATCCGGTGATCGGCTCCCGTGTCATCCTTTGCGCCCAGTCCTCCGTCATCGGCGCCTGTGAGATCGGTGACAATGTCTGCATCGGCGCCGGCAGCCTGCTGGTGAATGAAAAGGTGCCCTCCGGCTGCACGGTCGTCGGACGCACTCCCAACATCCGGATCATCGAGAAACGCCCGGTGATTCATGACACGGTCTTCCGCAGCGTTTGAAGTCATGTCCCTGACCCTCTTCATCACGGGCGCCCTGGCTCCGAAGGCCATGAAGCGTCAGCTCGCGGGCGAGAAGGGCGGGCTGGTGATGCTGGAGTACGACACGCTGCTTGACCGGGCCAGCGTTCCCCAGGCGACCGCCTGGCTCAAGCCGGCTGACTTCGTCAGTTACGAGGAGATTGAGATCGTGCGTGGTGACGTCGCGCGTCTGATGTCCCATTTTCTGAGGCATCGCCCCGAGCTTGGCGACAGGCCTGGGGACAGCGTGATGCGCAAGGCGGCGCTGGTGGGTGGATTTCAGGATTTTTGCTTCACCCGGATCATCAATTCCAGGGTGCGTGACAGCCTCTGGAGGCGCTTCAAGTTTGATCGTGTCGTGATCACTGCGGGCAGCGGAGTGAACTTCGGCTTCTGGAAGGAGGTGGCGCGGGAAAACAACCTTGAAACCGTGGTGCTTGAACCGGAATGGCGTGGCAGGACGCTGGCGCGAAGGATTGAGAGATGGCGCTGCAAGAGGATCAGCAAAAACAAGGCGAAGTCCGTCACGGTGGCGGCAAGGGCCGCGAGGCCTGCCCGTGACGAACAAGGCCTGCCCCTGGCGGTGTGCGTGACAAGGCGGATGCGCCACCTGCTGATGCTTGAGGAGAAGCTGCCGGACTTTCGCATCATCAACGCCTCGCTGGAGGATCTCGGCGAGCCGGACGCGGGTGTCATGGAGCCGGAGAAGGCACGCTTTGCGGACTGGTGGAAGGCCTGGGAACGTGAGGTGCTGCTTCCTGGCTGCAAGCCCGGGGCCGAGCCTTTCCTCGGTACATTCAGGGAGGTGTTTGAAGAGATGGGCGCCCATTATACCACCCAGGTCTATCCACGCTGGATGGCCTTGAAGGCGAAGGCCACGGCCTGGCTGGAGGAACGCAGGCCCTCGCTGATCATCGCCGATACGCAGATCAATGAGGAGGAGGTCATCTGGTGCCTGGCCGCCGCCGGCCTGGGCATTCCGGTGGCGGGCTACACCTATGACTGTCTGGCGGACCCCATGATCACCTACTGCCCGGACTTCCTGCTGCTCGACGGGGCACGCGGTCTTTCCCGTGTCCTTAAAGCAGGTTATCCGGTCGAACGCATCATCGATGTCCGCTGCCACCGCATTCCGGCGGAGCCTCGGCGCACGGAGGCGGAGACGGAGGCCTCGTTCAAGTCGCGGCGCCCGATGGCCCTGCTGGCGGACTCCATGAGCCTGATGAACGACCCTCAGGAGGGGCTGCGGCTCTACCGGCTTTTGATCGAGGCCGCACGGCGTCTGCCTGACTATGACTTCAAGGTGAAGTTTCATCCGCTGCGCGTTCCCAAGTCTGAGCAGCGCAGCTTCCTGGGCATGGATGAGACGGAGGTGCGGATCAAGACGGACTTCATCCGGTCGCTGCGGCCTCCTCGCAACTTCTCGCTGATCCCCCCCGAGGCGGACATGCAGGACTGCCTGAGGCAGACGGCCGTGCTGCTGAACACGATTTCACTCACCGGCCAGGAGGCTTTCCACTTCGGCATTCCCGTGGTCTTCCTCAGCCGTCACGCCCCGGAGTCGATCACCTTCCCGAACATGCAGGACTGGATGCAGACCCTGCAGGCCGACACGGTGGAGGATCTGGTCGGCATGCTTCGTCGTCTCGCGGACTCCAGGGAGTTCCGGCAGGAGCACATCCGCCAGCAGCATCGCTATCAGGACGATTATTTCTGGGCTTCCAGGGTGAGCATCTCCGAAGGCATCAACGAGGCCGCCAGGAGGGCGGCAACGATGCCCTGCCTTGAACAATGAAATGACTCAGGAATAGATCCTGGCGATGAGGTCCATGGTGGCGACGGCGTCCTCCAGTGTCACGGCCTGGCTGGGCAGGCCGGACACGGCACGCGCGACCTGCCCGGCCTGCCAGCGGAAGCCGGGCTTGTAGATCTTGTCCCACTCATGCGGCTCGTGCGGTGTCAGGGTGAACTGGCCTCGAAGCTGCAGCGCCGCCTTTTCCAGCGGGCGCATCTCCCAGCGTCGTGAGGCGGTGGTGACCGAGACTGACCAGGGCGACGGTGCGTCCCACACGCCGATATAGGAGCCGATGTCGCCGCTGCTGAAGGTGATCCATGCGGAGACGGGTGTCTTTGCCACGGGGTCCCAGCGGCCGGCCACCCGGATGTCCGTGATCTCTCCGCGTCCGAAGATTCGCAGGTAGTCGATGCAGTGGATGGAGTTCGCGAACATGGCCCGTGAGACCACCTCGGGCGGATGCACGGTGGCGAGCCGTTCACAGTCCTCCTGTCCGCAGACCTGGATGAACCGGCGCTCGGCATTGTCGGCAAGGTCATCGATGACCTGGCGTGTTGATGACATGGCGCGGCGGTTCATGGCGACATAGATGCGTGCGCCCCGGCGCCTTGCCTCCGACAGCAGGTCCTCGGCCTCGGTCATGTCAATGCCCGGCGGCTTTTCCACCAGGATGGCCCAGGGATGAGCCAGGCATTCCTGAAGCACGGCGCGGGCCGAAAGGATGGAGACGGTCACGACGACCAGGTCGGCGCAGGTCTTGTCATAAAGTTCGGCGATGCTGTCATGGACGGATTCAATCCCAAGTTCGGCTGCCGCCGCCTCGGCCTTGGCGCGTGAGCGGTTCATGATGCCGGCCAGACGAACGCCGGGCACGTCCCGGAAGGCCTGGACGTGGGCCCTGCCAGTCGGCCCGGCTCCGACAAAGGCCACGTTCAGGGGGCGAGGAAGGTCAGTGGATGAATGGGGGGAGTCTGCGCTCATGCATCAAAGGAGGGGTGCTGTTTCAGGCCCAGGGGAAGCGGTGCTCATGCCAGGCAGGCTGGTCGAGGGGAACGGGAACTCCGCCGAGCGCTGCGGAGGCATGGGCGGCCACCAGCGTCCTGACGGAATGCATGGCGTCCTGTCCGTTGGGATAACCTGAGCCCGCGAGCATGTGCTCGATCACCTTCTGGGTGGCCGTCTCGACATCGGTCATGACCAGCTTCTCCTCCCACGAATCCCAAGGCAGTCCGTACAACGTTGTTGGTTTGGCCCGGTGCTCCTCCTTGCGGCAGTTCACGCGCATCCAGCCGGTCAGCATGTCCACGACCACCTGACCGTTGCGTCCGGAGTAGCACAGAAGCAGCCCGTGGCCCTGATCGGAGGTGGCTTCGACGTGCAGGCGCTTTCCTGTTCTGGTGCGAACACGGATGAAGCCGGCCCGGTCTTCAAACTCAGGTCCGCGCGGGTTCGGCGTGATGTCGGGTGAGAACCAGGCCGTGACCTCCTCGGCGGGGCCGGCCATGAGGCGCATGAGTTCGACAAAGTGCGTGCCGTTCATGGCGAGACCGCAGTTGCCGGCGATCACATGCAGGCCGCAGAAGCCGCCCAGCGCCTCGGATTCGACGACCTCCTTTGGCCGCATGTACTGGGAGATGAAGCGCATCTGATGGTTGACGCCGAGGGTGACGCCATGTTTTTCGCAGCTGGCGATCATGCGTTCGCAGTCGGCTGCGGAGGTGGCCATCGGCTTTTCGCAAAGAA
>JBIJBP010000195.1:0-7205 GCA_044345155.1 Prosthecobacter sp. | reverse complement strand
GCTGCAATGGGAATGGATGCGGCGCATCGACCCCGACCACGACGGCTGGACGAACCTGGAGGAGTTCCTTTCCGGCACCAACCCCCGGGTGGCGGACACGACGTATCTGCGCGTGCGGCGCGGAGGCGTGCAAACCGCCATCGCCGGCCAGCCCCTGCCCGAGCCCGTCGTCGTGCAGGCGGTCCGCGAGGTGGTGGACTCCACAGGCGAGAGAACCCTGGATTCGGTCATGGCTGATGAAGAAGTGACCTTCAGCGGCCCGGACGGCTTGCTTTTCAGGCCTGGCAGCGGCCTCGCTGGCAGTGATTCGTCTCAGGGGGCCAACCCGTACACCCTCAGGACGGACGAGGCGGGCTACCTCTGCGTCAATGTCCAGGCGCCCGCGCAGGTCGGCAGATACACGTTCTTCACCAGCCTGGGCAACGGACTCAAGACCGCATTGAGCCTGGAGGTGCTGCCGTCAGAAACAGGTGGAGGCCCCGGCGGGCCGGGGACACCTGGAGGACCAGGCGGCCCCGGTGAACCCGGTCCCAACCCGCCGTTTGAACTGAAATGGAAATTTGCGCAGTCCAGCTCGCTGGATGTTTCGGTCCACAGGTTTGATTACATGCACAAGACGGAAAATGGCGAGATAAACACCTCCAGCCATGCCGAGGTCAACGACTGGAAGGATGGGGGCACGGTTTCCAACTATGACTTCTACCCAAATGCATCTTATTCAGTTGTGCCCAGCATGGGCGTCCTGATCGCCGGATCAAGGCCGCCTAACCTCCGCCTTGTCGATCCCTGGTATTCAGAAAGCAGAGTGCTTCTGTCGTGTTACAGCCAGGCCAACGGCTACTCTCAAACGGAACCTGGGTTCAAGACGGTGCGTAGTAAAGTATGGCAACAGACTAGGCCCGTTCTTGTAGCTGTCACGCCCGGCACCAGCAATCAGGTTGCGCTGCCAGCAGGACATGACGTGCTCGTGCTGCTGGAGAGGATCGAGACAAAGGGAGGGACGCTTTATGAACCGGGAACCCCCACATCAGACACGACCTACCAGACTTTCACCATCCACATCGACGAATCCGGCCAGGCAGCGGTCCCCGAGTCCATCATGAGCCAGACCGGCTACATCGACAGCAACGACGACAACACCGCAGTCACCAACACCCTCCGCCTCCTGCCCATTGACTTAAAGGAAGCATGGTCTGACCAAATCACAGATGTGGAAGCGAACGGAATGCCAGACGCGACGGGCAACAACAACCGCTCCTACATCATCATGGGCGCGAGACAAGACGGCAAGGGCCACGCCAAGTTGAAGCTTGGAAGTGCAATCGCTGCTGACATGCGAAGTAAAATCTTGTGGAGGCTCGCCCCAGCGAACACACCAACCTCTCCATCGTCGGGCAGCTCAACTTACGATGCGGATGGAACAACTGTTCGCGTTACCATTGATGCAGGCAGCATCGCAAATGCGGACGATAAAGATTATGTTGTCGTCGTTGGCTACGATCAGAACGGAGATGGAAACCTTGCCTCTGGAGAGTTGCTACCAACACCGAAGCGCATGCACGATCCGCCAGGAGGCGGCGCGAATCCACAATCATTGCCCTTCAAGTTTACCGTCGTCTCTCAGGCCCGCTATACGTCGAGCAAGCAGAACAACGACCAACTCGCAGCAAGTGTGGCTGGACAGTTCCCTAGCGCTTCGGAGTTGTTCTTTGCTTTCGGTGCGGGCACCCAGCCACCGCAAGCGATGGGATACTTTGACGTTAAGATCAGCAGAACTGAAACAGGGCTGACTCATCCCATTGGCATCAAGTTCACACCGCGAGCAAACCCCGGTGATGGCAAGCGTTGGCTTTATGATGAGACGAACGTGATCTGCCAGGACTTCGTGAGAGCGCAACGGTTCAAGACGGCCATCAAAGACAATGTTCTGAACAACCGACACGATGAAATCGCCCAATACTTTGCAGATAACCCAGGCGAGGAGACGGGCACATTCAGTTGGACTTGGGAGGAACTCACGGGAGCTATCGGCCACGATTGCAAAGCCATCATTGGAATCCTCAATCCGTTTGAGCCAGCCCCAAACATGCAGGACGTGGATATGTGGCTTGCACTCGGAAAAGTGAAGATAAACGGAACCGTCACCATTGAAGTGCATTGGATAAATCAGAGGGTCACTGACGTCTGGTTCAGCGGCACTGTGGACGACATTTACGACTTCGATTACGACGACAAAGGCGTCAGTGTTCCGTTCTTGGGAGACGTAAGCCCTGCTCGTGCGGCAGAGGTGCAAGCTGGATTTGATACCCTTGGGCCAGGTGGTGGCGTCTTCCTCCACCGTCTCAACTACAACACAGCCACCGAGGTTCCCCTCACCTTCGACTTCTTCAGCCTTTGAACTCCGCCATGAAAACACTTCCGTGTATCACAATCACGTTGCTCATGCTCTGCCGTTTCGCCGGAGCCGTAGAACTCGCCACTCCAGCGCAATGGATGGCAGAACTCGAAAAGAAATCCTTTCCTGAAACGCTATCGCTCACTCTCGATCATAAGCAGGAGTGGCCTGTCTTGCGGTCACCCTCATGGATTGAGCGCCAGCCTGAAGATGTCAGAACCGCGCACAAAGATGATTTGGCGCTATCCGTTTTGATCCTCGGCAAACTGCACGGCGCTGCTGTCGGCAACTTCGCGGTTCAAGAAACCAGACCACAGCTAACGGCAAGCCTGCTCTCAATGGCGGATGCGTATAAAGCCAAAGGCGGCCACAACAACGATGTGCTCGCTCTTGCTTGCGAGAAGATCGCTGTCCACTTGGCGCTCGTGCATCTCAACGCCAACCCCAGCGATGCCAAGCAGTTTACAGCGGCGTTTGTGACTGGCCCTGACAAGCACATTCAAACCAAAGCATGGTTGAAACAGCGAGGGAATGAAGATGCTTGGCTGCATGACAAAATGGCGAGGATCGACACCATCACGCAAGGCGACGAGCAAAGTCCATTTGGTGTCTTCTTTCGCCTCGCTCAGGGTGCAGAGGTTCCAAAACCGCCAGCATTCAGCTTTCGCTCTTTGATTGACACATCCAACGTAGTTCGCTTGTGGTTCGATTCCGTGAACGCGGAGTATGAGCGAACAGTCGCGTTGCCGCTGGTCATTGATTACCTCGTTGCAGGTGGCATTGCAGTTCCACGTCCGGCGAATCCAACGCAAGCAGTCCGTGAGAAGCTTGGTAAAGACATGTCCAAGTATAGACACCAGCTCATCCGTCAAGGTGACGCATCTCCCAACGACATCTGGAGCACCTTGAACCGCGTGTATAACGAGAAGGCAGCTTTTGAAATGCTTAAACGGTGGCTGGAGTAAATCGGCAAGTGTGGCTCGCAGAGCTCACCAGCTCCGCCCATTGCCCACCGCTGAAGTGCTCCGCCCGCTCCCACCCCCGCCGCAAAGAACAGTGCGGATTTCCGTAACGCCGCAGCTCCGCACCAACCATGCGGCTGGCTGCGATATCGGTTCTCAATCTCAGCTCGTTGCGCAACAAGGAGGGAAAATTCCTAGCGAGGCCTGATAACCCAGGTCTTGAGCGCCTGGCGGGTTCACGTGTTTAAGGCACCTCGGATTGCTGAAACGTCGAACCTCCGACTGATCCACAGCAGCACCGACCGCCTTCGTTGCGCAACGAACATCACCAGGGCCGACCTCCTCAGGTTGGTTGACATCCTTTCAGGGGGGTATGAACCAACCTGCACCTCCCCGGCCACAAGTGTGGCTCACTGAACCTGAACTCGCCAAACTGCTCAAGGTCAGCGTGCGGCACCTCATCAACCTGCGCAAGGTGGGGCTGCCCCACTTCCAGCTGGGGTCCGTGGTGCGCTACGACATTGTGGAGGTGATCGGCTACCTGAAGATCAACAGGAAGCTTACCTCTGAGCGGACCAAGCGCGCTTCCAAGGCTGAAGGGGAGGTGGCACGATGAGCGTGGACTGGAACAAGATTCGCAGCAGCTATGAAGCCGGCGGCAGCTCCCTGAGGTGTGTGGCCGAGCAATTTGGCGTGTCCGTGTCCACACTGCTCAAACGGGCGGCACGCGAACAGTGGAAGCAGCACGCTGCGGTTGATTCCATTTCCGGGGCTCAGGATGGAATCAAAGGAATCAACCGACCCGAACTTGATTCCAATTTGGAATCAACCGGTGGAATCAAACCCTCCGGCCAGACCGAGTTTGATTCCATTTCCGGGGCTCAGGATGGAATCAAAGGAATCAACCGACCTGAACTTGATTCCAATTTGGAATCAACCCGTGGAATCAAACCCTCCGGCCAGACCGAGTTTGATTCCATTTTCGGGGTTCAGGATGGAATCAAAGGAATCAACCGGCCCGAGTTTGATTCCAATTTGGAATCAACCCGTGGAATCAAACCCTCCGGCCAGACCGAGTTTGATTCCATTTCCGGGGCTCAGAATGGAATCAAAGGAATCAACCACCCCGAGTTTGATTCCACTCCCGACCGTGGCTGGGTGATTCCTGAGGACATTCATTCCTGGGACCGTCTGCGTGCCGCCACCTTCTACCACCAGCAGCTCGGCTGGGCCGTGCATCCCCTCGTGCCGCCCGATCGCGGCGATGAAAAAGAACGGGGCAAGAAGCCCTGTTCCAAAGGCTGGCGCGACCACAAGGCAGCCGACGTGACCCCGGAGGACCTTCATGAGGTGTTCTCCTCCCGAATGCCCTACAACCTCGGTGTCGTGGTCCGACCGCCCTTCGTCGCCGTGGACCTCGACAGCAAGCCTGACAGCGGTGCTTCGGTCCGCGCCTGGTTGGAAGCTCATCCGGCGCTTGCCGCCTTGCCCCGGGAGCGCACCGGAGGAGGTGCCCACCTGCATTTCATCTGCCGCGACCTGCCTGAGGGCGTGCTCAAGTCCAGGAAAGCCCTCACCAGCCAGCTCACCCCTCAGGTCAGCGCCGAGCTCTATTTTGATGGTCTCAACCTGGTGCTCAGTCCCTCCGTCCACAAAAGCGGCCACCGCTACACCTGGGAGGTGACCGGCCCGATCCCCGAGGTGAGCTGGGAACAGCTGCGGAGGTGGTTCGGTTTTGCAACGCCGGAGGTCAGGAAGCCGGGCCGCCCTGCGAAGGAAAAGCCCTGGTGGTCCCAATGGCGGGAAGACCTGCGCACGCTGGATCTGGTCAAGGTGGCCGGGGAACTGGACATCCTGGGTGGCTGCCTGGATCCGGACACCGGCAAGTGGGCCGTGCGCTGCCCGTGGCAGGACCAGCACAGCGAACGGGCGAAGGGCGAACCGGGATCGGACACGGTGCTCTTCAACGCGCCCGGCACCCTGCCGGCCTTCCGCTGCCTGCATGCCCACTGCGACGAGCGGGGTGCGCCTGACTTCGTGCAATGGTGCGAGTCGCAGCGCCCTGGGATCATTGCCGCTCATTGCACCGGGCTGCGCGTCTGGCAGCCGGGCGTGCGGCCTTCGGGCGCCCGTCCGAAGATTGAGCTTCCTGGCACCGGCCGGAGCCACAGCGAGTTCGCCACCGAGCTGGGGGAGGTGATCGGACCAAGGCTGGATCTGTTTCAGTTCTCCCGAAACGTCGTTGAAATCACGATGGTGAAGGAGTCCGACGCCAGGGGCGCGATCCCCGGCACCATGCTGCACACGCTCAAGGCGGCCGACCTGGTGACCGCCGCCGAGCGCTCGGTGGAAACCGGCGTGCTCAGGCAGGATGAGGCAGGCGACAGCGTGTTCATGCAGAAGAGCATGGCCGAGTCCGACGCGCGTGTGGTGCTCTCGGCCCGGCAGTTCCTCTCCCGCCTGCCCAGGATCGTCCGCCTGCTGGACGTGCCGGTGCCGGTCCTTCACGAGGGACAGGTGGTCTATCCCATGCCCGGCTATGACGAGCGCTTCGGGACCTGGCTGAGCCCCGACGCCCCGATACTGCGCCCGATGGGCTTTGAGGAGGCCCTTCGCCTGCTGCTGGGCGAGCTGTTCTGCCAGCCGGAGGAGGGCGGGTTCTGGTGGCAGGACGAACAGGCCAGGGTGCATGCCCTGGCCCGCCTCATCACGCCGTTCTGCCGGGGGCTGATGCGCTGGAAGCGCACGCCCCTCTGGATCTATGACGGCAACCGGGAGGGCTGCGGCAAGGACACCTGCGCCGATGTGACGCACGTCCTTTACACCGGGCGCTCGATCATCTGCGCCCCGCTCTCCAAGGACGGTGACGAGGAAATGCGCAAGCGCATCACCTCCGCCCTGATGGCCGGCAGCCGGTTCTTCCACCTCGCCAACATGAAGGGGCACGTCCGTTATGCCGCTCTTGAGGCGGCCACCGACAACTCGGGCATCTGGGAGGACCGCCGCCTCGGCGTGAGCGAAACCCTGGTCCTGCCCAATGAGACGGAGTTCAGCTTTTCGGCCAACAACGCCACCTGGGAGCCGGACATTGAGCGCCGCTGCCGCCGCATCCGGCTGAGGTTCACGCCGGAGGACATCAACGGTCACCGCTACCGTCAGCCGAACCTCCTGGACTGGGTGCGGCAGAACCGCTCCGAGCTGCTTTCCGCGATTGCCGCCCTGGTCGCCCAGTGGGTTGGCAACGGATGCCCGCCCGGACCGAGTCCGTTCACCTCCTTTCCGGACTGGGGCAGGGTCGTTGGAGGCATCCTGGCCGCCTGTGGGCTGCCGGATCCCTGCCAGCCGCACGCCGACAGCCAGTCCTCCGGCGACCAGGACACCCGTGCCATGCGTCAGTTCTTCGGCCTGGGACACGGCCGGTTTGGCAGCGAATGGACGCCCAAGAACACGGTCTATGAGTGGGTGCGGGAGGTGGAGGAGGTTCAGGAGCTGTTCGACTGGATCGACTTCACGCAGAAGCGCGGCATGGTCGCCTTCGCCAAGCTGCTCGCCAAGTTCGACGGCCGGGAGCTCGGGGGCGTGGTCTTTGGCGTCCAGCGGACATCGGCCAACTGCTGCAAATACCGCTTTCTCCGCCCCTCGGAACCCTCCGCCCTGATTTCCTCCGGGGCATCCCCAACAGTGAGGTGTGAGGTGGAGGGAGGTTTTTCCAGTCGTTCCGCGTGCGCGGAAAAATGCGGAGCAATTTCAGAAAATGAAAGACCATTTAATGAGTCTCTACATAACGGTCAGCCAAACCTCACTGCACCTCACACCTCACTGTCGGCGGTCTTCTGCACCGCCCGGAG
>JBIJBP010000194.1:0-7287 GCA_044345155.1 Prosthecobacter sp. | reverse complement strand
AGAAGCTCAGCCAGGCGCCCATGCCGGGGTGCTTGATGGTGCTGCGCAGGCCGAAGCTGGTGTGCATGAAGTAGTTGGCCTGCTCATGGGCCGCCGTGTTGGTCGCCACGGCGTTCAGCACGCAGGCATGGTGCATCTGCTTCGCCATGCGTGGCAGGTATTCACCGACCTGGACGCCGTCGGCGCTGGTCTTGATGGCCTTCGTCGGGCCCATGACCTCGGTGTTGCCGGGCTTGGGATCCCAGGTGTCGAGGTGGCTCTGGCCGCCGGTCATGTAGAGGAAGATGACGTTTTTGGCGGTGGGCACCTGCTTGGCGGTGGCCGCGCCTTCACCGGCGGCGAGGACTTTGCCGGAGAAAAGGTGTTCTCCGGCGGGCAGCAGGCCGACGCCCAGGAGGGACCTGGCGGTGCCGGCCATGAAACGGCGGCGGTCGAGTTCGTGGCGAAGGAGGGGGGCGGCGGTGCGGGTGTTCATCACGGGCGGCGTTGGGTTCGTGAAAACCAACGATCCCCCGTGCCCGTCATGTCAGGTGCGCCGGGCTTTGCCAAGGGCTGCCCAACCAACGACAAGATCAGCACATGGTGAGTCCGCTTTTCGCGCTCTTGGTTAGGCCAGGGCGCGCTTCAGGGCGTTGCGGGTGATCTGCTGCACCCGGGCGTCCGGACCGTGCGGCCGTGAATAATGGCTCCAGGGGATCATGTGCCCCGGGGGATCGGCGAGGCCCTGGGACCAGAAGATGGTGCTGGCGTTGAAGACGATGTTGTTTTTCGGTCCTTCAAAGACGGTGGCGGCATACCTGCCGAGCCGGGTTCCACCTGCCCAGACGTTGCCCTCGGCGACCACGTCAAGGCCCTGGCGTGCAGTGTCGGGGTCGCCATGAAACTCCCAGCCGACGAGGCCTGGGATGCTGTCGCCCTTCTTCATGCCGGTGCCTTCAAAGAGCCAGTGGCCCGGCTTTGCACAGGTCCAGTCACCGCCGCCGTTGAAGGGCACGATGGTGCGTGCGCCGATGATCTCGCGCTCGTCCGGGCCGGTTTTTTCAAAGGGGCCGAGCACTTTGGAGTAGGCCTCCTTCTCCTCCTCGCGAAACTCGCCGTAGCAGGTTTCACGGGTGAGGCGGCGGTTCGCTGCGCCCTGGGCGCCGGGTGTGAAGGGCGTGACCATGTAGACGTCGTTGGCGGAGAGCCAGAGGACGCTGAGCCCGTCATTGATCGCCTTCTTGACGTTATGGAACTGGCGCAGGTCCCAGTACTCGTCATGACCGGCGCTGATCATCGTTTTCGCCCGCGCCAGGTTGGCGGGGTCGAGGTTGTCGACATTGGAGCAGTAGGTGACGTCATAGCCCTCCTTCTCCAGCCAGTAGCAGAGCGGGTATTCCCAGAGGAGGAACTCGCCGCTGCCGATGCTGAGCGGGTTTTCAAAGATCTGGACATACTTGCCGTAGGGCCGGTCGAAGCTGACGCTGACGCCGGGGGCGTGGGCGGCACGCGGGTCGGTGTAGAGCGATTCGTTGACGGGCCAGCGGTTGTAGGCCTGCCAGGTGTTGTCGCTGCACTGGAAGAGGATGTCCGCAGGGCGGTCGTCCTTGACGATGAAGACGACGTAGCTCTGCCAGTAAGGCTTGTCGGGATTGGCGGCGATCGTGCTGAGCCGGCCGAGGTACACGCCGCTGGGCCAGTCCTCGGGAATGGTGAGACGGGTCGAGGCCTGCCAGCGGCATTCGCGCAGGCGGTTTTCGCCCATTTCGGGAACCGGCTGCGGTTTGCCATCAAAGGGGCCGAGCGTGGTCATGAGGCGGGCGCCTTCACCGCCATAGTAGCCCATGCGGAAGACCTCGATCTGAAAGCGTGAGGCAGGCTGGGTGCTGACGAAGATGTCGAGCGGTTCCCCGGCCTTCAAGGACTGGCGCGAGCAATAGCCTTCAATGAGCGAGGTGCGGTAGGACTTCGCGTTGTCCGGCATCACCCGGGTGAGCTGGAAGCTGGCGCCTGGCCGGGCGTTTTCCGTTCGGATCAAATCAGGCTGGCGCGCTGCGGCGGCCCTGGCTGGCAGGAGGGCCTGCGCCATGCCCACGGCGGCGCTGGTCTTGAGAAAGTCACGACGGTCCATGGAA
This sequence comes from Prosthecobacter sp., assembly GCA_044345155.1. Taxonomy (GTDB): domain Bacteria; phylum Verrucomicrobiota; class Verrucomicrobiia; order Verrucomicrobiales; family Verrucomicrobiaceae; genus Prosthecobacter. Next base: position 5,173 of record JBIJBP010000194.1, on the reverse strand, counting down.
GGACATACGGGGCTGGAGGGATGGGTATAACAACCCGGCGGCAACCGACGTCGTTTTGTCGGTCACTCGACGTTCTGCACCTGCTCGCGGATCTTCTCCAGTTCGGTCTTGGCGGCGACGACGTGGTGGGCGATGGCGGCGTGGTTGCACTTGGAGCCCATCGTGTTGAACTCACGGAAGAACTCCTGCACCAGGAAATCGAGGCTGCGGCCCACCGGTTCCGTGGAAGCCAGGTAGCTGCGGAACTGCTGGAGATGGCTGGCGGCACGGGAGAGCTCCTCGGAGATGTCCGTACGGTCGGCGAAAAGGGCGATCTCCTTGACCAGGCGTTCGTCCTCCAGGGGAATCGGCAGCCCGGCCTGCTGAAGGCGCTGGTGCAGGACCTGGCGCTGGTGCTCCGGCACGGTGGGGGCCAGCTCCGCAATGCGTGCGGCCAGGCTTTCGATGTTGTTCAGGCGTGATTCGATATCAGCGCGCAGGTTGACGCCTTCCGCGGAGCGCATGACCACGAGCTGTTCCAGGGCGGCGGCGAGGGCGGTTTGCAGAAAGGGCCAGACTTCCTCCGGCGGTGCCTCGGTGGCTTCACTGACCAGCACGCCCGGCAGGCGGACCACTTCGCTCAGGGACAGGTCGGGCGCGATCCCCAGACGGGCCGCCATGTCGCGCAGCTTTTCGACATAGGAGGCGGCGAGCGCTTCGTCGATGCGTGGCATCGTGCCGATGGCGCCGCCCTGGCTGGAGCGGACATGGACGTTGACGCGGCCGCGCGAGCAGAGGGCGGAAACCTGGTTGCGCACCTGCGTCTCCAGGTCGCCGATTTCACGGGGCAGGCTGACGCTGACCTCAAGCTGCTTGCGGTTGACGCTGGCGCACTCGACCACCCAGGTGGTGCTGGTGCTTTCCTGCCGGGCCTCGCCGCGGCCAAATCCTGTCATGCTTTTCATGGCCGGCGACCTAAGCCCTGGCGTTTGGCGAGGCAAGCCCGGCTTGCACTCAGGAGGCCAGGGCAGCCTGTAGCAGCCGGGCAAGATCCTGGGAGGCCTGCCTGCCCACGGCCACGACTTCGCCGTGGTCAAGCGTCTGAGGCTTCAGCCCGGCGGCCCAGTTGGTGAGCATCGAAAGGCCGGCCACCTCCATGCCAAGCGCCCTGGCCTGGATGGCCTCCGGCACCGTGGACATGCCGACCGCATCCGCCCCGAGTGTTCGCAGCATGCGGATTTCCGCCGGGGTTTCATACTGCGGGCCTAACAAGGCGGCGTACACGCCTTCATGCAGCTTCAGGCCGAGCCCGCGGGCGGCTTGCTGGAAGCGTTCGCGCCAGGACCTGGAATACACCTCACTCATGTCATGAAAATGCGGCCCGCCCAGCAGCGGGGAGGTGCCCTGAAGGTTCAGATGGTCGGTGATCAGCATCAGGCCGCCGACTTCAAACCCGGCGTTGATGGCCCCGGCGGCGTTGGTCAGCACCACCCGGCGGACGCCCAGGTCATTCATGAACCGGATGCCGGCGGCGACTTCATGGGCGCTCAGGCCTTCATACAAATGCCGCCTGCCCTGGGCGACGAGCACAGCCCGGCCGGAGAGTCGGCAGAGCACCAGGCGGCCGGCATGACCCGGCACGGTGGAGGCGCCCAGGCCGGGCACCTCGGCAAACGGCACCTCGGCCTCCACTCCCAGGGCCTCGGCCACGCTACCCAAGCCCGATCCCAGGATAATGGCGGTGTCCGGTCGGGCGGCGGAGATCAGGTCGAGGCTCATGGGCGGATCATCCCCCGGGATTGCCGCGGTGCAACCCGCCGCGAATCCCTCGTTGCAGCCGCCCGTCTCCTCGCTAGGCAAAGCCGGACCATGACCCAAGCCTTCGAAATCCTCGGCAAATTTGATCACGAAAGCGACTGCCAGAAGCTGCTTTACGCCCCCCTGGCGCAGAAGCTGACCTTCCGTGAGGGCAATGTTTATCGCGTGGACTATGAGGGTGATCCCCAGGCCCTGGAGGCTTTTGTGCGCCAGGTGCTTCTCGACCCGATCAGCCAGGAGATCCGTGACGCCACCACGCCCGCTTTTGAAAAGGCGGCCTTCGTCCTCGACTATGGCATGAAGGGCGGCGCGCTGGACCTGGAAAAGGAGACCATCCTCGGTTATTTCAGATCGCTGCAGAACCCGGGCTTCACCATCACCCGGCTCACCCTGCGCAAGCGCATCTACGTCTTTGGCGACAACGCCCCTGACGCACCGTTTGTGCGCGACATCTGCAACCCGGCGATCCACACCTGGGAAGTGCGGCGTGCGGCCTGAGGCTGCTGACGACTACCTCCAGAGCCACTTCATGGCCTCGGGGAAGAGGCTTGCCCCATGCTTCGAGTTGTGCGCGCCCTCGCCGAACTTGAACGTGTAATCATACTTCATGAAGGCCAGCGCCGCCGCCATCTGACGGTTGGCGATGGGCCAGTTGCCAAAGGGATTGTCAAGGTCGCCGCTGCCGTCCTGAAGGTAGATGCGCAGGGGTTTGCGTTCGGTGATGCGGATCAGTGAAGGATACACATGACCGCCCGCCAGGTCGACATAGCTGCCGATGCTGGAGAAGACCTTCCGGAACTTGTCGGGGCGTTCCCAGGCCACGGTGAAGGCGCAGATGGCGCCGCTGCTGGCTCCGGCGATGGCCCAGCCTTCCGGGTTGTCGGTGAGGCGGTAGTCCTTCTGCACCTGCGGCAGGATTTCCTCCAGGAGGAAACGGGCGTAGGTGTCGCCCAGGGAGTTGTATTCCTTGCCGCGGTTGTTGTTTTTCCAGGCGCTGGCGGGCTTGCTTTCGCCGATGTGGCCGGGGTTGAGGAAGACGGCGAGGGTGGGCTGCATGTCCCCGGCGGCGATGAGGTTGTCAAAGACCACCGGCACGCGCCAGGCACCCTTCACGCCGACATAGTCATGACCGTCCTGAAAGACCATGAGATTGGCCGGCTTTTCGGGCGTGTATTGCGCGGGCACATAGATCCACCAGTCGCGTTTCGTACCGGGAAAGATCTTCGAGACATGCTCGGGCATCTGGATGACCCTGCCCTTGGGCGCGGCCGGATTCTCCTGGGAAAGCGGGCCGAGCTTGTAGTCATCGGCGGCCAGCAGGGGCAGGCAGGCCAGAGAGGTGAGGGCGAGGAGTCGGATCATGGGCCGCATGTAGGCGGCGTTTGGCCGCAGGCAAGAACGAGAGGAGGCCGGCCGCACGGTCCGTGGTGAGATGCTGCGAAACTTTGGGATGGGCGGCGGGGTTTCAGCCGCGCTCATGAACAAGCCGCGTCTTCTTTCCTTGGTCGCCCTCGCCAGCCTGCCGGTCCTGGCCCAACAAACTTCACCGCAGGAGGAGGCCGGGCCGCTCCGGCAGTTTGAGCTGATGGACAAGGACAAGGACGGTCGGCTGTCCCGGGACGAGCTTCCCGGGCGCCTGCGTGAGAACTTCGCGCGAGTGGACGGCAACGGCGACGGATTCATATCGCGCGAGGAGCATCTGGCCGTCGTGGGCCGGGGAAGGCCGAGGCGCGGCGGCAGCGTCCAGCAACGGACGACTGTCGCAAGGCCCCTGCCTGCGGGGATGGAGGCCCTGCGTGACCTGCCCTATGCCGCCACGGACAACCCACGCCAGAAGCTCGACCTTTATCTGCCGAAGAACCGCAGGCCCGGCAAGCCTCTGCCGGTCATTGTCTTCATTCACGGAGGCGGCTGGCGTGCGGGTGACAAGAGCAGCGGCATCAGCAATCTGTCGCGGTTTGTTGAGAGCGGGGACTATGCGGGCGTCAGCGTGGGCTACCGGCTCACCCACGAGGCTCAATGGCCTGCCCAGATCCATGACTGCAAGGCCGCGATTCGTTGGATCAAGGCTCATGCCGCCGAGCATGGGCTCGATGCCACGAAGATCGGCGTGTGGGGAAGTTCGGCCGGCGGGCACCTGGTGTCGTTTCTCGGCACTAGCGGTGATGTGAAGGAGCTTGAGGGCACCCTGGGCGCTCATCGGGACCAGGACAGCCGGGTGACCTGCGTGGTGAACTACTTCGGCCCGGAGGACTTCCTCACCATGATCCGTCAGCCGAGCAGCGTGGACCGCACGAAGGGCCGGGATTATCCGGAAGCCCTTTTGTTAGGCGGGCCCGTGCCGGAGCGTGAGGCGGCGGCGCGCGAGGCCTCGCCGGTGACGCATGTGTCGAAGGGTGACGCGCCGTTTTTCACCGCGCATGGCACCGAGGATCCTTTGGTGCCCTTTGCTCAGGCGGAGGAAATTCACGCTGCCCTGAAGAAGGCGGGGGTTTCATCCCTGCTCCAGGTGATGAGCGGCGGCGGCCACGGCTTTCGCAGCCCGCTGCTGGAGGAGCGAGTGAAGCAGTTTCTCGATCTGCATCTGCGCGGCATCCCGGCGGAGATCACCACGACACCCATTCCGGTGGAGTCGCGCCGCTGAGCTCAGGGCTCGGTCACGCCAGCCCCGCCCTCACGAGCAGGGCCATCGGATCGGGGTCGCGGCCCATGAAGTCGCGGAAGAGCTTGGCGGGGTCCTCGCTGTTGCCTCGGCTGAGGATCTTGTCGCGAAACTCGCGGCCGACCTTGGGATTGAGGATGCCCTCCTTCTGGAAGCGGGTGAAGGCGTCGGCGTCGAGCACCTCGGCCCATTTGTAGCTGTAGTAGCCGGCAGCGTAGCCGACGGGGCTGCTGAACAGGTGGCCGAAGCGGCGGGCCATGGTGGGGTTTTCCGTCTTCAATGGCATCACGTAGTCCTGGATGAGGCGTCGGCTGAGTGTGTCGAGGTCGGCCTCCTGGTCGGTGGCGTGATGGATGTGCAGCTCAAGGTCGAGCTTGCCGAAGCTGAGCTGGCGCATGATGTCGCTGGCGCTGCGGTAATTCTTGGCGGCGATGACCTTCTTGAAGAGCCGCGCGGGGATGGCTTCGCCGGTTTCATGGTGGCGGGCGAAGAGGTCGAGGCTTTCGCGCTCCCAGCAGAAGTTCTCCAGGATCTGGGAGGGCAGTTCGACGAAGTCCCAGTAGACGCTGACGCCGTTGAGCGAGGGTATTTCGACGTTGCCGCAGAGCTGGTGCAGGAGGTGGCCGAACTCGTGGAAGACGGTGCAGACCTCGTCATGGGTGAGCAGGGCGGGCCGGCCGTCCACGGGCGGGGTCATGTTGCCGCAAATGAGGC